>MELE01000126.1:54083-66779 GCA_001768615.1 Acidobacteria bacterium RIFCSPLOWO2_12_FULL_67_14b | reverse complement strand
GCCAGCTGACCCGGTCGTTTGCGGCCCGCGGCCTCGGCGCGGCGAAGGATCCCCGCGGCTTCGCGCCGCTACTGGCCATCGCCGAAAACGCCGGCGAGCCGGCGGCCATCCGCATCCAGGCGGTCCGCGGGCTGGCGGCGATCGGCGATCCGAAAGCGGCGCCGTCGCTCGTCCGCATCATTACCGCCGCCAAGACCGAACCGAACCTGCAGCTCGAAGCCGTGACGGCGCTTGGCCCCCTCAAGGCGCCGGCCGCGGTTGACCTGCTGATCGATCTCGCCTCTTCGCCATGGCCCTCGATGCGGGCCGCCGCGCTGGCCGCCTTGTCGAAGACGGACGTGGACACGTTCGTGAGCGCCATCTCGTCGCTTGGGCCGGATGACCACTGGTCGGTCCGCGCCGCGCTCGCCTCAGCCGTCGCCGACCTCGGAAAGGACCGCGCCGAAATACCGCTCACCAACATGCTGCGCGACACCGACCAGCGGGTGATTCCCTCGGTGCTCGACGGGCTGGCCAAGGTGGCCGCCTCGAACGCCGTGGCCGAGATGGTGTCGCGCCTCAAGGCCGATGACCCGGTCGTGCGCGCGGCCGCCGCGCGCGGTCTCGGCACGCTCAAACCGCCGGGCGCCGTCCAGTCGTTGACCGACGCTGTGTCCCTCGCGGGTCGCGACGGCCTGTACGTGGCCCGCGCGGCCGCGCTCGACGCGCTGGTCGCCGTGGATCCGGCCGCGGCCCGGCCGGTGCTGACCCGGGCGTTGACCGACAAGGACTGGGCCGTGAGGCTTCGGGCCGCGGAGCACTTGAGAAGGATGGACCCGGCCGCCGATCTGTCGCCGATGCGGCCCGCGCCGCCGCCGCTGGTGGCCGAGCTGGCGGCGGTGGATACGTTCGTGGCGCCCCAGTTCTCGCCGTCCGCATACATCGACACGTCGAAAGGCACGATTCAATTCGAGCTCGCCGTGCTCGACGCGCCGAGGACGGTGGCCAATTTCATCGCGCTGGTCCGGAAGGGCTATTTCCGCGGCGTGCAGCTGCACCGCGTGGTGCCCGACTTCGTGGTGCAGGACGGCGATCCGCGCGGCGACGGGGAGGGCGGGCCGGGCTACACCATCCGCGACGAGATCAACCAGCGGCCCTACCTGCGCGGCACGGTGGGCATGGCCCTCGACTGGGCCGATACCGGCGGCAGCCAGTTCTTCATCACGCACGCACCGCAACCGCACCTCGATGGGCGTTACACGGTGTTCGGGCAGGTGGTGTCGGGGATGGACGTGGTCGACGCGCTGTCGCAGTGGGACACGATCGAGCGGATTCGCGTCTGGGACGGGGTCAACTGGATTGGACAGTAATTGCCAAATAAAAAGGGGGCGCCCGGCGCCCCCTTTTAACCTTCTGGCGGGTGAAGCTTAGCGCTTCTTCGCCTTCTTCGCCGCCTTCTTCTTTGCTTTCTTAGCCATCTGTAATCCCCCCCTTCAGGTTGGGTTATACGGAAGAACCTGCCGCCGCATCACGTGGCCTCTGCCGCCTGGCACTCGGCCCCCGATGCCGACGTTCTTCGCGCCTTGCTGCGCGCCCTGCGTCTCCTAATGAGAGGTGGGGTGCGCGGTCTTGGTGAAAAGGGTGGGGCAGTTTGTGAGAACCGCCCCTGTAGCGGCCTAGCGCTTCTTGGCCTTCTTCTTCGCCGCCTTCTTTGCCTTCTTCGCCATTGTTCTCTCCTGATGGGGGGTGACTCTGCCTGATGGCAACCGCTGATTGTCTTTTAGGTCTTCGCAGTTTTTACTGCTTCACAACCAGTGGCCTGAGCCCTCCACCCTCATACCAGATGTAGATTATGGATGAGAAACGCAGGTTGTCAAGCACAAAGCGTTTGTCGTTGTCAACAAACGCACCCATCGTTCGATCCACACACACCTTCATCAAGACGTGTCGGCCAGTCGCTGACGGATCTGTAGTGAGGACGCCGGAGTTGATCTTCGCGGGCTCGCTTTCCGAAAAATCAACCCGGCGTCCTCGGCGTCCTCAGCTCGCGCCGCATGCGTTGCGCGCGCGCCAGCGCGCCGGCCGGCGCCGACGGCGCGAGCGCGATGATCGCGTTCAGCTCCTCGAGGGCGCGTTCGCGCTGGCCGAGGGCGCGGAACTGGCGGGCCATGTTCAGCCGCGCCGCCACTTCGGCGAGCCCGGCCCGTTGCACCGCGCCCGACCGCGCGAGGACCAGCAGCTGTTCCGACGCCTTCAGGCTCGCCGCCGGATCGTGGGAGTAGACGTCGCGGATCTCCGCCTCGATCTGGCGGAAGTGCGGGTTGTGCGGGTAGCGCGACTGCAGGTCGAGCACGATCGCGAGGGCGTCGCGCCAGCGCTCCTCGTACCACAGGTAGAGCACGTGGATCTGGTACTGCGCCTCGCCGCGCACCAGCTCGCCCTGCCGCGCGGCGCGCTCCAGTTGCTGCAGCCCCTCCACGCGGTTGCCCCCCGGCAATTGCAGCAGCCAGCGCAGCCAGCGCAGGTACGCCGGCGCGACGTCCGCGTAGTAGCGGTACATGCCCACGCCGAACTCGGCATCGTGCATCGAGGGATCGAGCGCCAGCGCCTGCTCGAGCGACACCTTGATCCGCTTGCCGTCGCGCGCGGCCGCCAGCCGCTCGACCCGCAGCACCCGCCACTGCGCCCGCACGCCGTAGGCCGCGCCCAGGTAAAACCACGCTTCGGCGCGTTCCGGTTCCGCCTCCGTCAGGCGCTCGGCCTCGGCGATCGCGGCGTTGGTCTTGGCCAGAAACGCCGCATCCCGCGCCCGGCTCTCCGGGTCCAGCCGGATCTGCCACCAGAGGCTGAGGGCCTCGAGCCCCAGGCACGCGACCGGCGGCGCCGGGCCGCACACCGTCTTCAGGTCGGCGGCCAGCCGATCGAAGTCCGCATCGAGAATCGTGTCGTAGGCCTTCGCGACGACGCTTGCGGCTGTGATGCCTCGTTGTGGCTCTCCACCTGTGGTCAAGGCAAAAGGCAGAAGGCACAAGGCAGAAACAAGACCGCAGGCTTTCTGCCTTCTGCCTTCTGCCTTTTGCCTTGTCATGATCAGAGCGCACTCGTGCGCAGCCGCTGCTTCTCCGCGTGGCGGGCCTGGGCGAGTTGGATCAGCCGATCGACCAGCGCCGGGTAGCTCACGCCGCTCGCTTCCCACAGCTTCGAGTACATGCTGATCGTGGTGAAGCCCGGCATCGTGTTGATCTCGTTCACGAAGATCTCGCCGGTGTCCTTCGACAGCAGGAAGTCCACGCGCGACAGGCCGGCGGCGTCGATGGCGCAAAACGCCGCGATCGCCAGCCGCCGCACGGTCGCGACCTGGGCCCGCTTGAGGTCCGCCGGGATCACCGAGCGCGACCCTTCGTCCAGGTATTTGGCCTCATAGTCGTAGAACTCGCGCGAGGGGATGATCTCGCCGGGCAGCGAGGTCTCGGGATCCTCGTTCCCCAGCACCGCGCATTCGATTTCCCGCGCGTTCACCACGCCGGCTTCGACCACGACCTTGCGATCGAATTCGAGCGCCAGCTCGATGGCCGGAACCAGCTCGGCCTTGCCCTTGACCTTCGAGATTCCGACGCTCGATCCGAGGTTGGCCGGCTTGACGAACACCGGGAACCCGAGCTTGTCGATATCCGCGAGGATGCCCCGACGATCGCGATCCCACTCCGCGCGAACGAAGGCCCGCCACGCCACGAGGGGCAGGCCGGCGCCCGCGAACAACACCCGCATCACCGCCTTGTCCATCCCCGCCGCCGACGCCAGCACGCCGGCCCCGACGTACGGAACGTTGGCCAGCTCGAGCAGGCCCTGCACCGTGCCGTCTTCGCCGTAGGGCCCATGCAGCACTGGAAAGACGACGTCGAGGCCCAGCCCGGTGACCACCGCCCCCTCGGCGTCCGAAGACGTGGCGCCGTCGGACGAGGCGCGGCGCTCGACGGTGATGACCGTGTCGTCCGAGGGATACGGCGCCAGCAGCGTGTCGCGTCCCGCGCGCACCGGCCGGGCCGGGGCCACGCGCGCCTGGTGGATCACCTCCGCCGCCGAAAGCGCCGCGGGCGGACGATCCGCCAGAGTCCACCTGCCGTCTTTCTCGATCCGGATCGGGATGGGCTCGTACTTCGTGCGATCGATGTGCTTGAAGATCGACGCCGCCGAGGTCACCGACACTTCGTGCTCCCCGGACCGGCCGCCGTAGATCACGCCCACGCGCAGTTTCTTCATTACTGGAATAATAGAACGTCGGGCGCCGGGATCCGGGCTCCGGACTCCGAAATGAGATCCGGTTCCCGGAGCCCGGTTCCCGGAGCCCGGCATGTTTTCATTTTCCCTGACCCACACGGACGGTTTGGCCCGGCGGGGCGTCATTCACACCGCGCACGGTGACATCGAGACGCCGGTGTTCATGCCCGTGGGAACGCAAGGCGTGGTCAAGGCCCTCACCGTCCGCGACCTCGAAGAGGCCGGGGCCGCCATCATCCTCGGCAACACCTATCACCTCTATCTCCGCCCCGGCGACGAGCTGATCGCGCGACGAGGCGGGCTCCACCGCTTTTCCGGGTGGTCGCGGCCGATCCTCACCGACAGCGGCGGCTACCAGGTGTTCAGCCTGTCGGATCGCCGGAAGGTCGAGGAGCACGGCGTCCACTTCCGCTCTCACCTGGACGGCAGCGCCCACCTCCTGACGCCGGAAAAGACCGTGGAAATCCAGGCGAACCTCGGGTCCGACATCGCGATGGTGCTCGACGAGTGTCCGCCGCTCCCCTCCACGACCGAGGTCATCGACCGGTCGCTCGAGCTGACGGCCCGATGGGCCAGGCGGTCGCGCGACCGGTTTGTTCAGTTCAAGGACGCCGGGCCCGGTGTCTTTACTCAAGCGCAGTTCGGGATCGTTCAGGGGGGCAGCTTTCCAGATCTGCGGCAAAAAAGCGCCGAACTCACTGTATCCATTGGGTTTGATGGCTATGCCATCGGCGGCTTGAGCGTCGGAGAACCCAACGAAACCATGTATGAGATCGTCGAGCAGACCGCCCCTCTCCTGCCGCCGGCACAACCCCGCTATTTAATGGGCGTCGGCACGCCCCTCGACATCGTCGAAGCGGTGGCCCGGGGCATCGACATGTTCGACTGCGTGCTGCCCACCCGCAACGCCCGGAACGGCCAGCTGCTGACGAGCGAAGGCCCGCTAAACATCAAGAACGCACAGTTTTCCGAAGACGACGGGCCGGCCGATCCGGCATGCGGGTGCTATACCTGCCGGCACTTTTCGAGGGCCTATCTGCGCCACCTGTACATGGCCGGCGAGATGACGGGAGGCACCCTTAACACGTTGCATAATCTGAGCTTTTACCTTGACACCATGCGGCGGATTAGGGAGGCTATAGCGTTCGGCAGGTTCGAAGTTTTGCGACAGCAATTGCATCGGACCTTTACCCGCCGCGCGTTGATTTCATGACCACGACGGATCCCCATTTCGGACTGCTGCTGGCCTTGGCCGCCTCGCCTGATCAACAGGTCAGCCCGCTCATCCAGCTGATTCCCTTCGCGCTCGTCCTCGCGATTTTCTACTTCGTGATCCTGCTGCCGATGAAGAAGAAGCAGAAGAAGGTCCAGGAGTTCCTGGACGCCCTGAAGGTCGGCGACAAGGTGGTGACCTCGGGCGGGCTGTTCGGGTCGATCGCGAAGATCAACGACCAGGTCGTGCAACTCCAGGTCGCCCAGAATGTCCGCGTCGATATCTCCAAGGCCGCCATCGTCGGCTACCAGGGGCAGGCCCCCGTCGTCGAAGCACCGAATCCATAAGCCATGTCGAAGAACCTTCGTTGGAAAGTCCTCGTCATTTTCGGCGTCGTTGCGCTGGCGGTGTGGTCCTTCTACCCGCCTGGAGAGAAGATCCGGCTGGGTCTGGACCTCAAGGGCGGCGTGCACCTGGTGATGCGCGTGCAGACCGATGACGCGCTGCGGCTCGAGACGCAGACCACGGCCGATCGGCTCGCCGAGCAGCTCAAGACGGCGAATATCGCCGTCGGCGGCATCGCTGTCGCGGGCGCGACGTCGTTCACCGTCACGGGCGTGACGCCCGAGCAGGACGGCGCCTTCCGCGGCGCGCTCACCGAAGTGGAGGTGAACTACGACCGCGCGTCGGGCGCGGCCGGGTACACGTTCACGCTCAAGCCGAACATCGTCGTCCAGCTGCGCGAAGACACGGTGAACCAGGCGCTGACGACCATCGAGCGGCGCGTCAACGAGCTGGGGGTCGCCGAGCCGATCGTGGCCCGTCACAGCGCCGCGGATCAGATCCTGGTGCAGCTGCCGGGCGTGACCGACGTGAACCGCGCCAAGGAGATCATCCGATCGACGGCGTTGCTGGAGCTGAAGCAGGTCGAGCAGGGCCCGTTCTCGGACGAGGCCGCGGCGCGCGCGGCCTTCAGCGGCAACGTGCCGCCCGATCTGCACATTCTCCCGGGCACCATCGAGGGGGCGCCCGGCCAGCCGGCGAGCACCGGGTATTACGTCGTCCGGCGCGTGCCGGCGGTGACCGGGCGGGACCTTCGCAACGCCCGCCCGACGCTCGACGAGAACAACCGCCCGGCGGTGAGCTTCTCGCTGAACAACGAAGGCGCCCGCAAGTTCGGCATCTTCACGCAGAACAACATCGGCCGGCAGCTGGCGATCGTGATGGACAACCGGGTGGTCTCGGCGCCGCAGATTCAGTCGCGCATCGACGACGAGGGACGCATCACGGGGAACTTCACGAACCAGGAATCGCAGGACCTGTCGCTGGTACTGCGGTCGGGCGCGCTGCCGGCGTCGCTGACGTATCTCGAGGAACGGACGGTCGGCCCCTCGCTCGGCGCCGATTCGATCCGCGCCGGCGTGACCTCGGCCATCGGTGGGCTGGCGATGGTGACGCTCTTCCTGCTCTTCTACTACCGGCTGGCCGGGTTCAACGCGCTGGTGGCGATCGCGGTCAACCTGATCCTGCTGATGGGCCTGATGGCGTATGTCGGCGCCACGATGACGCTGCCGGGCATTGCGGGATTCATCCTGACGATCGGCATGGGCGTCGACTCGAACGTGCTGATCTTCGAGCGCATCAAGGAAGAGCTGGCGACGTCCAAGGGCGTGAAGCAGGCGGTGGCCGCGGGCTTCGACCGCGTGCTGCTCACCATTCTGGATACGCACGTGGCCTCGCTCATTGCGGCGGCGTTCCTCTTTCAATTCGGCACCGGCCCGATCCGCGGTTTCGCGATGACGCTGAGCATCGGCCTCATGTCCAACGTGTTCACGGCGTACTTCGTGTCGCGGACCCTCTTCGAGCTGACCCTGTCGAAGCGTCAGGTCGCGAAGCTGTCGATTTAGTATGGCTATCTTCACGAACCCCAATTACGACTTCATCAAGTGGCGCTGGCACGCCATTGCGTTCTCGGCGCTCATCATCCTGGGCGGCCTGGGGTATGCCTTCACCAGGGGCGTGCCGCTCGGCATCGACTTCTCGGGCGGCACCATCGTGGTGGCGAAGTTCGAGCAGCCGGTCACGGTCGACCAGGTGCGCGCGGCGCTGGCGGCGTCGTTGCCCAGCGAGAACGTCATCCAGAGCTACGGCGACGAGGCCAACCACGAGATCCTGATTCGCCTGCCGCAGATCGGGACCGAGGAAGAAGGCACGGCGCTCGAGCAGGGCGCCAACGCGGTGATTGACGCCATCACCAAGGCCAACCTGGGCAACTTCGAGGTGATCAGCAAGGAGCTGGTCGGTCCCGTGATTGGCGCCGACCTGCAGCGCAAAGGCATCTACGCGACGCTGGCGTCGATTGCCGGCATCACGATCTACATCGGCCTGCGCTTCCGCTTCGCGTTTGCGATTGGGGCGGTCGCGGCGACGCTCCACGACATCCTGGTCACGCTGGCCTTCCTGTTCTTCATGGGCTACGACCTGTCGCTGAACGTGGTGGCGGCGATCCTGACCATCACCGGCTACTCGGTGAACGACACGATCGTGATCTTCGACCGCGTGCGCGAGAACCTGCGCACCAAGCGGCGCGATCCGCTGGAGCAGGTGGTGAACGCCAGCGTCAACCAGACGCTCAGCCGCACGGTGATTACGGCGGGGACGACGTTCCTGGCGGTGCTGTCGCTGTACCTGTTCGGCGGCGAAGTGCTCGAAGGGTTTGCCTTTACCATGCTCGTCGGCATCATCAGCGGCACTTATTCGACGGTGTTCATCGCCGCGGCGATCGCGATCCTGGTGAGCGGCAAGCCGGGCAAGGGCCGCCCGCCGGGCACGCGCAAGGCCTCGTAGCGGTCACGGCGTGGATTTGCTGTCGGCCGCGCTGCTGGGCGTCGTCCAGGGACTCACGGAGTTCCTGCCGGTGTCCAGTTCGGGGCACCTGATTCTGGCGCGGGCGTTCTTCGGGTGGGATCCGGGCCGGTTCGGCATCGCCTTCGACGTGGCGTGCCACGTCGGCACGCTGCTGGCGGTGGTGGCCTTCTACCGGGCCGATGTCGCGCAGCTGGTCATGGCGGCGCCCGGCGCGCTCGGCGGCCGCGACGGCGAGTGGGAACGGCTCGGGCGGCTGATTATCGCGGGCACGATTCCGGTCGTGATCGTCGGCGGCTTGTGGGCCGACGTGATCGAGACGCGGCTCCGCTCGCCGCTGGTGGCGGCGGTGATGCTGGTGGCCGGCGGCGTCGGCCTGCTGGTGGCGGAGCGTCTGGGCCGCAAGACGCGCGACGCGCGGACGCTCGGGTACGGCGAGGCGTTCGCCATCGGCGTGGCGCAGGCCTCGGCGCTCTCGCCGGGCCTTTCGCGGTCGGGCGCCACGCTGACGGTGAGCCTGCTGCTGGGGCTGCGGCGCGACACGGCGGCCCGCTTCGTGTTCCTGATGAGCCTGCCCGCCATCGTGGCGGCGGCCGCCAAGGAAGCGCTGGAGCTGTCGGACGTCGGTCTGGCGGGCTTGCCGGTCACGTTGATGCTGGTGGGCCTGGTCGTCTCCGCCGTCGTCGGCTACGTCACGGTAAAGTATTTTGTGCGGTATCTTGCGGGGCACTCGCTGGCGGTGTTTGCCTACTACCGGTTCGCGCTCGCTGCGGTGACGCTGGTCTGGTTACTCGCGCGGGTCCGGAGCTAGGAGTTTAGAGTTAAGAGTTTAGAGTTTAGAACTTAAGACAAAATGCATTTAGCTCTGCACTCTGCACTCTGCACTCTGCACTCGTCATGATGCAGTGGTTGCGGCGCAGTTTTCTGACCGGCCTGGTCGTCACGGTGCCGCTGTTCATCAGCGTCGTGACGCTCACGTGGACCTTCCGGTTCATGGACGGCATCGCGACGCCGCTGGCGACGCGGGTGCTCGGCCGCGAGGTGCCGGGGCTGGGCGTGCTGATCACGAGCGCGTTCATCCTGGTCGCGGGGGCGGTGGCCACCAACGTGATCGGCCGGCGCGTGTTGCAGCGCGCCGAGGCGCTGCTGCTGAACGTGCCGCTGTTCAAGACGGTGTACGCGCCCGTCAAGCAGCTGGTGGAGGCGTTCTCGCCCGACAACGAGGCGGGGTTCAAGAAGGTCGTGATGGTCGAGGACCCGAAGCGCGGCTGGGTGCTCGGGTTCCTCACGAAAGAGTTCACGGTGGATCGCGGGACGGGGCCCGAAGCGATGGTGGCGGTGTACGTGCCGACCAATCATCTGTATCTCGGGGACGTGGCGATTCACCCCAGGGCCGGGGCGGTGTTTCCGGACCTGTCGGTGGAAGACGGTGTGAGGATTTTCCTGACGGGCGGCATGGCGCTGCCCTCGCGGATTCGTACGAGGACAGGACACGATGGTGACGAGACTTCTTTGTAGGGTGTGGCTGATCGTCGGGCTCGCCGTGCTGGTGGGGCCCGTGGCGCTGATGGCGCAGCAGCCGGAAGGCGAGGCGGCGTCGCATCGCCCCGGCGGCGAAGTGAACATCCAGCTGCCCGACCTCAACCAGGGCGACTTTCTCGGCATGACGGGACACCAGATCCTGCTCTCGGGCCTGGTCGTCTGCGTGCTGGGGCTGCTGTTCGGCGCCTGGACCTACACGGCGGTCAAGAACCTCCCCGTGCACAAGTCGATGGCCGACGTCTCGGCGATCATCTACGAGACCTGCAAGGCCTACCTGATCCAGCAGGGCAAGTTCCTGCTGATCCTCGAGCTGTTCATCGGCACCGTGATGGTGGCCTACTTCTGGCTCACGGGGCTCGAGGCATCGCGCATCGCCATCGTCATCATCTTCAGTCTGATCGGCATCGCCGGCAGCTACGGTGTGGCGTGGTACGGCATCCGCATCAACACGCTGGCCAACTCGCGCACGGCGTTTGCGAGCCTGAAGGGCAAGGCCTTTCCGGTGTGCGACATCCCGCTGCGCGCCGGCATGAGCGTCGGCATGATGCTGATCTCGGTCGAGCTGCTCTTCATGCTCGGCATCCTGCTGTTCATTCCCGGCGAGTACGCCGGCGCCTGCTTCCTCGGCTTCGCCATCGGCGAGTCGCTCGGCGCCGCGGCGCTGCGCATCGCCGGCGGCATCTTCACCAAGATCGCCGACATCGGCTCCGACCTGATGAAGGTCGTCTTCAAGATCAAGGAAGACGACGCGCGCAACCCGGGCGTGATCGCCGACTGCACCGGCGACAACGCCGGCGACTCGGTGGGCCCGACCGCCGACGGCTTCGAGACCTACGGCGTCACCGGCGTGGCGCTGATCATGTTCATCATGCTGGCCGTGAAGGACCCGGCGATCCAGGTCCAGTTGCTGGTGTGGATCTTCATGATTCGCGTGATGATGGTGCTCGCCTCGGCGGGCTCCTACCTGGTGAACAACGCGGTGGCCAGGGGCAAGTACGCCGCCGCCGTGAAGATGAACTTCGAAGCGCCGTTGACGTCGCTGGTGTGGCTCACCTCACTGGTGTCGGTGGCGCTGACCTACGTGCTGTCGTACCTGCTGATCCCGACGCTCGGCGGCAACAGCGACCTGTGGTGGCAGCTGTCGACCGTGGTCACCTGCGGCACGCTGGCGGGCGCGATCATTCCGGAGTTCGTCAAGGTCTTCACCTCGACCCACTCGTCGCACGTCCGGGAAGTGGTGACCTCGTCGCGCGAAGGCGGCGCGTCGCTCAACATCCTGTCGGGCCTGGTCGCCGGCAACTTCAGCGCCTACTGGCTCGGGCTCACCATCATGACCCTGATGGCGGTGGCCTACGTCGTGTCGTCGTGGGGCCTCGGCGGCATCATGGTGGCGGAGGCGATCTTCGCGTTCGGCCTCGTCGCCTTCGGCTTCCTCGGCATGGGCCCGGTGACCATTGCCGTCGACTCGTACGGCCCGGTGACCGACAACGCGCAGTCGGTCTACGAGCTGTCGCAGATCGAGGAGATTCCCAACATCCAGCAGGAGCTCCAGAGCCAGTACGGCTTCGCGGTGAACTTCGCGGCGGCCAAGGAGCTGCTCGAGGAAAACGACGGCGCCGGCAACACGTTCAAGGCCACGGCCAAGCCCGTGCTGATCGGCACGGCCGTGGTCGGCGCGACGACGATGATCTTCGCGATCATCATGGCGCTGACGCATGGCCTGGTCGACACCTCGGCGATCGCGAAGCTGTCGATCCTGCACCCGCCCTTCCTGCTCGGCCTGATCACCGGCGGCGCGGTGATCTACTGGTTCACCGGCGCCTCGATGCAGGCGGTGACCACCGGCGCCTACCGCGCGGTGGAGTTCATCAAGGCCAACATCAAGCTCGAGGGCTCGACCAAGGCCTCGGTGGAAGACAGCAAGCGGGTGGTCGAAATCTGCACGGTCTACGCGCAGAAGGGCATGTTCAACATCTTCCTGGGCGTGTTCTTCTCGACCCTGGCGTTCGCCTTCGTCGAGCCGTTCTTCTTCATCGGCTACCTGATCTCGATTGCGCTGTTCGGCTTGTATCAGGCCATCTTCATGGCCAACGCCGGCGGCGCCTGGGACAACGCCAAGAAGATCGTCGAGACGGAACTGAAGATGAAGGGCACGCCGCTGCACGACGCCTCGATCGTCGGCGACACGGTCGGCGATCCCTTCAAGGACACCTCGTCGGTGGCCATGAACCCCGTGATCAAGTTCACGACGCTGTTCGGCCTGCTGGCGGTCGAGTTGGGCGTCTACCTGTCGGCCGAACAGGGACCGGTGCTGACCCACGTGCTGGCGGCGGCGTTCCTCGTGGTCAGCATGGTCTTTGTCCACCGCTCGTTCTACGGGATGCGGATCGAGAGCACCTAACAAGGCAGAAGGCTGAAGGCTGAAGGCAGAAGGCAGAAGGCTGAAGGCTGAAGGCTGAAGGCTGAAGGCCTTGTGGGTTTGTAAAAGTTGGTAATCATTTGGAATTTAGGTGATTCCAGCTCAGGCAGCCGTTGACGTTGCATCCGGGGGCGACTAGAATCGCCGGGCCTTTGGCAAAGATGGCGTTTTTTTTGAGGGAGCCGTTCACGGGAAACGGTGTCTAATTAAGACACGGGCTTTACTAGCGGCCCGTATCCGGTGTTGACGGTGTTAGTCAGCGCTGGGACATACGCTGGGATATAATTGTCGGTCTTCGCCGGCGCCCGGAGTGAGTCCAGGAGGTAGGAGGAACAGTGCCACGCGACATGTTTGGTGACATCGTCGATCCGTCCATCAAGATGGGCAACAAGATGTGGTA
>MELE01000126.1:45079-54066 GCA_001768615.1 Acidobacteria bacterium RIFCSPLOWO2_12_FULL_67_14b | reverse complement strand
GCCCATCGAGGCCCCCAAGGAAATCAAGGCGGAGACCGGCCTCGAAGCCGGCTTCGAACGCGCGTCGGGTGTCGAAGGCGGCATCATCGGCGGCGTCGCCGGGGGCATTACCGGCGGCATTCCCGAACCCCCGCCACCGCCGCCGCCACCGGCCGCGCCGGTCCGCGTCGGCGGCAACATCAAGCCGCCGCAGAAGACCCGCGACGTCCGCCCCGTCTATCCGCCGATCGCGCAGTCGGCGCGCGTGCAGGGCATCGTCATCATTGAAGCCACGATCGGCCCCGATGGCGCCGTGAAGGACGCGAAAGTGCTCCGCTCGATTCCGCTGCTGGATGCGTCGGCGCTCGACGCGGTGCGGCAGTGGGTATTCACACCGACCTTGCTCAATGGCGTGCCTGTGCCCGTCATCATGACAGTGACGGTGCAGTTCACGTTGCAGTAGACAGGTGTAGGGACCAACCTTCAGGTTGGTCTACCGTTTAAATTCTGGAGGATTGCGATGGAAGGTCGGAAGATTCAGTTCGGACGTATCGCCGGTGCCGGGTTCGCCATGCTGCTGACGAGCACTCCCGCGTTCGCGCAGACGGAGGGCGGCAGCGGTCTCGATCTCATCGACATGTTCAACCAGATGGGCCCGGCGGCTCTCGCCGTCGCGGTCATCCTGTTCATCATGTCGTTCTGGTCGGTGGGCGTAGCCATCGAGCGCTTCTACACCTACAACCAGGCGACCAAGCAGTCGAAGATGTACGCCCCCCTCGTGGCCAAGCACCTCAAGGAAGGCCGCCTCAAGGAAGCCATCGCGCTGTCGTCGGCCAAGGAATACCGTTACAGCCACCTCGCCAAGGTCGTGCTCGCCGGCCTGCAGGAATACCAGTTCCAGCACGAAAGCGGCGCCAACCTCTCGCGTGAAGACCTGCTCGACACCGTCCGCCGCTCGATTCAGCGCGCGACCGCGCTGACCTCGAACGACCTGAAGAAGGGCGTCTCCGGCCTCGCGACCATCGGCGCCACGGCCCCGTTCGTCGGTCTGCTCGGCACGGTGGTCGGCGTCATCAACGCCTTTGTCGGCATCGCCTCCTCGGGCTCGGGCGGCATCGGCGCCGTCTCGGCCGGTATCGCGGAGGCGCTCGTCGAAACCGCGCTCGGCCTCTTCGTCGCCATCCCGGCGGTGTGGTTCTACAACTACCTCTCGGGCAAGCTCGAGTTCTTCAACGTCGAGATGGACAACTCCTCGTCGGAGATGGTCGACTACTTCATCAAGAAGACGGCGTAGGCAGAATTCTGGACGGCTTGGGGCTTGCGACTTGGGGCTTGAGTTCTTCGTGACTCAGGTTTCAAGCCTCAAGCCCCAGGTCTCAAGCCGGTAAGGAGACTGAATTATGTCAATGGATGTCGGTGGTGCAAAAGGTGGCATCAAGTCGGACATCAACGTCACGCCGCTGGTGGACGTCATGCTGGTGCTGCTCATCATCATGATGATCGTGGCCCCGCTCCTCCAGAAAGGCGCCGACGTCAAGCTGCCCCTTGCGGCCAACACGGCCGACAAGCCGGAAACGCAGGACCAGACGGTCGTCGCCATCGACAAGAGCGACCGCTACTTCGTCAACGGTTTGCCCGTGCGCAAGGAGGAGCTCCGCCAGAAGGTCGAGGAGATCCTCGAGACCAAGAAGGAGCGCATCATCCTGATCAAGGCGGATGAAGACGCCCGCTACTCGGCGATCATGGACGCGATGGACGAGCTGCGCGCCAGCGGCATCGAAGACATGGGCCTGATCACCGACCCGAAGATGCGCGCCGGCGGATCCGGCGGGGGGAGCAGGTAGATGGCCCACGCACACCACCACCTCGGCGCCGACCGCGTCGTCACGGCGAAGAAGCTCGAAGTCAGCTCGGACATGAACATCACGCCGATGATCGACGTGCTGCTCGTGCTCCTGGTCATCTTCATGGCGGCCCTGCCGCTGTCGCAACGCGGGCTCGACGTGAACCTGCCGGCGGAAACCAGGAACTCGCAGCAGACCCAGGTCGACGTCTCGCAGATCGTCATCGAATACACCGCCGACCGGAAGATCTCGATCAACAAGTCCGACGTCACCGTCGCCGACCTCGAAGATCGGCTCCGCAAGATCTACGAGGAGCGCAAGGACAAGACGATGTTCATCCGCGGCGACGGCTCGCTGCGCTACGGCGACATCGTCGAAGTGATCGACGCCGCCAAGGGCGCCGGGGTCGAGAAGGTCGGCATCGTGACCGAAGGCATGGTCCGCGCCGCCCAGCAAGCCGGCCGCGCGCCGGGAACGAACTAAGCTTCGCTCACGCGCGAAACACCAAGGGCCGCCTGGAGTAATCCCGGCGGCCTTTTCTTTTGACGCGCTTGTTGGACTCCGCTGAGTCGCGCGGAGAGGTGCCTCCCGGCGTTCGCTCTCGCTCGCCGGTCAAATCTCGCTCGGCGCATTAAGCGCTGGAGCGATGGACGTCTAAACCCGCACGGCGCCTGCGTAGCCTCCGCTCGATTTGACGGTGTCACTCGTCTCGGCTCGCTCGAACGCTCACGCCGGAAGGCACCTCTCCGCGCTGGCCTGGCGGCGTCTGACGTGGTTGTTGCTGCTAACCCTCGTCTTCCCGCATCGGAGGCCCGAAGGAGTAGAGGTCAATGTCGAGCGTAGCCCCGAGTCTTGCCAACTGTTCGACCAGGGTCGACATCGATACGAAAGCCGCCAAACTGCGGGTCGCCGCCCCATCCTTCAAACACCACGTTAACCTGAACTTCACAATCAGGACGCAGCGATGCAAGGAGCGTAGTCGCGCCAGCCACTCTTGCCAGCAGGTCTCGCAGTTTTCGTTCCACGGAACCAGGGACGTTCGCGAGCGGTTCGAAGACCCAAACATGGTCGGGGTGGGTCCTCGTGAGTATTCTGCTAACGATAGGTGACGCCATTTCATGCGTGCGCGTTGGCGTGAGCCCGACGCGAGACGAGATGTCCTCTGGCGACAGCGTGCTGCTGGAAATCCTCAAGTACACGCGGACGCGCGCTTCCACGTAGCGTCCGGAAACCGTTAACTGATTGAGCTTGGTCAAGGGGTGAGCCATAAGCGCAAAATGCATGGTCGACAAGCCAAGACACGATTCTCGCCGCTCGGGGTCCGGCGAGTCTGCCGCGAATCGAGGCGAACATAACGCAACGAGGGGGTGATTTCAGAAAAAGCGGGAAGCCTACGGTGCGCTTCATGAGCGCATCCCAACGCTTTGCTCTGAAATCACCCCCTCGTTGCGTGTGAGCCTTCAGAGTGTGCCGAGCGCGACGGAGGGGTCAGACCCCTAGAACGAACTTGCCGGTCTGACCAAACCGATTTCCTTCAGCTCCGGCAGGTTCTTGTCCGCCCGCTTCCAGACCTGCTGCAGCTCGCCGAAGGCGCGGCGGGCGGTGGCGGGGTCCTTGGCCATCGTTGCGGCCCGGCCGAGGCCGAGGAGGGAGAGAGCTCTCTTGGGGTTCCGCTTGAGCGACAGCTCGAAGGCCGCCATCGCCTCCCTGGGCTGGCGCAGGTCCATCAGCATCTCACCCACGAGCTCGTGGGCGGGCTTCACGGGCACCGGCGGGCCGAATTCGAACGACAGGCTGTCTTCGACCACGGCTGCCTGGCGGGCGAGCACGAGGGCCTCCCCGCGGCGCCCCTCGGCGAACAGGAGGCCCGCCTCGAGCTGTTGTGCCATCACCTGGGCGATGCGCTTGTCGCCCCCGCCCCCGGCCGCCGGCAGCCCTGTCTGGCCGGCGTGGGCCGCGTGCGCCCCGGTCGCCGTGACCGCGGTCGGCGCCGGCGTGACCGGCCTGGGCCGGGGCGTTCCGGACGCTCCCCCCGACAAGCCTCCGGACAAACCTGAAGGTTTGTCGCCACCTGTCGGTTTGACGGGGGCACCATTGACGGGCGCCTCCTCCATCAGTGCCGCCATCTGCTGCAGGGCGTTCCCGGCGCCGGTGCGATTGCCGGATCGAAGCGCGGCAAAGCCGATCGCAAACAGATCCGCGATCGTCGCGTCGTTACCCAATCCCGCCGGCGCGACCGGCGCCTTCGCCTCGCCCCACTTGCGGGTTTCGATCAGCCACGCCGCGCGCGCGAGCGCCAAGTGGCTGCGCGTCCGTACCGAGCCGCTCGTCGCCGCATCCGCCTCGATCTGCGTCAGGAGCCCCCGCGCCTCGTCGTAGCGTCCCTGCTGCGCGTAGCCGTAGACGAGCCACAGCAGGGCATGAAAGCCGCGGGCGTCGACGTCGAGCTGCTTCGCGGCCCTCCGCGCGTCGGCGGCCTTCACCGATCGCTCGTTGAGCGCCGACGCCTCGTCCCACATGCCGAGCGCGAAGTAGATGTGCGAGGGCATGTGCAGCGCGTGCGAGGCGGCCGGCGCGATCTTCGAATACGCATCGGCGTAGCGGAGCCCCAGCGGCGCGTGGATCGGATCGTCGTAGGAGTGAATAAGGTAGTGCGCCGCGCCGGGATGCTGCGGGTTCTTCGCATAGACCAGCTCGACGATGGCGGCGGCGCGCATGTAGGTCGAGAAGTCACGGCCGCCGTGGCTCGTGCCGAGGAGCGCCAGCGCGTAGAACGACGCGACCTCGTTGTCGCCGGGGTACTTCTCGTACATGCGGCGCATCGCGTCGGCGTAGGCGAGGTCGCGGGCGAGCTTCTCGCCCGGGCCGTACAGCGCCTCGAGCGAGGCGAGCCAGTCTTTCTCTTTGGCGGTGGCCGCCCTGGCCAGCCGCGCCTCGGCCGTGGGGGCCAGCCGCACGAGCGCCGCCCTGGCCAGGTCGGGCGCCGTCTGCTGCCACACGGCGTGGTTGTAGGTCATGGCCTCGCCCCAGTAGGCCATGGCGAACCCCGGGTCCGCCTTCTGCGCTTCCTGGAAGGCCTCCTTCGCATCGTCGTACTCGAAGCTGTGCATCAGGAGCACGCCCTTGATGAAGGCGGGCTGGGCGGCCGCGGCACCCGACGTCGGAAAATCGATGCTGCCCAGCTCGGCCTGCGCGCGCGGGGAACCGCCTGAGGCGAGGACGAGTGCGAGGAGGAGCGCGGCTCGACGGGTCATTCAGGAGACTCCTAAGGGGAAATATAGCAGCAAACGAAAAAGGGGCGGGTTCCAAGACCCGCCCCACGTTCGCGCTTGCCTCGCCGAAGCCCGCCCTGACGTGCGCGGGCGAAGGCGGGTTACGACCCGAAGAAGTACTTCAGGCTGATCATCACACGGTAGACGTCGCCCAGGCCAGCGGTCTGTTCGTACGACTTCGACATCAACTGGTTGTTGACCACGCGCATGCGGTACGTGGCGCGGCCGGCGGCGTCGGCGGCCGGGTTGGTAAGCGGCGAGTTCGACACCAGCCGCTGGGACACGCCCCAGTTCTTGTTGATCAGGTTGCCGAAGTTGATGATATCGGCGCGCAGCTGGAAGCGGTGGCGCTTCCCTCCGAGGCTCTTGAAGATGTCCTGCGTCACGCTCAGATCCATGTTTGTTGCGAGGGGCAGGAACACAGCGCCGCGCTGGGCGTACTCGCCGCGGTGCTGGCTCAGGTACGGGTCCTGGGCGATGTAGGCGTCCCAGGCGGCCGCCTGTTCGGCCGCCGTGAACGTGCGGCCGCCCGTGGTGAACGTGGCGAAGTTCATCTCGCCGGTGTTCCGATGGATGTAGAGCAGGTCGTTGGCCGAGCCGCCGTCGCCGTTGAGGTCGCCCGAGAAGATGTAGCTGGTATTGCCGATCGTACGCATTTCCCAGAACATCGAGATCGACGTGGCGCCGAAGTCGAAGTACTCACGCCGGTACGAGCCGGTCACGAAGAAGCGGTGTCCAGGCGAGGCGCCCGCGTAGGCGAGTCCCGGGTTGTTGGGGTCGCCCGAGTGCTGGTTGCTGTTCCACGAGCCGAACGCGATAGAACCCGGATCGACCGTGTTCTTGCTCTCCGCGTAGCTATAGGCGGCCTGGAGCATGCCCCAGGTCGTGTTCTTCCGCGCCGAGAACGCGGCGTTCCACGAGCGCCCGACGTTCTGGTTCTTCATGACCGTGGCGTTCGACACCTGGTTGCCGGCCGCGTTGTTGATGCGGTTGTTGGTCCAGCGCGGGCGGCCGTCGGCGCCCGAGAAAGCGGTCTGCGCGGCCGGCAGGTTGGCGTTGATGTAGTAGATCCCGTTGACGTCACGGTTATAGAGGAGCTCCGCCGTGCCCGTGACGCCCCATGGCAGTCGGCGGTCCACGGCGATGTTCGTCCGCCAGGTCTGCGGGAACTTGAAGTTCGAGTCGGTCAGCGCCAGCTCGTAGCTGGTCGCGGGGGCGCCGGTCACGCTCGAGGGTTTGTATGCCTCGGTGTTCGGATTGAACGGGAACGCGGTCGTGTTGGTGGCGGAGATGAATCCGGTGAGCACGCCGGTGTTGCCGATCTGGTTCGAGATCCACACAAACAACGGCTTGCCGGTAAAGATGCCGGAGCCGCCGCGGATCTGCGTGCTGCGGTTCTCGGTGACGTCCCAATTGAACCCGACGCGGGGCGACCAGAGGATGTTGGGGTCCGGCAGCTTCGCGGTGTCGTAATGAACCGCGGCGCCGGTTTCGTCCCGGAACGTCAGCGCGTCGGCATTGGCGTTCCGGTAGCCGGTGTCGCCGAAGCGCGGCACGTCCAGGCGCACGCCGGCAATGACCTTCAGCTTGTCGTTCACGGCCCATTCGTCCTGGACGTAGGCGCCGGCGTAGGTCACCTCCAGCGGCTGAATCGGCTTCTCCTGCCCCGGGATGTTGTTGTAGCGGACCTGGAACGTCCTCAGCGTCACGGGCGAGGCCGCCCGGTTGGGGTTGGCGACGAAGCTGTTGGCGTCGGCGTAGAAATCCGCCAGCGAGTTGTAGACGTAGACGCTCTGCGAGCCGGGGAAGAACACGTTCTCGGACTCGTAGCGCTCGAAGCTGAAGCCGCCCGTGAACGAATGCTTGTTGGCGAACTTGGTGAAGTTGTTCTGCACCTGGAACGTCTTGTAGCGGAGCTCGTTGTTCGGCGTGAACGGCTCGAAGCCGAAGGTCGTGTACACGGAACCGCCTTCGAGGATGTCGACCATCGGGAAGAACGTCCCGCGCGAGGCGCGGCTCTCGTCGTGCGACGAGAAGCCGACGATGAGCGAGTTCGACATGGTGCTGCCGATCACCGTATTCAGCTCGCCGACGCCGGACTTGATGTTCTCCAGGATCTGGTAGTTCGAATTCTGGAAGTTGAGGCCGGTCGTATTGGAGCGGCGCCCGCCGAAGCCGAGCGAACTCGATGTCGACAGCAGCACGTCCGTGTCGGAGTCGAGCTGGTTGTAGCGGAAGCTCAACTTGTTGCGGTTGCTCAGGTTGTAGTCGAACTTCGCCAGCGTGCGCCGGCCGGGCGTCACGTGCGGATAGTCCTGGTACGGGCCCGTCGCGTAATTGAAGCGCTGCTGCAGGTAACTGCTGAGGGCGTCGAGGTCCGACGCCAGCACGCGGGTCGTGCTGCCGGCCGCCGCCTCGCCACCACGGTTGGCGCGGAACGTCGTGCCTGGCCCTTCCGTTTTTTCCTTCTCGAAGTTGCCGAAGAAGAAGAGCTTGTTCGGGAAAAGCGGGCCGGCGGCCCAGCCGCCGTAGTTCTTGAAGTTGAACGTGCCCGGATTGACGGTGAGGTCCTTGGCTTCCTTGCCGACAAGGCCGTTGTCGCGGAACTGGTAGAAACCGGACCCGCGGAACGAGTTGGTGCCGCTGCGCGTCACGCTGTTGACGCCGGCGCCGACGAAGTTCCCCGACCGCACGTCGAACGGCGCGACGTTGACCTGCACCTGTTCGATGGCGTCGATCGAGATCGGCGCCACGTTCGTGCGGTCGCCGGGCTGGTTGCCGAGGCCGAACGAGTTGTTGAAGTAGGAGCCATCGACGGTGATGTTGTTCATGCGGCTGTCCTGGCCCGCGAACGACATGTTGCCGCCCATCTGCGGCGTGAGGCGCACGAACGAATCGAGACGGTTCGACAGCGTTGGCAGCAGCGAGATTTCGCTGCGCGTCACCGCCGTGGCGGCGCCGGTACGGTTCGACGCAAAAACCGCGTCCGATTGCGCCGTGACCGTCACCGTTTCCGTGATCGCGATCTGCTTCACGTTGACGACGAGATCGGTGGCCACGCCGAGGTTGATCTGCACGTCTTCGACGGTTTCAGGGGCGAACGCCGCGGTGCCGGTCCCGGTGTAGGCCACGGTGACCGAGTACGGCCCGCCGACGCGCATCCCGACGATCGTGAAGCCGCCGTCGCTGCGGCTCGTGCCTTCGTAGCTCGAACCCGACGGCAGGTGAATGGCAATGATGCTCGCGCCCGAAACCGGCCTCTGCTGGGAGTCGAGGACTCTGCCGCTGAGTGAGCCTGTGGTGACTTGCGCGTTTACGACCGTCGCGACCGCACAGACCGTAATGAGGGCCAAGACAAACCGAATCACATGTTTCATGTATCGCTCCTAGTACAGAGCCGAAATTATCACCGGTGGGTGACGGGCAGGTAACAGAAAAAACGGGCCGGTCCGCGCACGGCGGCCCCGGCCCGTTTGGCGTGTTTTGGGCGCTTAACCTACTCGACGGCACCCCATAAAGGGATGCCCTACATCAGCGGTTTAGCTCGCCGCGCGCGCCTTCCGCATGGCTTCGGCCTTGGCGCTCAGTTCCTGGGCTTCTTTCAGGAGCCTCTGTTGGACCGCCGGGTTCTTTTCCACGATGGCCTGGGTCCTCAGCAGGAGGCCCTTGTAGGTAATCGCTTCCATGTAGTCGGCCTTGATGCCAATGGCCTTGTCGATGGCCTCCAGGCCGTCGAGGACGAACTGCATCTTTTCCTTGTCCGAGAGGCGGAAGTCGCGCGACGCCTTGTCCCAGTAGTAGGTGGCGAGCGTGTAATACGCCTCGGGGTTTTGCGGCTCGAGCTCGATGCGCTTGCGCAGGTTCTCGACCAGCTTGGGGAAGTCGCCCTGGC
>MELE01000126.1:0-45069 GCA_001768615.1 Acidobacteria bacterium RIFCSPLOWO2_12_FULL_67_14b | reverse complement strand
GCCGCCGATGGTGAGGTAGACGTTCGGGTCGTTCGGCTTGGCGTCGCGGCCCTTGAGATAGGTTTCCTCGGCCATCTGGTACTCGCCCGAGTCCTCGTAAATCTTGGCCAGTTGGAAGTAGTTGGTGGGCTCGTTCGGCGACAGCTCGATCATGCGCTTGACGACCGGCTCGGCCTGCGTCGGATCGGCCAGCTTGTCGGGGCCGTACGCCGCGACGAGGAACTCGAGCGCCAGGGAGCGTTTGGGCACCGTTTCTTCGGTGAGCTTCTCACTGGCGAGCTTGTAGTTGTCGATCGCCTTCTGCAACAACGCGTCGTTCGCCGGTTCGCCCTTGCGCGCCGGGCGATACATGTTGTCGTAGGAGTTGGCGAGGTAGAAGTAGATCGCGGCGTTGTTGGGATCCAACTGCGCCGCGGCCTCGTAGCGTTCGGCGGCCGCCCGCCAATCGCTGGCCGCATAGAACTTGTTGCCGTCCTTGAACGCCTTCATGGCGCGGACCTCTCCGATATAGCCGCAACCGGCCAGCGCGACGCTCAGCCCGATGACCAGCGTCACGAACGCTGCCGAAGACCGCATTTTCATCACATTCCCCCAGACAAAGTTTAAGGCCAAGGCCAAAAAGTATAGTCCCGATACTTGACCCCCCGCAACCTCGACCCCCGCCTGCCGCTATGATGGGGAAGAAGGCCCTTCCTCCCGATAAGAGCATTAGACACCGGTTTCCATGATTCGCTTCGAGGACCTGCTCGACAAGGTGCGGGGCTACAGCCCCGACGCCGACCTGGAACTGCTCCGCCGGGCCTACGTGTTTTCGGCCCTGGAGCACAAGGGACAGGTCCGCCATTCGGGCGAACCCTACCTGGTCCACCCCCTCGAAACGGCGGACATCCTTGCCGACATGAAGCTCGACGCCACCTGCATTGCCGCGGGCCTGCTCCACGACGTGGTCGAAGACACCCTGACCACGCCCGAGAAGATCCGCGAGAAGTTCGGCGAAGACGTCGCGCACATCGTCGAGGGCGTGACCAAGATCGGCGCCATCCCGTTTTCGTCGAGCGAAGAGCGCCAGGCGGAGAACTTCCGCAAGATGCTGCTGGCGATGGTCGACGACATCCGCGTCATCCTCGTCAAGCTGGCGGACCGCCTGCACAACATGCGCACGCTGCAGCACATGCCCGACGATCGGCGCGTGCGCATCGCGCAGGAGACGCTCGACATCTACGCGCCGATCGCCAACCGCCTCGGGATGAGCCGCATCAAGAACGAGCTCGAGGAGCTGTCGTTCCGCTACCTCGAGCCGGCGGCGTTCGCATCCCTGCGCACGCGGGTCGAAGCCAAGCGGCGGCCCACCGAGGGCATGATCGAGCAGCTCGCCGCCGACATCCGCAGCAAGCTGCTCGAGGCGCAGGTGCCGGTGATCAGCATCGACGGGCGGGTCAAGCGCCTCTACAGCATCTGGCTGAAGCTCAAGGCGCAGAAGATCGACCTCGAGCAGGTCTACGATTTCGTCGCGCTGCGCATCGTCACGCCGTCGGTGAAGGACTGCTACGCCGCGCTGGGCATCATCCACCAGACGTGGTCGCCGGTGCCCGGCCGGATCAAGGACTTCATCGCGATGCCGCGGCCCAACGGCTACCAGTCGCTGCATACGTCGGTGATCAGCGAGAAGGGGTTTCCGTTCGAGGTGCAGATCCGCACCGAGGAGATGCATCGGCTCGCGGAGGATGGCATCGCCGCGCACTGGAAGTACAAGGAAGGCCGTGTCGGCGCCGGCCGCGACGAGCAGTACTTCCAGTGGCTCCGCCAGCTGCTCGAGTGGCAGCAGGAGGTGCGCGATCCGCAGGAGTTCCTCGCCAACCTCAAGATCGATCTCTATCCCGAAGAGGTCTACACCTTCACGCCGCGCGGCACGGTGAAGGTGCTGCCCAAGGGATCGACGGCGATCGACTTTGCGTATGCGATTCACACCGACGTCGGCCACCAGTGCGTCGGCGCCCGCGTCAACGGCCGCATGGTGCCGCTGCGCACCCGCCTCAAGAACGGCGACATCGTCGAGATCGTGCGGAACGCGTCGCACAAGCCGAGCCGCGACTGGCTGAACTTCGCGGTCACCTCGCGCGCGCGCAACAAGATCAAGCACCTGATCCAAGGCGAGGAAAAGGAGCGCGCCGTCGAGCTGGGCAAGCGCGTATTCGACAAGGAAGCGCGGCGGTTCGGCTTGAACGGCGCGAAGCTGCTCGATGGCGACGCGGTCGCGAAGGTGCTCGCGGAGTTCGCCGCGGCCAAGCCCGAGGACCTGCTGGCGCAGATCGGCTACGGTAAGGTGTCGCCGCGGCTGGTGCTCGACAAGATCGTCCCGCAGGACCAGCTCAAGGAACAGGCCCCCGAGCACCCGGTCGTCTCGGCCGTCAAGCGCGTGCTCCGCAGCGGCGCCGAGCCCGATCGCATTAAGGTGCGCGGCGCCGACGATGTGATGGTGTTCCGGGCGAGGTGCTGCAATCCGATCCGCGGCGAGAAGATCGTCGGCTACATCACGCGGGGCAAGGGCGTCTCGGTGCACTCGGCCAAGTGCACGAACGTGGTCAACCTGATGTACGACCCGGAGCGCCGCATCGACGTCGAGTGGGACAAGGGCACTGACATTGCGCCCTACCCGGTGCGACTCACCGTCGAAGTCGAGGATCGCAAGGGCATGCTGGCCGAGCTCAGTAAGCGGATCTCAGACATCAACACCAACATCACCAACCTGGAGGCCCGCACCGGCGACCAGCGCGGGCGCCTCGACATCACCGTGGAGATCAAGGACATGAAACACCTCGAGCAGGTGATCAAGTCGGTTCGCGGTGTCGACGGAGTATTGAACGTCGAGCGGACGGCGCCTATGCCAGAACGGCGATGACGTCGATTTCGACGCGCACGTCTTTCGGGAGCTTCACGACCTGGACGGTCGACCGCGCCGGGTAGGGGGCGGTGAAGTAGCCGGCGTAGACCTCGTTCATGGCGGCGAACTCGGCCAGATCGACCATGAAGACGGTGGTCCGCACGACCGCGGAAAAATCCGCACCCGCTGCGGAAAGTAGCGCTTTGATGTTCTCCATGACCCGGCGGGTCTGGTCCGTGATGTCTCCGGCCACGACCTGGCCAGACGCCGGATCGAGGGGAATCGACCCCGACAAGAACAGCAGGTTCCCGGCCTTGAGCGCGGGCGAGTAGGGTCCGATGGCCTTGGCCGCGCCGGCGGCCGTGACGAGCTCGCGCATCACGCGGCTTTGACGATCTTGCTGGAGCGGATGCAGCGCGTGCAGACCTTGACGCGCTTGTTCGCGCCGTTGACGACCGCGCGGACCGTTTGCAGGTTCGGCTCGAAGCGGCGGGGGCGGACGTTGTGGGCGTGCGAGACGCGGCGGCCAACCACCGGACCCTTGCCACAGATTTCACAGCGCATTGCCATTGCAGGAGCTCCTCAGGGAAACCAATATTCTACCGTACGACGGGGTCAGACCCCGATAATCCGCCCTGGCTGGGCCGGGGCCGGTGGCTGTTGCCGGAGAATCCGGCCCGCGAGCTCGAGGTAGCTGGTGGGCCCGTCTGGAAGCTCGCTCCCTTCGTGCCGGGCGCCGCGCTCGATGCCGCGCAGCACGACGGCGACCTCGCGCTCGGCCCGAGCCCCGCCGTGTTTCGTGACTTCTTCGATCAAGCCCTTGAGCTCCCGCCGCAGGGACTCTGCCGGCATGGACGATGTGGATTCCTCGTAGATGACGCCGCGGCTCGCCGTCTCGAGGGACGAGGCGAGGGCGCCTGTGGCCAGGGCGACATCACTGTCGACCAGCCGCGCCAGGCCGTCGGGCTTGTAGCCGAGGATGATCGACTGCAGGAGGAAGAAGAGCTGCAGTTGCTCCTCGGAGACGCGGCCGAGCGTGGCCATCAGCGCCGTGACGTCGCGATCGATCTGCCGCTTGACCACAGCGGCCGGGTGTTTTTGCCCGGACTGCAAATAGGTGCAATCGGCCGGGCAGGAGATCTCCACCAGCCGCTTGGTGGCGCAGCAGGTGGCGCAGATGTCCTGCCGGAGAGCCGGGCAGGCCCGCTTGGTGGGGCGCTTGTGACAGAGCGGGCAGTGCATGGCTTACCGTGTAATTGTTGCCACAGTGTGGCTGCCCGTGCTACCTTTTCCCGGTTTCCGGGTGTCCCCGATAAGTGACAGAGGACGGGCGAACCCAAAACGGCTCTCCGGCGTCTAATCACCAGTGAACGGTGTTCGGACCGCGGAAATCGGGTAAGGCAGAGGCGGAGTAAGTCTCTGTGGGTAAACGCGATAGACATGGAAGACCGGGGAGGGGCAGGCCCTAGACAGGCTCGACGGCCGCACCACCAAGCCCTACCGCTTAATACCCCCAGTCATCCTTTCCATCGCTCATATCGGTTTTTCGGCGTTCGGGTTCGGCTGGATTCATAGGCATCGCTCTTGCTTAGAAAGCTGCAACCAAGTGCGGGCAATCATAGGCGCCCTTAAGGAAGGGCGATGGAAGGGAGCGGCTGAAGTCATGGCAGCCAAGAAGAAGAGTGTGGCGGTAACGGACGCACCAACAGGGGCACGTTACGACGAATTGAAGCGGATGCTGATCGAGCGTCAGCGCGAGATCCTGAACGAGGTTCAGGGAAAGATCCGCGATGTTCGCGCCGAGGGTTCCGAAAAGGACCGCGAGGTCCTCGATCCGGGTGAGACCTCCGAGGTCGACATCCAGGAAGACATCGAGTTCGCCCTCATCCAGATGAAGGCGGAAACGCTGAACAAGATCAACGAAGCGCTCGCGCGGCTCGAGGAAGGGACCTACGGTCACTGCTTCGAGTGCGGCGAAGAGATCGCCCAGCCCCGGCTGCGCGCGCTGCCCTTCGCGGTCCGGTGCAAGGACTGCGAGGAGGCGCGCGAGATGGCCCAGCAGCGCGAACGTATCCAGGCGCGCCGCGGTTCGTCCAGCCTCGGCTTCGACATGCGCGGATAGCACCCCGGCGTCCTAAGTAACACAGGCTCCGCCGGTGGCGGGGCCTGTGGGTTCCCGCCTCCGGCTCACTATCGAAGGCACAATGCAGAAGGCACAAGGCAGAAGAAACATTCTGCCTTCAGCCTTCTGCCTTGCACTTCGCCCGGGAGGGCGACCACGTGAGCAACCCGTTAGAACCGTTCGAACCAACCGGCGCGGAAACGCCGTCGTTACGCGTGCCCACGGAAATGGCCGTGCTGCCGTTGCGCGACACGGTGCTGTTTCCGCAGGCGTTCATGCCGTTGGCCGTGGCCCGCGAGAGCTCCGTCAAGCTGATCGACGAGGCGGTGGCGAGCGGGCAGACCATTGCCGTCTTCGCGCAGCTCGAGGCCGGCGAGGACGAGCCGGCGCAGAAGGACCTGCACGCCATCGGCACGGCGAGCCAGATCCACAAGATGTTCAAGCTGCCCGACGGCAGCCTCCGCATCATCGTGCAGGGCCTGGCGCGCGTGCGCCTGGACGAGGTGACGGCGAGCCGTCCCTACCTGCGCGCGAAGATCAGCGAAGCGCCGGAAGTCCTCAAGGACACGGACCGGCTCGAGATCGACGCGCTGCAGCGGAACATCAAGACCAACTTCCAGCAGATCGTGTCGCTGTCGCCGTTGATGTCGGACGACCTGCAGGCGCTGGCGTCGAACATCACCGACCCGGGCCGGCTGGCGGATTTCATCGCCTCGGGGCTCGGCACCATCGGCACCGACACCAAGCAGGAGGTGCTGCAGACGCTCGACGTCCGCGCCCGGCTCGACCTGCTCAACCGGCTGCTGATCAAGGAGCTCGAGGTCCTGGAACTTGGATCGAAGATCCAATCGCAGGTCCAGTCGGAGGTCGGCAAGAACCAGCGGGATTACTTCCTGCGCGAGCAGCTGAAGGCGATCCAGAAGGAGCTCGGCGAAGGCGACGACCAGACGCGCGAGATCGAAGAGCTGCGCGCGAAGCTGGAGGCCGCCGGCCTGCCCGACCCGGTCAAGAAGGAAGCGCTGCGCGAGCTCGATCGCCTGTCGAAGATGCCGCCGGCCGCCGCGGAATACACGGTAGCCCGTACCTACCTGGATTGGATCGTGGCGCTGCCCTGGTCGAAGAAGACCGAGGAGGTCATCGACCTGAAGAAGACCAAGACCATCATGGATGCGGAGCACTCCGGACTGGTCAAGGCCAAGGACCGCATTCTCGAGTACCTGGCGGTGCGCAAGCTGAACCCCACGATGAAGGGGCCGATCCTGTGCTTCGTCGGGCCTCCGGGCGTCGGCAAGACGTCGCTGGCGCGCTCGATCGCGCAGTCGCTCGGCCGCAAGTTCGTGCGCATCTCGCTTGGCGGCGTCCGCGACGAGGCGGAGATCCGCGGCCATCGCCGCACCTACATCGGTGCGCTGCCGGGCCAGGTCATCCAGGGCCTGCGCCGCGCCGAGTCGAAGAACCCGGTGTTCATCCTGGACGAGGTCGACAAGCTCGGCTCCGACTTCCGGGGCGACCCGTCGTCGGCACTGCTCGAGGTGCTCGATCCGGAGCAGAACAACACGTTCCGCGATCACTATCTCGACGTGCCGTTCGATTTGTCGGAGGTGCTGTTCATCACGACGGCGAACGTGCTCGACACCATTCCGCCGGCGCTGCGCGACCGCATGGAGGTGCTCGAGCTCCCCGGGTATACCGAGGAAGAAAAGCTCGCCATCGCCAGCGATCACCTCGTGGCCAAGCAGGTCGAGAACCACGGGCTGAACAAGCTGCAGATCGCGTTCACCGAGGCGGGCTTGCGCGAGGTGATCCGCGGCTACACGCGCGAAGCCGGCGTGCGCAACCTCGAGCGCGAGATCGGATCGATCTGCCGCAAGATCGCGCGGCGGCGGGCCGAAGGCGACGAGGCCAGGGTCAAGGTGACGCCCGAGTTCGTGCACGAGCTGCTGGGCGCTCCGCGTTTCATGGCCGAGGAAGTGAAAGACCGGACCCGGCTGCCGGGCGTGGCCACCGGCATGGCCTGGACGCCGGTTGGCGGCGACGTGCTGTTTGTCGAGGCCACGCGCATGGCGGGCACCGGCTCGCTGACGCTTACCGGTCAACTCGGCGACGTGATGAAGGAGTCGGCGCGGGCGGCCCTGTCGTGGGTCCGCGCCCACGCCAACGAGTGGCAGATCGATCCGGACTTCTTCAAGAACTCGGAGCTCCACGTGCACGTGCCCTCTGGCGCCATCCCCAAGGACGGCCCCTCCGCGGGCGTGACGATGGTCACGGCCATGGTGTCGGAGCTGACGCGGCGCCCGGTGCGCGGGGACCTGTCGATGACGGGGGAGATCACCCTGTCCGGCAAGGTGCTGCCGGTCGGCGGCATCAAGGAGAAGGTGCTCGCGGCCAAGCGTGCCGGCGTGAAGGAAGTGATTCTGCCGAGGCAGAACGAGAAGAACGTCAAGGAAGACCTCGGGGAAGAGCTCCTCAAGGGGCTGACGATTCACCTGGTGAACACGATCGACGAGGTGCTCCTGCTCGCGCTGGTGCACCAGAACGACCGGCCGGTGAAATCGCCGGCTAAAGCAAAGTCAGGTCAGCCAGCGTCTTCAGGTCGCAAATCGCGCCCGACGCGGCCAGCGCCCGCGCCTCGGTCACGGTAAGTCCGGACGCCACCGCGCGATGCGCTCCGGGCGGCTTTGCTATACGAGTGTTAGTCCCGCCAGCGTCTTGAGGTCGACGATTTCTCCCGAAGCGACCAGAGCGCGAGCATCGTCCAGGGTGAACGTGTGCGGCTCGATCTCCTCGTCGTCATCTTTCTGCGCGGCTGAGCCGGGCGCAGGCGCGCGCAGGTCTTCGCAGCGGTAGTAGGTCATCAACTCATCGCAGAAGCCGGGGGTGGGGTAGTACCCGCGCAGGCGCGTGACCTTTCCGGGTGCCAACCCGATTTCCTCTTCGCATTCGCGCGCCGCGGCTTCGTCCGGGTTTTCACCCGGCTTGAGACTGCCGGCCGGCAGCTCCCAAATCCAACGATCGATCGTGTAGCGATATTGGCGGATCAGGATGATCGCGCCGGGCTCGGGAATCGGCAGCAGCACGACCGATCCCGGGTGTCGCACGATCTCCATGTCGATTGTGTGGCTGCCGGGCAGCTTCACGCGATCGACCTCCAGGCGAAGGATGCGTCCCGTGTGAACAACGCCACGCGCGACCAAAGTGCCCTTGCGACTCTCCATTCGATAACTCTAACCGACGGTGGTGGGGACAAACCTCCGAGGTTTGTCCCGCTGCGGTTACGCGCGGGGAGGTGTCTCCCGGCGTGAGCTCTCGTCTCGCCGGTCAAATCTCCCTCGCCCCAGCGCCAGGTTCGGCGGTCAGTGGCCGGGCGACGCCCACGCTGAACCATCCATGGGTTCGCGGGACGTTCGGGACGTAGAACTTCCGAAGAGTCTCGAATCGAAACCCGGCGCGCTCGACCAGGTCGGCAATCGGCCGGTTGAGGTTGCACCCGCACGCCACGACGTTCTGAAGGCCATTCAGCCGCCCTTGCCAGCGGGCGACGCCGGGTTCTTCGGATAACCCGTGTTCCATCACGATCAGCCGCCCATCGTCGCGCAGCACGCGGCGCAGCTCGGCGAGCGTGCGTCCGGGATCCGACACGGTGCAGAGCGTCAGGGTGCTCACCGCGGTGTCGATGCTGCGATCCGGAACGGGCAGCGTTTCCGCCCGGCCGACGACCGTCGTGACCGGGATTCTGGACTGCCGGATGTGCGCCGCCGCACGGGCCTGCATCCCAACATTCGGCTCGATCGCGACAAGGGACTCGACGGCGGCCGGATAGTGCGCCAGGTTCGGGCCGCTGCCGAATCCAATCTCGAGGACGCGGCCGGTGGCTGCGGCCAGGGCGTCCGCGCGAATCCGCATGAGCTCCGGACCGGCGGTCAGCTTGTCGTTGAGCCACGGGAAGACGCGACGTTCGTAGAAGCTTCCAGACCCTGGCATGGCACCCCTTCCCGGGACGTTCATCTACCGCGGCCGAACCCTGCGAGTCTGGCGAACGCCCAGATGCCGAAGAGACATGCACCAAATGCGGCGATGACGATCGACATCGCCGCGACAACCAGTTCTCCGAGCCCGGCAAATGGCCCTGACCCCCTTGCCTGCTCGGACCCCTGGAGGAACCAGAGAGCCATCAAGATCCCGGACGCAGCGATCAACACACCGAGAATGGCGAAGACACGGTGCAGCACGGATGCATGACGAGCACGCACCGCCCCCCATGCGCCAGGCTCCAAAATACGCCACTGAAAAGAAATATCGCATCGCGTGATCCCTCACCGCAGTCGTGAATACCTGCGGTTCGACCCCGGAAGGTCCACCCCATAGGCGACGTAGTGTATTGCGCCCACGATCAGCGCGATCGGCAGGATGCGCGGATCGAAGGCCGCCGCCGCCGGTGCCGCCGTCGGCCCCAGCGTCGTCAGCATGGCGCCACCGGCCACGAATGCGATCGCCAACCACTGGTAAAGCCGCAGGCCGGCGATCACCGACGTCTGCGGCTCGCCCCGGAAATGTTCTTCGACGAAGCGGCCCAGGCCGACGAGGATGAAGTACGTGCCCGCGATGAACTGGAGTGGCGCGGCGAGCGCCCAGAGGCGGAGGAGCACAAGACCGACGAGCACCATCCAGACCATCGAGTAGAGGGGTGTCGGATGCAGGGGCAGACCGCCCAACGCGCTCAAGCGCACCACTCGCGACATCGGGTGCCGGTATCGGATCCCGAGCGCGTCGGGGGCCTCGCGGCCGTGGCAGCACCCCTGCACCAGGCAGCGAATGCGCCCGATCGCTTGCGCGAAGCAACCGCCCGTGCCGAACGCCACGAGAATGAGCCAGGCGTCCGCATCGACGAAACCGGCGACGAGGGCCACCACGATGGCGGTGAGTGGTGCACCGAAGTAGCCGAACGGCCGCAGCAGTTGCGGCGACCCTTCCACGACCTGTGCCCACAGGCCGGCGCCGAGCACCCCCGCCAGAAGCGCCATCGCGACGAGCCAGCCGAGGTTCTGGCTCCCGGCGAGCGCCCCGGCGATGAGCAGCCCCACCGTGACGCCCAGGCCTGCGTAGATCCCGTGGCTCATCAGGCGAACGGGGCCGATGCGGGTCTCTCGCCACGAATTCGCGAGGTGCTCCGCTCCATCGCACACGCGCCGCCAGACCGCCTCACGACAGGCGACGAGAGCGTACAGCGCGAAACCCGCGACGACGTCGGCCGCGGCGTGCATTCCCGTTGTCACGCAGCTTGCCGCCAGCGCCGCCACGATCGGCCACCCGAGCCACCGCAGCCGCGGCCATCTCGCGGTGTAGAGCTGCGCCGCAAGACACGACCACACGACGTGAAATGCGGGGAAGGCTGTCACCGGCCGATCGTATTGCCGCTCCCACGTCATGAGCGTTTGCCAAAGTCCCTCGCCCGGAACCGGCTTCGCCGGCGCCACCAGGGGGAGCAGGAGGTAGAGCGGAATGATGATCGCGGTGGCCCACAACCCGCCGAGCGCATAGCGGCGCAGTTCGCTCTTCCGTGCGGCGGCGAGCGGCGCCAGGGACACGAACGGATAGGTCGCCGCGTAGACCGCCTCGGTCCACGGGATGACCGGCAGCGACCGGTCCCACGCGAAGTACGTCGATCGCGCGTCCGGCGGCACTCCGAGATACTCGACCCCCATGTAGAGAACGAGCCAGGGCAGGAACACGAGCACGTAGACGGCGGCGCGCTCGATGGCCGATGGCGGCGCGTCCGAGTCGTCTGGCAGTCTCAGCAGCGGCGCCGGCAGGGCGCCGTAGCGGCGGCGCGTGGAGTCGCTCTCGAAGCCGATGACGAACGCGGCCACCGCAAGTGCGAGCACCGGCGAGACGATCCACAACCCTGCGGCCGACCGCGTGGCGAGCGAAACGCCGAGCGCCACGAGCACCGCACCGAGATAGATGGGGTGCGCGATGATGCGGTAGACGCCGCGCGTGACGAGCCGCTCCGGCGGAAACGGGCTGGCCGGCAGGCCGCGCCCGTGGACCCACAGATCTCTGGTCGCCGCCGCCATCAGCGCCAGGCCGGCAATCGCCACTCCCGCACCAGGTGCGACCGATCCGTATGCCGGGAGTGCAAGCACCGTGTCGAGGCGGATCGCCCATGCGACGAGCAGCGCCGGCAGCGCCAGCACGAAGAGAGCTGCGTACGCCAGGCGCGCGCTCATCGTGTTATCCGCATGCGCGGATCACCGGAACACGACCACTTCGTGGATCGCCCGGCCGCAGAGCGGCGCGGCGTTTCCTTCCTGAAGCGTGCCGTTGCTGCACCACCGGGTCTGGCGGAGTGCGAGGAAGGCCTTCGGCACAACGGCCTGGAGAGACGGAATCGTTGCGGCGATCTGCGAGAACGCCAGCGTCTCGAGCACGTGGTGCTCGCCGACCACGACGTTCACGGCTCCGGCCGACACGCCTTCGTCCGTCACGACGGCGGGGGCCGACGTCTTTCCGTCAACGAACACCCAAGTGCGCTCGGACTCGCCGCGCCAGTCAATCCACACGACGGAGCGGTTCGGGACCGCGTCGAGCCAGCGGCCCCAGCGAAGCTCGCGAATGGGCAGGCGCCACGGAGGCACCGTGAGGAGCATGCGCTCGGCGTATCCTGGGCCCTTCACGGGCGGGAATCCAGACAACTCCACAGAGACGACGGCGGCCGGGGCTTCGGCGCGCCACTCGATGACGCCGGTACTGTCGTCGAGCAGTCGCGCCTCGATCGGCCGCTGCCGCGACGTGACGTCGATCACGCAGCCCAACGGCGGCGCGCGCCATGTGATCGCGCCGGCGCCGACGTCGGGCGGGGGCGACGGCGCGAGGCTCGATCGGCGGGCGGGCGGCTCACCTGACTGGTAAAGAACGACGTTCTGCCAGGTGAACGCGAGACGGCGGTACGCGAGCGACGCCCAATACCCGACGACCACGCGGCCGTCGGGGGCCACGCAGTCGAAGTACCACTTGCTGAGCGTGAAAGGCGCGATGCTACGCCTTCTTCCCGACGAACCACTGGAACGCCTCGCGAATTTCTCCGGGCGGCACGCGGTGGCCACCTTTGTATTCGTGATACGTCACGTCGTAGCCCTCAGACTTCAGCTGCGGCACGTACTTGCGGGCCGTCTTGTCGATCGGCATCTGCGTGTCGTCGATGCCGTGCGCCATGAAGATCTTCGGCTTGCCTTGATTCCGGAAGGGGATCATCTGGCCGCCCATGAAGACGATCAGATGGTTCCAGACGTTGCCGTAGGCCAGGCCCATCGACAGGGCGTAGCCGGCGCCGTCGGAGACGCCGCCGAGCGCGTGGCGTTCGGGATCCAGATCCAGCATGCCGGCGACGTGGCGGTACGCCGGTCCGAGATACCGCACGTCGTCGTCGAACCCGGGAACGGAACGGCCCCACGTCAGGCCGCGGGATTCGGGGGCGATCATGATGATGCCGAACTCTTCGGCCAGCGGGAACATGCCGCGCACGCCGTCGCCGGTGCCGGCGAAGCCGTGCAGCATCATCATCACCGGCATCGGCACGCCCGGCTTGTAGCTCTTTGGTACGTACAGGGTGCCGTCCCGGTCGTCCGAGACGCCAAGACGGCTTTGTCCGTACGGGATTGTGTCCTGCGCGCGCGTCCGGGCGCTCGCCTTGCCGTGCAGCAGGCCCACAGCGCCCACGGCGCCCACCGTGAGAAACGCGCGCCTATCCATTGGGCGGGCGGCTCTCAGCCATTCGCCGAAGATGCGTCAGACGGCACATTGCCGCTCGACCGATTGTCAATCGCGCGACTGTTGTGTGATCGCCGATTTCCGGTTGACGATTCGACTGGACGATTGCGAATTGGCGGCTGGTCGCGACGATGGCAACCAAGGCCCCAATCGTCAATCGGAACTCGAATCACCCAATCCCCCAATCACCCGGTCGCCAAACAGTCGCCAAATCGGTCAATCGGTGAATCGGCAATGTGCGATCGTCTCGCCACTTAGCTGCCGGGCACCATGATGTGCGCGGTGCTCGTGCCCGCGTTCATGATCCACGCGCCGCCCATCTTGTTGTTGTCGGGCAGGCCGAGCGTCGCGGTGGTGGCGCCGGGTACGGCGATGGTCATGTGCAGCCGCGCGGTCGCCCGGTCGGCGCCGCTCAGCGTGTACCAGACCGAGCCGAACTCGGGCTTGACGCGCGTGCCGTCCTTCTCGGCGGCATCGATCGCCGCCTGCCGCAAGGCGCGGTCGGTCTGGACCTCGAGCTTGCGGTTCTGCGCGACGCGCTCCAGGTTGCCGACGCTCGTGCACTGCACGGAGAACGGCTGCTCGGTCGGCAGCCCCGACTGGTCGTAGCAGACCAGGCGGCTGGTGCCGGGCCGCAGCGTGTCGTAGGTGAAATCCGGCTTCCACCTGATGACCATCGCGGCGTCACGGGCATTGCGCGGCGCCGCGGCCAGCGCCTTCTCGATGTCTTCAGCAGGGGTTTGTGCGACGGCACCGGCCGCTACGGCCAGCGCACCCAGGGCGATCAGGACCACTCGTTTCATGACAGGACCTCCAGACGATGTGTCCCGACATCATACGTCGTCTTCGTCGTGATGCGTCTCTTCGGCGATCGAGACGCGTGCGAAGACGGTTTCCCGAATCTCGGGAGGGGCGAGCTCGTAGGCGACCTGCTCCAGGTCGGCGGGAATCGGCGCCGTGAACTCCATCCGCTCCTTGGTCCGCGGATGCGTGAACGCCAGGCGTTCGGCATGCAGGAACGGGCGCGTGAGCTTCGTGACCGCGCGCAGCGGATGCGGCACCCGGCGGTGGACGCCGCCGTAGAGGGCATCACCGACGATGGGGTGGCCGATGGCGCTCAGGTGGACGCGGATTTGGTGCGTGCGGCCGGTGGCGATCGCCACGCGCAGCAGCGTCACGCCGTGGAGATCGCGGGCCCACGTGACGCGGGTCACGGCGGAACGCGCCCGGCTCGAACGCGTCGACATCTTGATGCGGCTCTTCGGATCGCGGCCGATCGCCGCCTCGATGCGCTTGCGCTGCTGGACCAGGCCCCAGGCGAGCGCCACGTACTCCTTTTCGACTTCGCGATCGTGAAACTGCCGCGAGAGCTCCTGGTGCGCCTCGTCGGTCTTCGCCACCACCATCACGCCCGAGGTGCCCTTGTCGAGCCGATGGACGATGCCGGGGCGCTTCTCGCCGCCGATGCCGCTGAGATCCTTGATGTGATGCAGCAGCGCGTTCACCAGCGTGCCGCTCGCGTTGCCGGCCGCCGGATGCACGACCATGCCCGCCGGCTTGTTCACGACCACGAGGTCGCGGTCTTCATAGAGAATCTCGAGCGGAATGTCTTCCGGCGTCATCGCCGACGGCTCCGGCTCGGGCAGGTCCACGGCGATGACGTCGCCCTCGCGGATCTCGGAGTTGGACTTGGCCTGCTTCAGGCGCGAGTGGCTGACGTGGCCGTGCTCGATCAGCCGCTGGATCTGCGACCGCGAGTAGTCGGCGATTTCGCCGGCCAGGAAGCGGTCGAGACGATTGCCCTCGTTGTCGGCGTCGGCGGTGAATTCGAGGCGGGTCATCGACGGGCTCCGGGCTCCGGGCGCCGGGCTCCGCTATGCAAACCGCGGTTTCCGGGGGCCGCGCGCGGAGGTGTCGGGCGCCTCCGGGCGCTCGGGCCGGCCCAGGTACCACAGCATGAACAGGCTGAGCGGCACGAGCACCACCGAGATGAACTGCGACGTCGACAGCGCGTTCAGCACCAGCCCGCGATCGTCGCCGCGGAAGAACTCGATCACGAAGCGCAGCACGGCGTAGAGGAACGCAAAGCTCCAGAACGTGCGGCCCGCAAAGTGGCCCGGCCGCTTCTCGATCAGCAGGAGCGCCACGAGAATCACGAGGCCGGCCGCCGACTCGTAGAGCTGCGTCGGGTGCAGCGCCACGTTCAGCGGCGTGCCGACGTTGAAGTTGGCCACCGGGTCCGTGAACGTGATGGCCCACGCCACGTCCGTCGGCTTGCCGTAACAGCAGCCCGCCAGCAGGCAGCCCAGGCGCCCGACCATGTAGCCGAGCGCGATGCCGGGCGCAAACAGGTCGCCGGAAGCCCACAACGGCAGGCGATGCTTCCGCAACTGGTAGATGCAGACGGCGATCGCCGCGATCAGGCCGCCGTAGAACACGCCGCCCGACCGCAGCAGCGTCGTGAACTCCTGCCAGCTGCTCGTGAAGTGCCGGAAGTCGACGATGAACAGCAGCGCCTTGGCGCCGACCAGGGCCGCGATGATCACCCAGATCAACAGGTCCATGACCTTGTTGCCGTCGACGCCGGCGGCGCGCGCGCGCCTGACGGCCAGCCACAGGCCCAGCAGGTAGGCCGCGGCCAGCAGCACGCCATACGAGTAAATGGTGATCGGTCCAGCGCTAAACAGGATTGGATGCACGGCGTCGTCCCAGCCCAAGAATATCGAGAATCATCAGGATCACGCCCACCGTGATCGCGGCGTCGGCCACGTTGAAGGCCCAGAAGTGCCAGCCGTTCCAGTAGGCGTCGACAAAGTCCAGCACGTAGCCGATGGTCGATCGGTCGATCAGGTTGCCGATGGCGCCCCCGAGCACGCCGGCAATGCCGATCCGCGCGAGCCGGTCGCCGAGCGGCACAGTAGCAGCGTACCACGCGACGCCGCCCAGCGCGACGAGGGCGACAAGCGACAGCACCACCGTCTTGAACGGGAACTCGACGCTGTTCAGCAGGCCGAACGCCGCGCCCGTGTTATGCACGCGCGTGAGGTCGACCAACCCCGGGATCACCTCGATGCTGTCGTGCAGCGCCAGCGCGGGCCGCACCAGCGCCTTGGTGATCTGATCGAACACCACGACGACGAGCGCGACGACGATTTCGAGCCTGCGCGCGGCCACGCTAGAGGCTCACCGGCTCAGCGAGCGCGTCGACACAGCGCGGGCACAGCCCCGTCCGGTCCGGGTCCTGGCTCACCTCGGGCACGTAGCGCCAGCACCGATCGCATTTCACGCCGGTTGCGGGCTCGACGGAAACGGCGAAAGGACCGGGAGCCAGTTCCACCTGAGACACGCCAAAGAGCGTCGGCAGGAACTCGCCATACTCCTTGAGCAGGTCACCAGTCCCCTCGGTCGCCGCCACGATCACTTTCGCCGACAGGTTCCCCCCGATTGTCTTGTCTTTCCGCTTCTCCTCGAGTTGCAGGTTCACCTTGTCGCGAACGGCGACCAACGCCGCCCAGCGTTCGAGCAGTGCGGCATCCTGCCACTGGTCGAGACCTTTCGGGAACAGCGCCATGTGCACCGACGCTTCGCGCTCGCCCGGCAGCATCCGCCACAACTCGTCCATCGTCACCGACAGGATCGGCGCGAGCAGGCGCGCGAGGCCGTCGACGATGATGTACATCGCCGTCTGGCCGGAGCGGCGCGCCTCGGACCTGGCGCCGAAGGTGTACATCCGGTCCTTGGTCACGTCGATGTAGAACGCGCTCAGGTCCACCGTGATCAGGTGGTTGGCCACCTGGAAGATCCCGGGGTAGTCGTAGTCCTCGTACGCCTTGACGATGCGCGCGGCCGCGTCGGCGTATTTGGCCAGGGCCCAGCGATCGATCTCGAGCAGCTTCGCCTTGGGCAGGCTGTCGTCCTTCGGATCGAAGTCGTAGAGGTTGGCCACGAGCACGCGGATCACGTTGCGGATCTTCCGGTAGGCCTCGACGGTGCGCGCCAGGATCTCCTTGCCAACGCGGATGTCTTCGCGGTAGTCGACCATCGAGACCCACAGGCGGAGGATCTCCGCGCCGCTCTGCTTGATGATGTCCTGCGGCGCCACCGTGTTGCCGAGCGACTTCGACATCTTGCGGCCTTGCTCGTCCATCACGAAGCCGTGCGTGAGCACCTGGTCGAAAGGCGCGCGCCCGCGCGTGCCGATGCCGACGAGCAGCGAGCTGTGGAACCAGCCGCGGTGCTGGTCGCTGCCCTCGAGGTAGATGTCCGCGGGCCAGCGGTGGCCTTCGCGGAAGGGCAGCACCGCCTCGTGGCTCGAGCCCGAGTCGAACCAGACGTCGAGGATGTTGCCTTCGCGCTCGAACTCGGCGCCGCCGCACTTGGCACACGTCATCCCCTCGGGGACGAACTCCTCGATTGGGCGCTCGTACCAGGCATCGGCGCCGTAGACCTCGAACACCGCGGCCGCCTTGTCGACCATGGCCTTGGTGAGGACCGGATGGCCGCACTTCACGCAGTCCATGGCCGGGATGGGCACGCCCCAGACACGCTGGCGCGAGATGCACCAGTCGGGACGGTTGGCGATCATCCCCTCGATGCGCGCCTGGCCCCACGCCGGGATCCAGCGCGTGTTGTGGATCGCCTCGAGCGCCTTCTCGCGCAGGTGCTGCGCCTCCATGGCGATGAACCACTGCGACGTGGCCAGGAAGATCACGGGGTTGTGGCAGCGCCAGCAGTGCGGATACGAGTGGTCGTAGTCTTCGCGGTGCCAGAGACGCCCGCGTTGCTTCAGCGCCGCTTCGATCTTCGGGTTCGCGTCGTGGACCTTCAACCCGGCGAACAGCTCCACCGATTCGTTGAAGTGCCCGCCCGGATCGAGCGGGCCGTAGATCTCGAGCCCGTAGCGGATGCCGGTGTGGTAGTCGTCGGCGCCGTGGCCGGGCGCCGTGTGCACCGCGCCGGTGCCGGCCTCGAGCGTCACATAGTCGCCGAGCACGCCCAGCGAGTCGCGCGCGTACAGCGGGTGCCGGAACACCAGGCGCTCCATCGCCTTGCCGTCGAAGGTGGCCAGCAGCTTGTCGAACGATTTGCCCGTCTTCTTGCCGACGCTCTCCGCGAGGTCCTTCGCGACGATCACCGCCCTGCCGTCGATGTCATAGGCGCCGTACTGGAAGTCGGGGTGGAACGCGATGGCCAGGTTCGCCGGGATGGTCCACGGCGTCGTCGTCCAGATGAGAACCGAGACGCCCGACGACAAACCTAAAGGTTTGTCGCCACCTGCGCGCGCGGGCACACGCTTCGCCAACTCGGGGAGGCTCTCGTCGCTGAGCGGGAACTCCACGTAGATCGACGGCGAGGTGTGCGGCTCGTACTCGACTTCCGCTTCGGCCAGCGCCGTGCGGCAGTGCGTGCACCAGTGCACGGGCTTCTTGCCCTTGTAGACCATGTCCTTCTCGACGAACTTGCCGAGGGCGCGGACGATGGCCGCCTGGTACGAGAAGTCCATCGTCTTGTAGGGCTCGTCCCACAAGCCGATGATGGCGAGCCGCTTGAACTCGCGTCGCTGGATGTCGAGGTACTTCGCGGCGTACGCCTGACAGGCGCGGCGGAAATCGGCCGTGCTCATCTGCTTCTTCTTGGGGCCGAGCTCGCGGTCGACCCGCAGCTCGATCGGCAGGCCGTGGCAGTCCCATCCGGGGATGTACGGGGCGTCGAAACCCAGCATGTTGTGCGACTTGACGACCAGGTCCTTGAGGATCTTGTTGAGCGCGTGACCCATGTGGATCTCGCCGTTGGCGTATGGCGGACCGTCGTGCAGGATGTATTTCGTGGCGCCCTTGCGCGCCGCCCGGATCTGCCCGTACAGGTCGATCTGGTCCCAGCGGGCGACGGTTTCCGGCTCGGTCATCTGCAGGTTCGCCTTCATCGAAAAGGACGTCCGGGGCAGGTTGCAGGTGTCTTTCCAGTCGGCCATAGCTATCTCTGTATTGTACGCTGGAGACTTGAGGCTTGAGGCTTGAGGCTTGGGGCTTGAGGCTTGGGGGATGGCCACGTGACGGTTCGTGAAACAGTGCTCGACAACGGATTGAAGGTGCTGGTGCAGGAGGTGCACACGGCGCCGCTGGCCTCGGTGTGGTGCTGGTACCGCGTCGGCTCGAAAGACGAGGCGCCGGGGGTGACCGGGGTGTCGCACTGGGTCGAGCACATGAACTTCAAGGGGACCCGGAACATCCCGCGCGACCAGGTGAAGGGGATCATCGAGAAGTTCGGCGGCGCCTGGAACGGCTACACGTGGATCGACCAGACCACCTACCTGGAAACCGCGTCGGCCGACGCGCTCGACCGCATGCTGTTCATCGAGGCCGAGCGCATGGACGCGTGCCTCTACGATCCGGCGGACTGCGAGTCGGAGCGCACGGTGATCATCTCGGAGCTGCAGGGCGGCGAGAACGATCCCGAACAGCTGCTGGACACCGAGGTGACGGCCGCGGCGTTCAAGGTGCATCCCTACCATCACCCCACGATCGGCTGGCTGTCGGATCTGCGGACGATGACACGCGAGGATCTGTACGGCCACTACCGCCGCTATTACGTCCCCGCCAACGCCACCCTCGTCGTCGTCGGCGACGTCGAGAGCGACGACGTGCTGAAGCGCGTCGAGTCGAAGTTCGGCGGGTTCGCGCCCGGATCGCCGCCGGCCCGCGTGACGCAGACCGAACCGGATCAACAGGCCGAACGCCGGGTGGTGCTGCGCAAGGCGGGCACGACCGCATACTGGAAGGCCGTGTATCACGCGCCGGCGTTTGCCGACGAGGCGTTCTTCCCGATGCTGGTGGCGGACGCGGTGCTCAACGGCGCGGCGGGCCTGAACATCTGGTCGATGGGCGGCGTGTCGCGGCCGCAGCGCAGCGCGCGGCTCTACCGCGCGCTGGTCGACGGCGGGCTGGCGTCGACCGTGAGCGGGGCGTTGATGCCGACCGATCATCCGTACCTCTACTCGATCAGCGCGAGCGTCGCCGAAGGCAAGACGCTGGCGGCGGTGGAAGACGTGGTTCTGCAGGAGATCGAGCGGCTGCGCCGCGGCGGCATCACGCCCGCGGAGTTCGCCAAGGTGAAGGCGCAGCTGCGCGCGCGTTTTGTCTACGACGCGGACAGTGTGACCGACATCGCGCATCAGCTCGGGTTCTTCGAGACCATCGGGTCGTGGCGCGCCTACCACGGTATCCGCGAGCGCCTCGACGCCGTGACGCCGGAGCAGGTGCACGCGGCGGTGCAGCGGTACTTCACGCCCGAGAACCGGACCATCGGCTGGTTCGAACCGAAATGACGGCTTGGGGCTTGAGGCTTGGGGCTTGAGGCTTGAGGCTTGCGATGGGGCTTGAGGCTTGCGATGGGGCTTGATCCGCTGCGCGTCGTGCTCGGCAACGGCGTGACGGTGATCGTCAAAGCCAATCACACCACGCCGGCCGTCAGCATCGTCGCCGGCGTGGGCCACGGCGGCTATACCGATCCTCCCGGCAAGGAGGGCGCGGCGGCGTTGTGCGCCCGCGTGCTCGATCGCGGCACCGTGTCGAGGACCGCCGAGGCGATCGCCGACGATCTCGATGGCCGCGGCGCCTCGCTCACGGTGGCGGTGGGCCGCCACCAGATGTCGGTGAGCGCCACGTGCCTCGCCGAGGACTTTCAGGCGGTGCTCGCGCTCGTCGCCGACGTGGCCCGGCACCCGCTGTTTCCGGAGGCGGAAATCGTCACGCGCCGCGCCGACTTGATCACGACCATCCGGCAGGAGGAAGACAATCCCGCGTCGATGGCCGTCGACGCGTTTTTCAGCGCGCTGTACGGGGCGCATCCGTACTCGAGGAAGGTGCGCGGCACCGTCGCGTCGGTCGAGCCGCTGAAGCGCCAGGATCTGGTCCGGTGCCACCAGAAGGGCTTTCAACCATCCGGCCTGACGATGGTCGTGGTCGGCGACGTCGACGAACAGTCGGCAGTCGACGTGGTGTCCCGGGCGTTCGGCGACTGGGCCGCCACCGCTCCGGCGGGTCAGGCCGGTGGGGACAGACCTGCGGGTGGGGACAAACCTTTCCTGTCCGCCGAAGCGGCGCGCGCGAAGGCGGAAGGTTTGTCCATCCCCGACGCGCCGCGGGCGACGGAGCGAAATCTCGTGGCCGTGCCGATGATGAACAAGTCGCAGGCCGACGTGGCCTACGGGTTCGTCGGCATCCGGCGATCCGATCCCGACTACATGGCCACGGCGGTGATGAACAACGCGCTCGGGCAGTACGCCATCGGCGGCCGGCTGGGCGACAGCATTCGCGAGCGGCAGGGCATGGCCTACTACGTGTTCAGCGCGCTCGACGCCGGCTTCGGCGAGGGCCCGCTCTACATCCGGGCCGGGGTCTCGGCCGGCAACGTGGAACGGACGATCGCCTCGATCGACGCCGAGCTGACCGCGGTGCTGACCGACGGCTTCACCGCGAAGGAGATCGACGAGTCGAAGGGCTATCTCGTGGGATCGCTGCCGCGGCAGCTCGAAACCAACCGCGCCATCGCGGCGTTCCTGCTGAATGCGGAGGTCTTCGGCCTCGGTCTCGACTACGACGTGCGCCTGCCCGATCTGATCCGGGCGGTCACGCTCGAGGCGGCGAACGCGGCGGCGCGGCGCCTGCTCGATCCGGCGCGCGCCACCATTGCCGTCGCGGGCCCCTGGCATCCGCCTACGCTCGAGGTCGCGCAGGCGAGCTCCGGCGAGACCTCGCCGAAGCGGCCTTCGGCCGCGGAGGCGGGGCCATCGTGATCCGCGCCGTCTTCTTCGACGTCGACTTCACCCTGATCTTCCCGGGGCCGACGTTCCAGGCCGAGGGCTATCGCCGCGCCTGCGCCGTCCACGGCGTCGACGTCGACCCGTCGCGCTTCGCCGAGGCCACCGCCGCCTCGTCGATCATCCTCGACGAGGTCGAAGAGCCGCTCTACAACGGCGATCTGTTCGTCGACTACACCGCGTCGATCATCGAGAAGATGGGCGGCCGGGGTGAGAACGTGATGGTCGTGGCGCGCGAGATCTACCGGCAGTGGGCGGGCAATCATCACTTCGAGATCTACGACGATGTGGCGCCGGCGTTGAAGGGGCTGCAGGAGCGGGGGCTGCGGGTCGGCGTGATCTCGAATTCGCATCGCAGTCTCGATGCTTTCAGCGAGCATTTCTCGCTCGGCGGCCTGATCCACGTGGCCGTGTCGTCGGCGGAACACGGCTACATGAAGCCGCACCGCAGCATCTTCGACGCCGCGCTCGAGCGGGCCGGTGTGGCGGCGGCCCACTCGCTGATGGTCGGCGACAGCCTGAAGCACGACGTCGAGGGCGCGTTGGCGGCCGGCATGCAGGCGGTGCTGCTGCGGCGATCCGGCGAAGTGCCGGCCGGCCTGCCGGCGGATGTTCGGGTCATCCAAACGCTCACCGAGCTGTTCAAAATCCTTCACCACGAAGATCACGAAGCCTCAATCACGAAGGACGCGAAGCAGTCTTAGGTTAAAGTCCTCGTGTTCTTCGTGGTGATCTTCGTGGTCTTCGTGGTTTCCTGCTGATGACCGAGATTCAAATTCGCGACCTCACCGCCATCGACGAGTTCCGCCAGGTCGTCGACCTCGAGCGCGCGATCTGGGGCTACACCGACAGCGCCGATCTCGTCACCGTCCCGGTCTTCACATTCACGGTGCATCGCGGAGCCACGTTGATTGGCGCGTTCGACCCGGCGGGGCAGATGGTCGGCTTTGCCTATGCCGTGGTCGGCATGAAGGACGGCAAGCCGATGCACTGGTCGCACATGACCGGCGTGCTGCCGTCGCACCGCGGCGGGCTGGGGTACCGGCTGAAGCTGGAGCAACGGTGGCGCGCGCTGGACCGGGGCATCGACCTGATCGAGTGGACCTTCGATCCGATGCAGACGCTGAACGCGCACTTCAACTTCGCCAAGCTGGGCGGCGTGGCGGAGGAGTACGCGGAGAATTTCTACGGGGAATCGACCAGCGCCCTGCATCGGGGCACGCCGACCGATCGCCTGGTGCTCAGCTGGCACATCGATATCCCGCACGTGCTCCGGCGACTGGAGCAAACCCCGGAGCTGCGGGTGCGGTCTCAGGAGGTAGGGGAGGCCCCGGTGGCCAACCAGACGGTGATGGACGGAGACTGGCGCACGGTGAAGGCCGTCGACCTCACCATCAAGAAGCGCCGGCTCTGGATCGAGATCCCGGCGGGGTTTACGGAAATGCAGCAGCAGGCGCCCGAGCGCGCGCTCCAGTGGCGGCTGCACGTGCGGCAGATGTTCCAGGAGTACTTCGCGAAGGGTTATCGCGCGGTGGACTTCGTGCTGCAGCGCGAGGCGGGGCTCGGCCGTTACCTGCTGGCGAAGAAGGATTGACCGATGATGCGACCACTCATGCTTGGCGTGTTCGTGCTGACATTCGCGGTTCCGGCGCTCGCGCAGACGCCGTGCGCCGGGGTGCCGAAGGACGAGCCGTTCGTCATGGTCACGGCGCCCGCCGCGGGCGCGAAAGTGAAGAGCGGATTCGCCGTGAGCGGATGCTCGCGCACGTTCGAGAGCACGGTGGTGTGGACGCTGACGGTTCGCGGCGGGAAGGCGCTGGCGAAGGGCACCGCCAGGGGCGGCGGCGTGGATGGCTCGGGACCGCTGTCGTTTACGGTCGCGGCCAGGGTCGCTAGGCCGACGCTGGCCTATCTCGAGGTGATCGAGCCGAGCGCCTCCGGCGGTGCGCCTGCGAGCCGGGTCATCGTGCCGGTAGTCCTTACACCGTAGCTAGTCTCCATTCTTCGGAACCGGCTTACCTCCCTTCAGTTGGACATCGCTGCGCTGATAAACCGCGGTCCCTTGCAGGCGTTTCGCCGCTTTCTTGATTCCAAAAGTGTGAGTTCTTCCGCCGGCGCCCTCGCTCGCCGTGCTGCCCTCGTAGGTCCAGTCGTCCTCCTCGAAGAACACGATGTCGACGCGCCAAACCAGTACAGGTTTGGTGCCTTCGAATGATTCGGTCGTATCTACAAGGTACCTCCACACGATGTACCAGCCTGCATGGTTATAGTGCGACTGAATTGCCCAAGGTCGTTTGCTAGCTTTGCTCTCGAGGCAATCGACGGGCTTGGGCTTGGGACCCGATCCGCGGCGCACCAAGTCCGGAAACTGCTGTTGAGCAGTATGAATGTTCTTGTGCTTTTCATATCCACTTACCTGGTCGAGAGCGCGGGTACCCAAGATTCCGACCAGCGCGCTAAATACATTTGCCTGCTCGATGTAGAGATCGACCAGCCCCCCTGCCTCGCGTTCGATGTATTCGATTGCCTTGCGCAACTGGGGAATAGTGAGGCCCTTAGGAAGCGCGATCAGCTCGTTGAAGTCAGCGCTCTTGACCATTGTGAAGTCCGTCGACCGTGTTTAGGGCAGCAAGAGAAGGAATTGCGCGTTTCGCCACCTCGAAGTAAACCCTATCTTGTTCCAGTCCGATACTTTCATAGCCGACCGCTAGAGCGGCTGCTATGGTTGAGCCGCTACCCATAAACGGATCCAGTACCGTACCTTGTGCCAACGGCAAAGCAGCGCGCACAATCTGGCGAAGGAAGGCTTGAGGCTTCAACGATGGATGGGGAGCGAGTCGACGCTCCTCTCCCCGGGCGGGTGAAGCGACGATGAGATCCTTGAAGGGCTCGGATTCCGAACGTCGCCTTAGCCCGCCGGTGTGCCATTTTCTGAGATTGTCTTGGACTCGGCCTTCGCAAGGTTTACGGAACAAGCCCCATGGCTCCCAACAAGATCGAGGCATCACAGATACTTGCGAGAACTCGTCGTGCGCATTCTTGGGTCGGTCACCACCACGCAAGGTCTGGACCACGCGGATTACTTCGCCCCGCTTCTCAAATCCCGAGCGGATAAAAGGGTCATAAACGTAGTACGAAACCAGGGGGTTGCTTGCAATAAAAACGTGACCGCCTGGCACAAGCACCCTGATGAGCTGCTGAGCAAGCCGATGAAAAAAATGTCGTAGTGCCTCTTTGTCAAGGTCGTTCAGCACCGTGAATCGCGGCAATGGACTGCGCTGATGGCCGTCGAAGGATGGGGGAATCCGCCACACCCCACCGCGCCCAGTTCTCAACTTTGTCAACTCACGGTCCGAATACTCGACTAGTCCGTAGGGTGGATCCGTGACAACCGCATGGATCGAGCACGGCAAGGCATTGCAGAGCCAGTCAAACGCATCGCAGTTGTGGATCTGAAAACCCTCAGCGTCCCGCGCCGGAGCTTGCCTGCGTGAGGATTCACCTCGTCGGGCTACAGATGTCGCTCGCATACCAGGTAGTGATTCTTGGCAGGATTGTCTGAATGCTCTCTTCATGCCCACAGAGCATGCAAACCAAGTGACTATACCATCTCGCCGCCCGGTTCTCCGAAGGCCGTGATCTTTAGGGACTTGACACGATAAGCAAACGGAGACCAAGCGAAAAAATTGCCTTATCAGGGCGACTCCGACTGCGCAGATTCTTCGATGTCATCCGGGGGGCCAGGCCATGGCGCGCCCGCCGAGCACGTGCAGGTGGATGTGGAACACCGACTGGCCCGCCTGCGCGTTACAGTTGAACACCGTGCGATACCCGGGGCCGTCGACGCCCCTTTCCTTGGCGATCGCGGCCGCGCGCCGCACCATCGCTCCCACCAGGCCATCCTCGGCGGCCGACAGTTCGTTCAGCGTGGCGAGGTGCCTCTTCGGCACCACCAGCACGTGCATCGGCGCCTGCGGGGTGATGTCGTTGAAGGCGATCATCTGATCGTCCTCATAGACTTTCGATGCGGGGATGTCGCCCGCAATGATTTTGCAGAATAGACAGCTCATGCTTGGGTGCTCGGGTGCTTGGGTGCTCAGGTGCTCAGGTGCTCGACTACGGCGACACGGAGAATACCCTGAAGGTCAGGACTGATCCTAGTCAGCGTCAATCCTCGAGTCGCGGCGACCAACTCGCGGACCGCATCGGCCTGGCCGTAACCGATCTCCATCAACAACAATCCGCCCGGCTGGAGTGATGTCGTGGCCCTTGCCAGAATCTCGCGGACATCGCGCAAGCCGTCGGCGCCGGCGGCCAGGGCGGTTCGCGGCTCGTAGTCGCGTACGTCCGGGGCCAATCCCGCGTACTCCGCCTCGGTGACGTAAGGAGGATTGGCTACGATCAGATCGAATGGACCCGGCACACCATCCAGATACGCTGCCTCGCGAAACTCGATGCGATCGGCGACCTTGTGGCGCTCCGCATTGGCGCGCGCGGTCGCCAGCGCCTCTGGCGAAATGTCCGTCGCAACGATGCGCGCCCGCGGCACTTCCGCGGCGAGGGTGACCGCCAGGCAGCCGCTGCCGGTGCCGATGTCGGCGGCGAGCCCAAAGGCACACGACAACGCTTCCTCGATGATCAGTTCCGTCTCGGGCCGCGGAATCAGCACCGACGGGGAGACCGCGAAGTCGCGGTTCCAGAACTCCTGGACGCCGGTGATGTACGCCATCGGTTCGCGCCTGGTCCGGCGGTCGACCCGGGCCGCGTAGACGGCAGGGAAGTCCGCCGGCGGCGGCTCGGTGTCGCGGGCGTGGATGGCCGCCCGGCTCCAGCCGAGAGCGTGCATGGCGAGCAACAGCACGTCACGGGCGGCTTCGGGGGGGGCGATGCCGGCCACCACGAGTCGGGCCTTGGCCGCGCTGATGTACTCGCGAAGTGTCATGGTCTCGGACAAACCTGAAGGTTTGTCCCCACCCGCCTGAAGGTTTGTCCCCACATTACTCGGTGACCGCGCGGAGTTTCTCAGCCGTGTAATACGTGCTCAGCGCGTCGATCAGCTCGTCGAGGTTGCCGTCCATCACGCTGTGGAGCTGGTGCGTCGTGAAGTTGATCCGGTGATCGGTGACGCGGCTCTGCGGAAAATTATAGGTCCGGATCTTCTCCGATCGATCGCCGGTCCCGACCTGGCCCTTGCGCTCTTTCGCGATGGCGTCGTGCTGCTTCTGCATCTCGGCTTCGTAGAGCCGGTTGCGCAGCACCTTCATCGCCTTCGCGCGGTTCTTGACCTGCGACTTCTCGTCCTGCTGCGACACCACGGTGCCGGTCGGGATGTGCGTGATGCGCACGGCCGAATAGGTGGTGTTCACGCTCTGCCCGCCGGGGCCGCTCGAGCAGAAGGTGTCGATGCGCAGGTCCTTCTCCTGGATCTGGATGTCGACCTCGTCCGCCTCGGGCAGCACGGCGACGGTGGCCGCCGACGTGTGGATGCGGCCGCTGGCCTCGGTGGCCGGCACCCGCTGCACGCGGTGCACGCCGCTTTCGTACTTCAGCTTGCTGTAGGCGCCCTTCCCCTCGATGTTGACGACGACGTCCTTGATGCCGCCCTTGTCGGCTTCGCTGAGCGACATCAGCTCGACGTTCCAGCGCTGGCGCTCCGCATAGCGCGTGTAGGCGCGATAGAGTTCGCTCGCAAACAGCGCCGCCTCTTCGCCGCCGGTGCCGGCGCGGATCTCGACCATCACGTTGCGATCGTCGTTGGGGTCTTTCGGGATCAGGAGAATCTTCAGCTGATCCGAGACGCGCTCTTTCTGGACGTTGAGGTCGCTGAGCTCTTCGAGCGCCAGATCGCGCATTTCGGGATCGCCGCCCTTGACCAGCTCTTCGGCGTGCGCGATCTCCTTCGTCACCGCCTTGTACTCGCGGTACTTCTGGACGAGCGGCTCGATTTCCGCAAGGGCCTTGGCCTGCTTGCGGTACTCATTCGGGTCGCTCTGCACGGCGGTGGTGCCGAGCGACGCCATCAGCTCTTCGTACTTGCCCTCAACGGAGACTAACTTGTCGAACAAACGGGCACTCCTTGTCGGCCTTCAGCCATCGGCCTTCAGCCATCGGCCTTCAGCCATCGGCCTTCAGCCATCGGCTTTCAGCCATCGGCTTTCGACCATTGTCCGGGGCTAGCCGCCAGATACGGGCGGCAGAAACGCGATCTCGTCGCCGTCCGCCACCGTGGCGGAAAAGCGCGAGTAGTCGGCGTTGACGGCGCACGAGATCGACTTCTCGTATGGCGACAGCTCCGGATACTCGGCCACCAGCGACGACCACACGGCGCCCACGGTGGCGCCGCCGGGCGCCTCGCGCGTCAGCTCACCCGACCCGGTGATGTCGCGAAGCCGCGCGAACAGGCGGATGGTTACGTGCATGCGATCTTCATCGCTTTCTCGCGCGCCTCGACGTTGTCGGGGTCCGCGGTCGCGCCCTCGATCCAGACGTCGCCGCCCTCGAAGTACTCGTGCTTCCAGATCGGCACGATCTGCTTGATGCGCTCGATCGCGTAGCGCGACGCGGCAAACGCATCGGCGCGGTGCGGCGAGGCCGCCGCAATGGCCACGCTCGCCTCGCCAATGCCCATGCGGCCGATGCGGTGGTGGATCGCCAGGCGTACGTCGGGCCACTGTTCCGCGGCTTCCTGCACGATCAACTCGAGGCCGCGAAGGGCGAGCGGCTCGTACGCCTCGTATTCGAGGCGCATCACCCGGCGGCCCAGGTTGTGATCCCGCACCAGCCCGACGAACGTGGTCAGCGCGCCGATGCCCGTGATGTCCAGCGCGCGGACCAGGGCGGCGGCATCCAGCGGCTCGGCAGTGATGGCGGTCAGCGCGATCATCTCAGCTAATCAGTATACCGACGGGCTCGGGGATCCGGGCTCGGGGATCCGGGCTCCGGGATCCGGGCTCCGGGATCCGGGCTCACAAAATCCCGCGCCAGAAGTGATCGAGGGGGCGATGGCCGCCACCCAATGGGATGCCCGGCCGCATGGCGCCCGCCACGTACTCCTTGGCGAGGCGCACGGCCTCCGCAAGCGTGACGCCCCTGGCCAACTGGGCGGCGATGGCGGCGGCAAACGTGCATCCGGTGCCGTGCGTGTTCGAGCCCTCGACGCGCGGGCCCCGGAACTCGGTGAACTCGCCGTTGTCGAGGAGCAGGTCCACGATCTCGGAGCCGGGCAGATGCCCGCCCTTGATCACGACCGCCGCCGGCTTGAGCGTGGCGATGCGCCTGGCCGCCTCGCGCATGTCGTCGCGCGTGCGCACGGTCATCTTCGCCAGGATCTCGGCCTCGGGAATGTTGGGCGTGACCACGCGCGCGAGCCGGACGAGCGTCCAGCGCAGGGCGTGCACGGCCTCTTCGTCCAGGAGGCGATCGCCGCTCTTGGCCACCATCACGGGATCGACGACGAGGTTCGGCAGGTCGAACGATTCGACGGCAGCGGCCACGGCTTCGACGATCGACGAGTTGGCGAGCATGCCGGTCTTGACCGCATCACACCCGATGTCGGCCACCACGGCCTCGATTTGGGCGGAGACGATGTCGTCGGGGGCGACGTGGATGTCGCTGACGCCGAGCGTATTCTGCGCCGTGAGCGCTGTCACGGCCGAGGTGCCGTAGACGCCGTGGGCGGCAAATGTCTTGATATCGGCCTGAATACCCGCGCCGGCGCCGGAATCGGACCCCGCAATTGTCAGGGCGGTCGGCATACCAGTAGAATTCCGAGTCATGACATCACGCCCTCTCGTTTCGCACGCCTCGACGATTCTCGATCGGGTGAGCACGCGCGCCGGGTCCGCCAACGTGTGGACCGCCGTGCAGGTGCTGTCGGTCGTCTTCGTGGCCGTGCTCACGGCGGCGGCGTCACAGTTGAGCTTCCCGCTGCCGTTCACCCCCGTGCCGTTCACCGTTCAGCCGATGGTGGTGCTGATTGGCGCGGCGGCCCTGGGATCGCGCCTCGGCGCGCTCAGCCAGATCCTTTATCTCACGCTTGGCGTGGCCGGGCTGCCGGTGTTTGCGTTTTCGCCGGAGCTGCCGCAGGGCTTCGCGCGGCTGCTGGGGCCGACCGGCGGCTACCTGATGGCGTTTCCGCTCGCCGCGTGGGTCACGGGCCGGCTGGCCGAGCGCGGCTTCGATCGCCACTACGGCACGTCGATCCTCGCGATGACGGCGGGCCTGTCGATCGTCTTCGCGGGCGGCGTGATGTGGCTGGCCACCGGCGCCGGGATCGCCGCCGCGCTCGCCACGGGCCTCTACCCGTTCATCCTCGTCGACGTGATCAAGATCGCGGCGGCGGGACTGGTGCTGCCGAGCGCGTGGAAGTTCCTCGCGCGGGGGGTAGGGGTCTGACCCCGATGCCCATTCGCCTTCTGCGCTTCTCGGCGGCTCTGTTGCTGCTGGCCGCATCGGCCTCGGCGCAAACGCCCACCGGGCAGGGCCGGCTGTTCCCGCCCTCGGACCTCGGCCTCCTCGAAGCCCCCGACCGTCATCTCTGGCAGCCTCCCGATCAGATCATGGACGCCATGGGCATCGCCGACGCCTCGGTGGTCGGCGACATCGGCGCCGGCAGCGGCTGGTTCACCATCCACCTCGCTCGCCGCGTCGGGCCCCAGGGCCTCGTCTATGCCGAAGACGTGCAGCAGGGAATGATCAACGCCATCTCGCGGCGCGTGCAGCGCGAGGGGCTGACCAATGTCAAGCCGGTGTTGGGCGTCGGCAGCAATCCGCGCCTGCCCGAGCGGTCGCTCGACGCGGTGCTGATCGTGGACGCCTACCCCGAGATCCAGGACCGCGTGACCATGCTCGCGAACCTCGCGCGCGCGCTCAAGCCACAAGGACGCATCGGCATCGTGGACTTCAAGCTGGATGGCACCGGGCCGGGGCCGCCGCCGGAAGAGCGTGTCAGCCCCGACGTGGTGGTGAAGGACGCGGAGAAAGCAGGGCTCCGGCTGATTCGCCAGGAGCCGTTTCTGCAGTATCAATACTTCCTGATCTTCGGGAAGTAGGATGGAGCCCCCGGAGCCCGGAGCCCGGATTACTCCGACCGCAGGGCGGACATGGGGTCGATGCGCGTGGCCTGCCGGGCCGGCAGCCATGTCGCGACCAACGCCACCGCCGCCAGGCCGGCGACCACCGCGCCGTAGGTCATCGGATCGAACGGGCTCACGCCGAACAGCAGCGCCGTGAGCAGCCGCATGAGCGCCGCCGCCGCCGTGAGACCCACCAGGAGCCCCGCGGCGGTGAGGATGATGCCACGCGTGATGAACAGGCGCTGCACCTCGCCGCCCCGCGCGCCGAGCGCCATCCGGATGCCGATCTCGCGCCGGCGCTGCGACACGATGTAGGCGATCACGCCGTAGATGCCGACCACGCCGAGCAGCAGCGTGACGCCGGCGGCAATGCCGAGGATCACCAGCACGAAGGACGTTTGCGCCATCGACTCCTCGTACATCTGCGCCAGTGTCCTGACCCGCGCGAGCGGCAGGTTCGGGTTCACGCTCCACACCGCCTGCTGCACTTCACTCATGAACCCCGGCGACTGCAGCCGCGACGAGCGAATGGCATAAGCCATCGATCGCTGCACGAAGGCAATGCCCGCCCCGGCGGCACTGGCCCGCATCGGCCAGTAGATCGTCGTCGGCGCCGGCTTGGTCGCGCCGTCCTGGCGCTCGTTGCCGACGACGCCGACAATCTCGATCCATTCGGTCTTCGACGTGCGGCGGACCCGTTTGCCAATCGCCTTGGCGGGCTCGCCCCAGTATTCGCGCGCCAGGTTGTCGCTGATGATCGCGACCGGTGCCGCATGATGGACGTCGGCCCACGTGAAGTCACGGCCGGCGATCACCGGATTGCCCATGGTCGCGAAGTAGCGCTCGCCGAGGTACTTCATCCGGCGCAGCGCCGGGATGGTGGTGTCGGCCTGCGGAAAGTCCTCGACCCAGATCGGATCGTTGTTGCTGTTGCCGTCCATCGTAATGGACGAGGACACGCCGACGGATTCAACGCCGCCGACGGCCTCGATCTTCCGGACGATCTGCTCGTGCATGCGCGCGACCTCGCCCTGATCGGCGACCACGGCCGTCGGAATCGAGAGGCGGAGCGTCAGCACCTCTTCCGGATGCGTGAATCCCGGCGGCACGTCGCGAATCGCGAGAAAGGTGCGGACCATCAACCCGGAGGCCACGAGCAGGACCGCGGCGAGCGCGACCTGCGCGACCACGAGGCCGTTACGGGCGCGATGCCGCTCGCGGCCTTCGCTCGAGCCGCGCGAGCTGTCGTTCAGGGCCGACGCCAATTGCGGGCGCGCGTATTTCGCGATCGGCATCGCGCCGAACAGCAATCCCGCCACCAGCGACACGCCGAGCGTGAAGGCGAGCACGATCGGATCCAGCGTGATCTCGCTCAGGCGCGGCAATTGCGCCGGCTGCAGGTAGACCAGCAACTGGATGCCGCCGTAGGCGAGCGCCACGCCCAGCACGCCGCCGAGCATGGCGACCAGCAGGGATTCGGACATCAGCTCCCACGCGATGCGGCGGGCCTCGGCGCCGAGCGCGAGGCGGACCGCCAGCTCCTGTTGGCGCGCTTCCGCGCGCACGAGGAAGAGGTTGGCGACGTTGGCGCAGGCCACCAGCAGGACCAGCGCCACCGTGCCCAGCAGGATCCACAGCATGCTGCCGATGTCGCCGACCACGTCGATCTCGAGCGGACGCACCAGCGATCCGAATCGCGCATCGTCGAACATCTTCTGCGTGAAGCCGGGCGGCAGCGGGAACCGCTCGGTCAGCGACGGCAGCAAGCGCAACACATCGGCGTTGGCCTGGTCGAGGCTGACGCCGGTCTTGAGACGCGCGAGGCCCCGGTAGTTGAACCCCGCCGCGTGAATGGTCGCGCGATCGAGCTTCATCGGCATGATCACGAGCGGGTTGGCACGGAGGAACGTGAAATCTTCGGGCAGCACGCCGATGACCTCGCGGGCGGTGCCGTTCACCATCAGGCTCTGACCGATGGCCGCGGGACTTGCGCCGAACGCGCGCTGCCAGTACCGATGCGACACCATCACGACGCCCGGGCCGTTCGGCAGGTCGTCTTCCTTGCTGAAGCCGCGGCCGAGCGCCGGTTGAATGCCGAGGATCGGCAGCGTGCCGTCGGTCACGTTGAGCGTTTCCACCTGCTCCGGCTCGCCTCGTCCCGTGACGGTGGCGGATCCATCATTCCAGAGGCCGATGTCCTGGAACGACTGCGCGCTGTCGCGCAACATGAAATACGTCGCGGCCGACTGGTTGAGCGGGCCCTGCATGACGCCCGGCGCCACGAGCCACGTGCCCACCAGCGACTCGGGCTGGGCGTAGGGCAGCGGCTTGAGGATGATGCCGTTGACGACGCTGAAGATCAGCGCGTTGGCGCCGATGGCGGCGCCCACGGTGATGATGGCGGTGAACGCGAAGGCCGGGCTCTTGAGGAGGCGCCGCAGGGAGTGTTTCACCTACGGTGAGACGATGGCGGCCTTGGGAAGGTTCGCTGAGTGGCACGCCTGAGTGGCACGCGTCGCGCGGGGAGGTCATCTCCCGGCGTTCGTGCGCCCGGCGTCAGGAGCGTAGTGATAAGCGGGAGGGCTCTCGCTCGGCGGTCAAATCTCCCTCGGCGCATTGAGCTCTTGGGCTATGGACGCGCCAGAGACGGCAAGACGCCGAGTACGGCCTCTGGTCGATTTGACGAGGAACTCTTGTATCACCTCGCTCGAACTCACGCCGGGAGATGACCTCCCCGCGCGACGCGGCCGAGGGCACTTGTCATACCCTGACCGGGCTTTCTAAGGCCCGACCTGACGTGGATGCGGAACGATGTAGAATTCGCGCCACAAGTAGTTTAGGTTCGTCCAGACCCCATCACACCGATGCGGCATTTAACCGCATGTTTTCGCAGGACAAGTTTACGTGCTGTTCGGAGGACCGGACGGCCCACCACAGTTCCGTAGTGGGCTCCTTTCGATTTGAGCCCCCGAAGTGAAGCGGCTTTAGCATGACACAATGGGGGTCATGGCCAAAGCCGCGAAGCGCACCAAACGCCCACCCGTTGATCCTAACCTGTCTGGCGCGGATATGGCGGGCGGACCACGGAGGACTCGCACGAGTTCATGCAGGATCTCGCGGGCCGAGTCAGCGGCCGTGTGCAGATTTCGACGGACGGTCTGTCGCACTATCCGCCCGCCGTCGTTGCGGCCTTCGGTGAAGACGTCGATCTCGGAGTGGTTCTGAAGAAGTTTGCGGCCAGTCACAACGCGGGCCGCTACTCGCCTCCGGCCTGCGTGGGTTGCGAAACGAAGCCCGTGATCGGAGAACCCGAACAGAAGCACATTTCCACGTCCTACATCGAACGCAGTAACCTAACGCTGAGAATGTCCATGCGCCGGTTCACTCGGCTGACCAATGCGTTCTCGCGTAAGGTGGAGAACCACGCGGCGATGGTCGCGCTGTTCTTCATGTACTACAATTTCGCCAGGGTGCATCAGTCGCTCCGCGTGACGCCCGCTATGGCCGCAGGCGTCTCCGATCACGTGTGGGACATTGAAGAAATCGTTGCTCTTCTTTCCGCTTGAAAATCGCTTCGAATAGGGCGATCATCACTCGTCGCGCACCGCGAGGTGCGAGTAACAAACGCCGACCGGGTCCGACACCCCGGCGGCATTTTTCTTTTTAGGGAGCAATTTTATGATTCTTCATACAAGTAAGAACGCTCTAGGGTCAGTACCCAGCAGTAGCAGTAGGAACGGCACCATCGCTATTTCTCCACACGTTATGCGCCGCCTTGAGGATCACCTAAAACTGGTGGGTGGCAAGAAGAAGGGCTTTATCGACCAGGTGGTAATTGAGAGTCTTGATTCAAGAACCTGCAAGAGCCTAGCGGATCAGATCTCAAGGCTTAGGGCCGAACTACAATTGCTGAAGCGGAAGAAATAGGGGGAAAGTGGGTCAGTTATTCAAACTGACCCACTACCCACAGTTCATGCCGCTTGTCTCGGGTTAGAGCAATGACGCAATATCACACCGTAGGTCCAGTTCATAACGTCAAGCTCAAATCTACGACATCACAACAATTCTCGGCTGGCGTGTCCCTGGTTCCCATGCCGCAATGGGTCAAGAGGCAATTCACCGCAGGCGCTTACGCGCGGTGAGGGGTCTTCCGGCGTGAGCTCGAGTGAGGGGATTACAAAAGTTCCCCGTCAAATCGACCAGAGGCTACACGCGGCGTCTTGCCGTCTTTGGCGCGTCCATAGCCCAAGAGCTTGATGCGCCGAGGGAGATTTGACCGCCGAACGAGAGCACCGAGCGACTCGCCTCGAGTCGCTCGGTGCGCGCGAACGCCGGGAGACCCCTCGCCGCGCGTAAGCGCACTCCAGCAGTGGCGATAGCGAATCCGCGCGGCCGACAAACCTAAAGGTTTGTCGCCACCAGCCGAAAGGTTTGTCGCTACACTTAACAGATGCTCCCAGGCTTTTTCGACTCCATGGTGGCGTTGATCGTCAAGACGTCGACGGACCTGCCGCCCGACGTCCGCGCCGCCATGAAGCACGCCCTCGACGAGGAAGACGAGGGCTCGCGCGCCAGGCAGGCGCTGGCCATCATCGGGCAGAACATCGATCAGGCGGCCGACATCGAAGGCGCCATCTGCCAGGACACCGGCATGCCGACCTTCGAGATCAAGACCCCGGTCGGCGCCAATCAGATCTGGATGAAGCAGCAGATCAAGGCCGCGATCGCCGAGGCCACCAAGCGCGGCAAGCTCCGCCCGAACTCGGTCGACTCGCTCACCGGCGAGAACAGCGGCAACAACCTCGGCCCCGGTACGCCGGTGCTGCACTTCGAGCAGTGGGACCGCGCCGACGTCGAGGTCAAGCTGCTGCTCAAGGGCGGCGGCTGCGAAAACATGAACGCGCAGTACTCGCTGCCGTCGGAGCTGGCCCACCTGGGCCGGGCGGATCGCACCATCGACGGCGTGCGCAAGTGCATCCTGCACGCGGTCTGGAACGCCCAGGGCAAGGGCTGCGCGCCGGGCGCCATCGGCGTGTGCATCGGCGGCGACCGCACGAGCGGCTATGCGGAAGCGAAGCAGCAGTTGTTCCGCAGCGTGGACGACGTCAATCCCGACCCGCGGCTGGCGGCCCTCGAGGCCGAGATCATGCGCACGGTGAACACGCTCGGCGTCGGCACGATGGGCTTCGGCGGCAAGGTCTCGCTGATCGGCTGCAAGGTCGGCGCGCAGAATCGCCTGCCGGCAAGCTTCTTCGTCTCGATTGCCTACGACTGCTGGGCCTACCGCCGCCTCGGCATCGTGCTCGACGGCACGACCGGCGCGATCAAGGAGTGGATCTATCGCGACCCGTCGGTGCCGACCATCCCGATGATGGACCAGGCCGGGTTCCAGCGCACCGGACGCCAGGTCGCGCTGCGCGCGCCGATCGACGAAGCCACGGTCCGCTCGCTGAAGGTCGGCGACGTCGTGCTGGTCAGCGGCCCGGCGTTCACGGGGCGCGACGCCGTGCACCATCACCTCGCCAGCCACGCGCCACCGGTGGACCTGCGCGGCGGGGTGATCTATCACTGCGGTCCGGTGGTGGCCAAGCAGGCCGACGGCGGCTGGAAGATCACGGCGGCGGGGCCGACGACGAGCATTCGCGAGGAGCCGTACCAAGCGGACATCATCGGCAAGTACGGCGTGCGCGTGGTGATCGGCAAGGGCGGCATGGGCGGGAAGACCCTGGCCGGGCTGAAGCAGCACGGCGCGGTCTACCTCAACGCCATCGGCGGCGCCGCCCAGTTCTACGCGCGGACCATTGACCGGGTGGATGGCGTGTCGTTGCTGGAGTTTGGAACTCCGGAGGCGATGTGGCATCTACAACTTAGGGACTTCCCGGCCATCGTGACCATGGACGCCCACGGGAACAGCCTTCACAAGGACCTGGAGCAGGAATCGGGTGAACGACTGGCTGAGCTGGCGGATTCACGCTTTTCGGCCTAAAAACAACGCTCTGGGGACTCTGGAACCCTGATAAAATAAAACCTGATTATGCACACCGACACGCACACTCATGAAGCTCCGGCGATGGCGCCCGGGACCATCATCACCGTCACCGAAGCGGCGGCCGGGAAGATCCGCGAGCTGCTGTCCGAAGAGGGCAAGACCGAGAGCGGCCTGCGCGTGTTCGTGCAGGGCGGCGGGTGCTCGGGCTTCCAGTACGGGCTGATGATCGAAGAGGGCAGCGGCGTGGGCGACCAGGCGTTCGAATCGAACGGCGTCCGGCTGTTCGTGGATCCGGTGAGCATCAGCTACCTGAAGGGCGCCGAAGTCGACTTCGTCGACACCATCACCGGCGGCGGGTTCACGATCAAGAACCCGAACGCGACTTCGACCTGCGGCTGCGGCTCGTCCTTCACAGCCTAGAGGGCGTCATGGCCACGACGGCGGCCGTTCCGGATCTGGATCGTCTTCGGCCTGCCGGTACCAAGCGCTCGAGCAAGCGCGACCTGATCGTCAACGTGTTCCTCAAGCAGGAGGGCCACCTCAGCGCGGACGACCTGGTCGCCCTGATCAAGCGCGCGGACCATCGGATCAGCCGCGCGACCGTCTACCGCACGCTGCAGTGGATGGTCGACGCCGGCATCGCGCGCAAGGTCGACTTCGGTGAGGGACGCTTCCGGTTCGAGCATTCGTACCGGCATCCGCGGCACTTTCACCTCATCTGCAAGACCTGCAACCGCTCGTACGAGTTCCTCAGTTCCGACATCGAGGCGCTCGTCGAAGAGGTGGCGGCGGCGCGCGCGTTCACGGCGCGGCAGAGCGTGGTGCAGATCTACGGCACCTGCGACGCGTGCAGCACCGGCCGCGTGACCCAGGACGAGGGATCGAACAGCGAGCTGCTGTTCGCGCGCGATGCGCTCCGCATCGCGATTGCCACCGAGCGCAGCGGTCTCGAGTTCTACGCGCGCGGCGCGCGGCTGGTCAAGGACCCGCGGGGCCGGCAGATCTTCCACAAGCTGGCGACCGAGGAAAAGAGCCACCTGAGCACGCTCGAAGGGCGCTACCAGGACCTGCTCAAGCAGGATCCGCAGCTTGAGTCGCGGCCGACGTTCCTGTTCTTCAAGGGCGCGGCCCACGGCCTGTTCGCCGCGGGCGCCGACCAGCTGCGCCGCGACGGCGTCGACGACCTCGAGGCGCTGCGCATCGGCATCCGCTGCGAGCGCGGCTCGCACCGCTTCTTCAAGCGCTACGGCGAGCGCTTCGAGGATTCCGAAGGCAAGCGCATCTTCCTCGAGTTCGCGGACGAGGAGCGCGAGCACCTCGAGTTGCTGATTCGCGAGTACCGCGCGCTGGTCAAGCGCCAGCGGGCCACCGGCCACAAGGCAGCCGCCTCGTCGAAGCGCGCGCGCGCCGGCGGGCGCGTGAAGCCGGGCGCCCGCGCCCGGTCTGCGCAGCGTTGATCGATCTCCATCTCCACACCAACGCCTCCGACGGGCGGCTGACGCCGTCTGAGCTGGTGGCGCGGGCGTCGGGCGCGGGCCTCACCACGATCAGCGTGACCGATCACGACACGGTGGCGGCGATCGCGGCGGCGACGGCCGCGGCGGCGGCCGCCGGCATCCGCGTGGTGCCCGGCATCGAGATCACCGCGATCGACGATGGCCGGGATGTGCACGTGCTGGGGTATTTCTTCGACTCGGCCAGCGCCACGCTCGGCGCGTTCCTGGAAGGGCAGCGCGCGCGGCGGGTGTCGCGGGTGCGCGAGATCGGCGCGCGGCTCGGCACGCTCGGGATGCCGGTCGATGTCGACGCCGTGCTGCGGTCGGCGGCCGGCCGGCCGGGGTCGTCGGTGGGACGGCCGCAGCTGGCGCGGTCGATGGTGGAGGCGGGCCACGTGCGGTCCGTCCAGGAGGCCTTCGACAGGTGGCTCGCGACCGGGCAGCCCGGCTACCTGCCGCGCACCGGGCCGAGCCCTGCCGATGTGATCGACGCGATCCACCAGGCCGGCGGCATCGCCTCGTTCGCGCATCCGGCCGTTACGAACCGGGATCACCTGATCGCGCCGCTCGTCGATCAGGGCCTCGATGCGATCGAGGTCTACCATTCCGATCACGCGCCGGAGCACGAGCGGCTGTATGCCGCGCTCGCCGCGAGGCTCGGCGTGTTGATCTCGGGCGGATCCGACTTTCACGGCGATCCTTCGACTCCGCTCAGGGCAGGCCGGGGCACGCTCGGCGTCGTGTCGCTGCCGGCCGAGGCCTTCGAGAAGCTCGAGCGCCAGGCGCTCCGGCGGGAGCCCGCCTCGTGAGCGCGCCGCTCGTCGACGTGCAGGGCCTCGTCAAGGATTACCAGGGCCTGCGCCCGCTTCGGATGAAGGTGCTGACCCTGAACGCGGGCGAGGTGGTGTCGATTGCGGGGCTCGATGCGATTGCCGCCGAGACGTTCGTCCAGCTGATCACCGGCGCCACGCTGCCCGACGCCGGCGACGTGTCGCTGTTCGGCACCAACACGCGATCGATCACCGACACCGCCGGCTGGCTGAAGTCCCTGGACGGAGTCGGCATGGTCACCTCGCGCGGCATCCTGATCGAGGCGTTCACGGTGCTGCAGAACGTGGCCATGTCGTTCACGCTGGACGTCGACCCGATCGATCCGCGCGTGCTGCCTCAGGCCGGCGCCCTGGCCCGCGAAGTCGGGATCGACGCCGAGGCCTTCGACGTGCCCACCGGCGCCGTCGGGGCCGACGTGCGGATGCGGGTGCACCTGGCCCGCTCGCTCGCGCTCGGCCCCAGGATGCTGCTCGGCGAGCATCCGTCGGCGACGCTGCCGAGGGACACGGTGTCGGTGTTCGCCGCGGACCTCGCGAAGGTGGCGCGGGCACGCGGTCTCGGACTGCTCGCGATCACGGCCGACGATGCGTTTGCGAAGGGGCTCGGCGGATCGCGACTCGTCCTGAACGGCGCGACCGGTGAATTGAAACCGATCGGACTGTTCAAGAGACTGTTCAGCTGACAGTGCAGAGTTAAGAATGCGGCCGGGCCTGATCCTCTTCGACATCGACGGGACCCTCTTGCTCAGTGGGCGCGCGGGTCTTCGCGCGATGACGCGGGCGTTTGACGAGGCCTTCGGCGTGCCGAACGGATTCGAGGGCATGGCGTTTGCCGGCCGCACCGACGCATTTCTCGTCTCGCAGGCGCTGGTCGCCGCGGGCCTGCCGGACACGCCGGACCAGCACGATCGCTTTCGCGACGCCTACGTGCCGCTGCTGGCCGAGGAGATCCAGCATCCGGGCACGGGCCACAAGGGCCTGATGCCCGGCGTGCGCGATCTGCTCGAGGCGCTCGGGGACGTGCCCGAGGCGTACCTCGCGCTACTGACCGGCAACTATCGGGAAGCGGCGGCCATCAAGCTGTCCCACTTCGAGATCTTCGGTCACTTCGAGTGGGGCGCGTTCAGCGACGACTCGGCGGATCGCAACGCGCTGGTGCCGATCGCGCGGGAGCGAGCGGAAACTTACGACGTACCGGCCGAAGCGCGCGATCGGATCATCGTGATCGGCGACACGCCCCACGACGTCGACTGTGCCCGGTGCGCCGGCGCCCGCTCGATCGCCGTGGCGACCGGCGGCTTCTCGATCGACGAGCTGCGGGCCGCCGGCGCGGACGAGGTGCTCGCGGATCTCACCGATACCGAAGCCGTGCTCGCGCTCTTGGGTTGACGAACGATCGTGAGGAACGATCGTCAGTTTGGCGGAAGCGCCTGGGAGTCGAACCCAGCCTGCCCCGCAAGGAGGCAGCGACCGATTTTGAAGACCGGGAGGGCCACCGGGCCCCGTTCACTTCCAAGGCGATGATATCAGCCGCCGCTGAACCCTGTTAATCAGCCACCCCAATCCAGTAAGCCATCAGCCTCTGCGTCTCAAAGAGGGTGAACCGCAGCGTCGAGCGGCTGGCCCACCAGCGATCCACATCCGACCGGTCGTAGCGCGAGGCGCGGACGATTACCTTCCGGTCGGTGCCGATGACGCGGCGCATCGAGAGGCCGGCGCGCCGGGTGTGCTGCTTCGAGGTGACGACGATCACCGTGGACCAGCCGTGCTTGCGCATCGTGATCAACAGCGCGTCCGCTTCATCCGCGGTGCTGGTCTGCCGGTCGAGCGCTTCCAGGTCGGTGGCCGGCACGCCCATCCGCACGAGCAGCTCCATCTGGATCTGCAGCTCGCTGGGCACCGGGATCTTGTGTTCATTGAGCCACTGCTCGCCCCAATCGACGTCCTGTTGGGTGAGCACGATCTTCGGCGCCCAGCCCGCCTGGTAGAGATCGAGGGCCTCGAGCGGGCGCTCGAAGCGCGAGCCGCTCAGCACGTAGATGGCATCGGCCCTGGCGAGCGGGTCTTCGCGCACGAGCCACGAGCCCAGCCGCGGTCCGACGAAGGCGGTGACGAGGAGCAGCAGGAGGGCCGCGGCGGCGGTGAAGCGGAGGAGGGGGCGTTTGGGCAAGGCCACGAACGTCCGGCCCCGCCGCCGGGGCCGGAAAGGGAAGCTTACAAACCAGTATTACCCTTCAATGAGCCGCACGTCTCCAGCCCGAGGACCCTTCTGGGACTCCTCGATGGTGAACTCGACGCGCTGTCCTTCACGCAGCAGCTCGAACACCGCGCCGCGAACGGAGCTGCGATGAAAGAAGTGCTCGAGGCCGGACTCATCCCTGATGAATCCAAAGCCCTTGTCGATCAGGAGCCGTGCAATTGTCCCGCTTGGCATGACCTATCCTCCGATGAACCAAACCCAGAGGAAACGCCCTCTGAGCCGCCGCACCCGAGATACCCGTGGTATCAGAAATGAGGCCGATTACACTGTGGCCACGGCAGGGGATGCGGGCTAAAAGTGCGCCAGTGTAGGCAGGTCAACAATGGGAAGTCAAGTATACGTTCGGCGTAGAGGCTGCGTTTACTCAGCCGGTGCGTGGACCGCGCGCCAGCGGGCGGCCACGGGGGCTGGATCGTGCTCCGCGCAGTGATCCTCGCGGCCGGCGCTTCGTCCCGAATGGGCCGCGCCAAGGCGGTGCTGCCCCTCGGATCGACCGGTGACACCGTGCTGTCGCGGAGCCTCCGCGGCCTCCTCGAAGGGGGCCTGACGGACATCACCGTGGTCGCCGGCGCCCACATCGACGCGGTGCGCGCGGTCATGCCGTTCCGCGATCCCCGTGTGCGGATGATCGAGCACCGGGGATGGGAGCAGGGCCAGCTGTCGTCGCTCGTCGCCGGACTCGATGCCGCGGCCGACCCGCAGCTCGAAGCGTTGCTGGTCACGCTCGTCGATGTGCCGCTCGTGCATCCGGGCACGGTGCGAGCCGTCGTGCACGCGTGGCGATCCACCCGCGCGCCGATTACCCGGCCCGTGGACGGCGCGCGCCACGGCCATCCGGTGATCTTCGACAGCTCGGTGTTCGCGGAGCTCAGGGCCGCCGATCCCCGCATCGGCGCCAAGGCGGTGTTTGCCGCACACCGCGCGCACGTGCTCGATGTGGCGGTGAAGGACGAAGGGGCTTTCCTGGATCTCGATACTCCGGAAGATTACGAACGGGTTCGACGTAGAGGCGGGTCTTAAGACCCGCCTCTACAGGCACACCGGCTGGATCCCTTCTCCCCTGATCTGCGCGAGGACCTTGGCCGTGGCGTCGCCGTGGGTGCAGCCGTTGAGGCGATAGCGGAAGTACTCGAGCACCCACACGACGGCGCCCTCGTTGTTCACGAACGAGGTCATGGCCGATCGCCCCAGTCCATCGTGGTATTTCACGTCGAGGCCGTTCATGAAGTCCAGGCCTTCGTCCCTCGGGGGAAACGGGATGGGGCCGGCCGGTGTCAGCGCGCACACGCCGTACACGCCGGTGTTGTCGATCTGCGAGAACACCCTGATGGTGGCCGTGCCGTGATCGCAGAGGCCGACGCGATAGCGGGCGTATTCGGAGAGCCAGACCACGACGCCCTCGGGATCCACGTAGGTGGTGACGGCCGCTGCCCGCAACAGGTCGCGATAGATGACGATCAGTTGCGCGTAGAAATCGTTCGGCTCGTTGCGCGGCGGAAAGCTGACGTTCGACGTCACGCCGGCGGAGTAGAGCGACCTGGCGCCGGCAATGTCGTCGGCGGTGAGCGCATCCAGATCGCCGAGCAGGTGGTTCATCAGGGCCGAGACGCTTTGTCCTTTTTCATCAGGATGGTCGAGGCCGAGCAGGTGGCCCAGTTCGTGGAGCGCCACGCGCCGGATGTCCCATCGTTCCCTGCCGCCTGACGAGCGCACCGGTCCGCGATACGAATCGAACGTGAACGCCGTGTTGAAGACGATGTCGCCTTCGGTGCGGACCGACGTGTCGACGAGCTCCCACCGCGTCGTGATGGCCAGCGTATCCGCGGGGAACGCGCGGCCGTAATACCTCGAGTCGAAGAACACCTGATTCACATCGTCGCCGTCTTCGCGGGGCACGGTCGAATCCTGCACGGCGCTGAACTTCAGGAGGTCGAGGTGGGCATTCCAGACATCGATCGCCGACGTGAAGGCCTGGTTCCAGCTCGTGGAGCCGTCGACGAGCGTGCCCGAGCCCGACCCGAGCTGCAGGTGCACCGGCAGGGTGCCGGGCGGCCAGGCCGAGCCGAAGATCGCAAAGCCACGGACGGGGACGCCGGTCGAAACGGCCAGGACGGCCATCACCGCGCCGGCGAGGATGCGGCGGGCCGCCGTCATCGCGCCCTGTAGGTGGTCAGGCGCACGCGCACCGCGGCGGCCAGGTCCGAGAGCCGCATCGGCGTGATCGAGGCCAGCGAGGCCGGGGCTCGCGCGCCCACCTGCGCGACGCTGCCGAGCGACCGTCCGTCGTAGGTGCGGACGCGGTCGAGGCCGGTCATCACGTCACGCTCGATGCGCATGCGCCCGTGCATGAAACCGACGAGCGGGCTGACCGCCCTGACCGTGGAGCTGACGAAGAGCACGTCCCGCTGCCCGATCCGGAAGACCGGCATGCCGACGACTTCCATCCGCCGATTGCCGATCGTGCCGCCGAGGAACTCGAGTTGCGTGACGGCGCCGGCGGCGCCCTTCCAGACGTCCTCGACGCGAAAGGTGACGTAGGTCACGATGATTCGACCGTGGGCCGTCGCCTCCCACGCCGCCCGCTGCCCGATCACCTCGCCGACGAAGATCGTGCCGGCGCCGGCGACGAGCGCGTCGAAGGTGGGGGGAATCACCGTGGTCGACCCGGCGACCCCCCCGGTCAGAACGCTGAATGCGGCTGTCAGCACCAGGAGGCGCTTGAGCATCCGCCTAGCCGACGATGAACGGGATGCTGGCGCGGGTGGTGCCCCAATCGATGTGGAGCGTGGCGCCGGCCGGCGTGTCCTGGATCGAGATCGTGAGCTGCTCGGCGGCCGCGGGCGCCTTGCCGAGGGTCATGGGCGCGCGGCCGAGGTCGTCGCCCTTCGGGTACGGAATGCCCCACTGGCCGGTCTTCTTGCTGACAATGAGGTGCCAGGTGCCGCCGGTCGGGATCGTGTAGATCGTGTAGGTGCCGGCGGGCACGTGCAGGCTGCCGAACATCAGCATCTTGTCGGTCTTGAGCGTGGTGGCCTCGTCCGCGCCGGTGCGCCATTCGCGGCCGTCGTACGGGTCGATGTCCTTGCCGGGCACGCGGCCCTTCAGCGAGGGCCGGCCGTACTCGATCGACAGGTTGCCGCCGTCGATGGTCCACTCGGTGCGGACGTGGGGGCTGCCGCCGCCACCGGTCTTGATCGGGGTGGTCTTCTGCGCGCTGATCGCGGCGCCCAACGCCATCGCCGTCACCGCAAGTGCCAGAACAGATCGCTTCATCAGTCATCTCCTTCGCACGGCCGGGTTAGGCCTGCGCCATCAGTCGATCATCGTAACCTGCCCGGCGCCACCCGTTCAATCGCCGCCACGGGCACCCACGCCACTCGATCATCTCTTGCCGCGCCTCGAAGAGTTCATCCAGAAGCCGTTCACATCTGCGTCCTGACAGCAAGTTCAGAATCCCCGGCGTCGATCCACTGACAAAGGCTGGTAATCTGGCGGGGAGACGACGATGCGGGTGCTGGTCATCGAGGATGACCCGAAGGTCGCGGGAGCGGTGAAGGCTGGCCTGCAGGGCGAAGGCTACGAGGCCGTCGTATCCTCGACCGGTGAGGACGGCTTTTTTCGCGCGACCACCGAGCCGTTCGACGTGATTCTGCTCGACATCGGGCTCCCCGGCCGCAGTGGGCTGGAAGTACTGGCCAGGCTCCGCGTGCGCGGGCTCACCGTGCCTGTTCTGGTGCTCACCGCCCGCGATACCGTCGAAGACCGCGTCCGTGGCCTCGACTCGGGCGCCGACGATTACCTCGTCAAGCCCTTCGCGTTTGCGGAGCTGCTG
>MELE01000125.1 GCA_001768615.1 Acidobacteria bacterium RIFCSPLOWO2_12_FULL_67_14b | reverse complement strand
TTGGAACGATGGCCAGTTTGGATACGTCGAAGCCAAAGATGACCCGACTCTTCTCAATTGGCGAGGTCCGCCTCGGCCTCCGGCTGATCGCCAAGCAGCCCATCCTGTCTGCCACCATCATCCTGGCCCTGGCGACCGGCATCTGTGTCGCGACGATGGGCTTTACGTTGAGGGATGAACTGGTCAACAGCCGCCTGCCGTTTGCCGGCGGCGAGCGGTTTACCCGCCTCATCGTGCTCGATCATGACGGCAGCCGCGTGGCGCTCGACCTCGCGCGCTATCACCTCTTTCTCGAACGGTCGTCCACGCTTGAGCACGTCGGTGCCGTGGGCGCGCGGCCGTTCACCTTCACGCACGGCAACGGCGAAGTGGAGTCGGTTCACGGCGCCTTCATCACGCCGCGGACGATGCGCCTCCTGCCCGCATCGCCGATCACCGGCCGCACGCTGATTCCCGCCGATGGTGAAGCGGGCGCCGAGCGCGTGGTGTTGATCCGCGAGAGCTTGTGGAAACGGCGCTACAACGCCGACCCGAACCTCGCGGGCCGGCAGATCGAGATCGGTGGCCTGCCGCGAACCGTGGTCGGTATCATGCCGGACACGTTCGAGTTCCCGGCGTCGGGCGAGCTGTGGCTGCCCCTCGACGACCTCACGCTCGGCGGCAACGCGCAGGTCGCCGCCGAGGGCGTGCGCGTCTTCGGCGTGGTGAAACCCGGCGTCACCTTCGAGGCGGCGACGAGCGAGCTGAACGAGCTCTCGCGGCAAGCGTCGGTGGCGGAGGGACTCAACCGTGAGGTACGCGTGCAGGCGCGCCCGTATACCGCCGATTCGAATCAAGCCGACGTGGCGATGTCGGCGCTGGTGTTCGTGCTCGTCATGTTGTTGCTGGTGGTGGCCAGCAATGTCGCCACGCTCGTGTTTGCTCGGACCTGGTCGCGGGCGCCCGAGCTCGCCGTCAGGTCCGCACTCGGCGCGGCGCGGAGCCGCGTTGTGGGGCAGCTGTTTCTCGAGTCGCTGCTGCTCGGCGCGATCGCCGCCGCACTGGGTTTGGGTGGCGCGCAGGCCGCGCTGCGCTACATCAAGGGATCGTTCGAAGGATGGCCGTTCTGGGTCACGCTCGATCCGAACCCACGCATCATGGCGTTCGTCGTTTTTTTGACGGTGCTGGTCAGTGCGGTGAGCGGACTGCTCCCGGCGCTTCGCGTCACCCGGCACGACTTGAGGAACACCCTGCATGCCGGCCGTGGTTTTGCAGTTGGCGGCTTCGGCCGCGTCGGTGCCGTGCTGCTCGTCGTCGAGATCGCGTTGTCGGTGGCGCTCTTGAATGGCGCCGTCACGATGGCCGGGGCGTTCGAATCATTCGTCGATGAGATCCCGGCGCTGCCACAGCGTCAGGTGCTGACCGCGCACATCGGCCGTATCACGTCGCCCGAAATGCGGGACAGAGTGGTTGAGGCCGCTGCCGCACTCCCGGGTGTTGTCGCGGCGGGCGCGGGTCAAAAGTTGCCGCGACTGTATCCGCCGCCGCGTCCCACCGTCGTCGAGCCGATTGGCGATGAGCCGCTGCGGGCGGCGCAGCCGGCGCCGACCCATGCCGTGGGCAACGGCTTTCTCGAAGCCATCGGCGCGCGCCCGCTCGCCGGGCGGCTGCTGACGGCCACGGACTTCATCGAGGGCGCCGCGCCGGTGGCGGTCGTCAACGAACCATTCGTGCAGAAGTTTCTCGGCGGGCGCAATCCGATTGGGCGCCGCATTCGCGTCGAAGAGGCGCGTGCGGCCGCCGAAGAGGAGCCGTGGCGCGAGATCGTCGGCGTCGTGCCGGATCTCGGGCTGAGCGTCGGCGATCCCGCACTCGCCGGCGGATTCTACACGCCGGTCCGCGACGAGATGCTCTACTACCTCGCCATTCGGACCAGCGCCGATCCGATGACGCTGGTTGCGCCGCTGCGCGCCGCGGTCGCCAATGTGAATCCCGATCTGCAGCTCGAAGAGATTCGGCCGCTCGAAGACGCGGGCTGGGAAGAGCGCGTGTTCCTCGCCGGCGTGGCGTCGGCGTTGACGGCCATGGGCGGCATGGCGCTGCTGCTGTCGATCGTCGGGATCTACGCGCTGTTGTCGTTCATGGTGACGCGCCGTACGCGTGAAATCGGCATTCGCGTGGCCCTAGGCGCGACCAATCGCCAAGTGCTGTTCTCCATTACGGGCGGTGCCCTCGTCTATCTTGCTGCCGGCGGTGTACTCGGCAGCGCCCTCGGCATCGCGTTCGTGCAGATGCGATCGATGATTCTGATCAGCATTCCCGAGCCGGGGATCTGGATGCCGCTGACGATTTTCCTCACGCTTGCGATCGCGGGAGCGACGGCGTGCTGGTTGCCCGCGCGGAGGGCGATGCGCATTCGCCCTGCGGAGGCACTCAACTCGGACTAATCCCGGCGGGCACTTCGGTCGCCGGTGCGCCTTCGGCCATCGGCCGTCAGCCATTGAGGGTCAGCTTCTGGGCCGACGGCTGGAGGCTGATGGCCACACTTTCTTCGTGATCTTCGTGGCCTTCGTGTTGGCGGGGGCTACAGGTGGCGCAAGGCCTCGGCGGGCGCGACGCGAGCGGCGTGTCGCGCGGGCAGATACGCCGCCGCCAACCCCACTACCATCATTGCGATCGCCCCGAAGGCGATCGGCCAGGGATTGTCGATTGGCAGGTTCACGATCCAGCGTGACGCGAGCTGCCGGCCCCACCATGCGAAGGGGGCGCCGACGATCAGGCCTGCGGCGACCAGGCCCGCGGCTCCGGCCAACACCATTTTGATCATGTCGTGCCGCGTGGCTCCCAGGGCCATGCGGATGCCGATCTCGTTGGTCCGGCGCGACACCGTGTAGGCGAGCAGGCCATAGAGGCCGATACCGACCAGCACCGCGCCGAGCGAGCCGAACAGCATGGACAGCATGGCGACCAGCCGCTCGGGCACGATCGAGGCGTCCACCTGATCGGCGAGGGTCGTCACGCGGGTGATCGCCATCGCCGGCATCACCTCGGCCACCGTGCGTTGAACGTCGCCCGCCACCGCCGACGGCGCCGTGTCGGTCCGGATCGAGAAACGATGCGAGAACATGCGCGATTCCTGGAAGGCGTTCAGGTAGACCGTGCGCGGGGCGGCATTATGCAGATCGAGATACTTCGCATCGCCGACCACGCCGATGACCTCGTAGGCGCGGTCCTGCCCGTCGAGCGTGAACTGCCGGCCCACCGCGTTGCCGTCGCCAAAGTAGTACCGCGCCATCGACTGGTTGACGATGGCGACACGGGCCTGCCCCTGATCCGCGAACTGAAAGTCGCGGCCCGCGACTAGTGGCGTACCGAAGGTCTCGAAGTAGCGCGGCGCCACCCAGTTCAGGGACGTGTACTGGCGCGCCATGGGTGGTTCCTGGAAGCCTGGCACGTTGACGAAGCGGGCCGACCCGGCGCCGTGAATCGGTGTGACCCCACTCAGTGTCGCCGCCCGTACGCCGGGAATCGCCTCGAGGCGCGACAGCAGGTCCTGGTACGGCTGAAACAGCCGCTCCGGCGCCATTCCGCTCCGTGACGGATCCAGGGTGACCAGCAGAACACCGTGGCGGTTGAAACCGAGTCCGACGTTGCGAAGGTTCCACAGGTGGCTGATGAAGACGCCCGCGGTGCTGAGCAACACGAGCGAGATGGCCACCTGGGCCACGATCAGCCCGCGTCCGAACAGCCGCTTCGATCGCGCGTCGCCGGCGGTTCCGGTTTCCCTGAGAGACTGCGCCGGCGCCGAGCGCAGGGCGTGCCACGCCGGCGCGATGCCGAACAGGATCCCCGCCAGCAGCGAGACGGCGGCCGTAAACATCAGGACCTCGGCATCAAGGTGCGCCTCGATCTGCTGCAGCGGTCCGGCGAGGCCGACCACTCCACGGCCCGACATGACGATACGGACGAGGGCGTCGACACCGAAGTAGGCGAGCGCCGTGCCCAGCGCGCCGCCGAGCCCGGCGAGCAGCACCGACTCGGTGAGCATCTGGCGCATCAGCCGGAAGCCTGCGGCCCCGAGCGAGACGCGCACCGCCAGCTCGCGCTGTCTCGCGGTGCCGCGGGCGAGCAGCATGCCGGCGACGTTGGTGCAGGCGATCAGCAGGAGCAGCGCGACGATCGCCATCAGCACGAGCAGCGGCCGGCCATAGTAGTCGCGCAGCAACGACAAGCCGGCGCCGGCCGGCTCGAGTTCGATCGTCAGCTGCCTCAAGAACGGCGCGGTCTTCGCGGCCTCTTCGATGCGCCACCGATCGAGCACGCGCATCTCCGCGCGTGCCTGTTCGATCGAGACACCGGGCTTGAGCCGGCCGACGAGGCCCAATGCGAACCGGCTGTCGTTCCGCCGGCCAACCGCGGCCGGCAGCCAGACGTCCGGTCGCGAACCGAACAGGACGCTGCGAAACGCCCGCGGCGCGACGCCGACAATCGTGGCCGGCGCGCCGTCGACGACGATCCGGCGACCGACGATGCCGGGATGATGATTGAAGCGGTTCTGCCAGTACGACCAGCTGACGACGGCCACCACATCGGCGTTGAGCTGGTCGTCTTCGGCGCGGATCAAACGGCCGAGCGCCGGCTCGAGCCCGAGGGCCGGGAAGAAGTTGCCGGTCGCGTACTCCGCGCTCACCGTCTCGGCCGCGAGCGCGTCGCCGCTCACCTCGGCGCGGCGCGGCAACAAACCGATCAGGTCCGAGAAGACGTGGTTGTGATCGCGGAAGTGTTCGTAGACGTTCCATCGGAACGCGTTGTTGCGCGGCTCACCCGGAAACTTGCTGAGCAGCTCGACCAGTTGTGCCGGCTCGCGCACGGGGAGCGCGCGCAGCATCAGCGGGTTGACGAGGCTGAAGATGGCGGTGTTGGCGCCGATGCCCAGGGCCAGCGAGAGAATCGCGACGGCCGAGAACAGCGGATTGCGGCGCATCATCCGCAGGCCAAGCTGCGCGTCGCGCCCCAGATCCTCGAGCCACGGCAAGCCACGCTGGTCGCGCATGGACTCCATTGCCTGCGCGGTGCCGCCGGCCTGCAGTCGCGCCCTCCGCGCGGCGGCCTCGGGCGAGTGGCCCTGGCGCTGTGCCGCCTCGGCCAGCAGTTCAACGTGCAGCCGGAGCTCTTCCTCGAGGTCCTGATCCGCGCGATCGCGCCGGATCGTGCCAGAGAGTCGCCGCAGCCATTCGCGCATCGTCGCCATGGCTGCCCCTAGCCCTGCTCGTGCAGGAGCGTGCGCATGATGTCTGCCATGCGGTCCCACTCGGCCTTCCCGGCGCCCAGTTGACGGCGTCCCGCGGCGGTGATCGCGTAGAAGCGGGCCTTGCGGCTGTTGTCGGTGACGCCCCACTCGCCGCGGAGCAGGCCGCGCTGTTCCAGCCGCATCAGCGCCGGATAGAGCGTGCCCATGTTGAGCTGCAAGGCGCCGCCGGACACCTGTTCGAGGCGCGCGGCAATCGCGTAGCCGTGCTGCGGGCCGAGCGTCGCGAGCGTCTGCAGCACCATCAGGTCGAGCGTGCCCTGGAGCACGCCGGCCTTGTCTTTATTAGACATGCCAATGGACTATACGCCTTTCCATTAGATTGTCAAATACAAGAGAAACAAATACGCCACAGAGACGCAGAGACACAGAGACACAGAGACACAGAGAGATCGTTTTCAAAATGCTTCTCGAAAGGAACTTCTTGCCCTGCTGGTCGAGTGGCAGCGCGAGGTCGCAGAGGATGTGTCGTTCGACACCGTGTGGCTGAATTTTGAAAGAGAATTCTCCGTGTCTCTGTGTCTCTGTGGCGTATTTGTTCAGGAAGTGGCCGGTTTTCTCTGTGGGTGAAACGCGAGCGCCAGTAAGAGGGCCGCTGCGAGCGCCAGGCTCGCGGGCGCCAGGAACAGCCGCGAGAAATCGACCAGCCCTTCCGGCGTGCGGAACACATCTCCCAGCCATCCCCACAACAGGCTCCCCGCGAACGGCCCGACGCCGAGGATCACCAGGTTGAAGAGCCCCTGCGCGCTGGCGCGGGCGTCGCGCGGGCAGCGCTCGTCGACGTAGATGTAGACCGCGGCGAAGAAGAAGGCGTAGCACATGCCGTGGACGACGTTGATGGCGACCATCAGCCAGAGCGGATCGCCGATGGCGAACACGAAGAACCGCGCCGCATGCGCCAGCACGCCGAGCGTCAGCGTCCACCTCCACCCAAACCGCGCGAGCGTGGCTCCGAGGATCGCCATCGACGCGATCTCGGCGATCTGGCCCACGCTCATCGCCGGCATGATCCAGTTCTCGGCCAGCCCCGCCTGCTGCAGGAACGGGCTGGTCCACTGGAAGTAGCACTGGTGCACCAGTGCATCCATCAGTGTCGCCACGAACAGCACCAGCATGGTCGGATCGCGGAGCAGCTTGAGGGCTTCCATCGGCGCGCTGGCTGCGCCCTCGCGCTTGGCCGGCGGCGTGGGCGGCAGGGTGAGCGAGAAGGCGGCCAGCGCGACCGATGCCAGGCCGGCCACGGTGAAAATGCTCGAGAGCGCGGCGTTCAGGTCCGCGCCCATCTTGCCGGCCAGGATGAACACGAACGGCCAGCTGGCGGCGATCCATCCGATGGTGCCCCACAGCCGCAAGCGCCCGAAATCCCGTTGCGCGTCGGCCACATGGTGGAAACAAATCGCGTTGGTCAGCGACATCGTCGGCATGTAGGCGAGCTGGTAGATCAGCATCACGCCGAAGAACGGCCAGAACGTGGTCTGGTAGGCGAGGGCGAACATGGCGAGGCCGCCCACAAGGTGCAGCACCGAGAGCAGCTTCTCGGTGGAGACCATGCGGTCGGCGATCTGTCCGCCGAAGTAGAGCCCGGCGATGCAGGCGATGGCCTGCGTGGCGAAGATCCAGCCGATCTGTCCGCCCGAAAACCCGAGCACGCCGACGAGGTAGAGCGCCAGCAGCGGGAGCCAGGATCCCCAGATCAGGTACTCGAGAAACATCATCACGGCGAGGCGCGTGGAGGCGGCGATCATGTTCGAGCTGCACTATAGTGTGACCCGCGCTTGATTAACAGCGGAGGAGCGACGGATGGCGAGCAGGCTGGGCGTGGGTTTCATCGGCAGCGGGTTCATGACCCGCTTTCACATCCGGTCGTGGGAGGCCGTGCGCGACGCCGACGTCCGCGGCATCTGGAGCCCGAACCGCGCCCATGCCGAAGACGCCGCGGCCCTCGCCCGATCGCTTCGGGTGGGCGACGCCCGCGCGTTTGATTCGATCGAAGCGATGGTGGCCGACGAGTCCATCGACGGCATCTGGATCTGCGGCCCGAACTACGCGCGGGTCGAGAACATGGAACGGATCGTGGCGGCACTCGCCAAGGGCGCGAAGCTGCGCGCCATTGCCTGCGAGAAACCGCTTGGCCGTAACGCCGCTGAAGCCAATCGCATGGTGGAGCTGGTGGAGCAGTCGGGCGTGCTGCACGGATACCTGGAAAACCAGCTGTTCCAGCCCAGCCTCGAACGCGGCAAACACATCGTGTGGACGCGCGGCGCCGCGGCCGCCGGCCGGCCGTACCTCGCCCGCGCCGCCGAAGAGCACGGCGGCCCGCACATGCCCTGGTTCTGGCAGGGCGACCTGCAGGGCGGCGGCGTGCTGAACGACATGATGTGCCACAGCCTCGAGGTGGGACGCTACCTGCTCACCGCGCCGGGCGCCCCCCGCAGCAGCATTCGTCCCGTCAAGGTGTCGGCGCAGATTGCCTCGCTGAAGTGGTCGCGCCCCGAATATGTGAAGCTGCTTCGCGGCACCATGACCGACAAGGTCGACTACGCGAAACAACCCGCCGAAGACTTCGCCCGCGCCAGCGTCACCTACGTCGATGACGCCGGCACCCCGCTGATCGTCGAGGCCACGACCTCGTGGAGCTACGTCGGCGCCGGCCTGAAGTTGTCGATGGAGCTGCTCGGGCCCGAATACTCGATGTCGGTGAACACGCTCGACGGCGGCACGAAGGTGTTCTTCTCCCGGCGGCTGCAGGAGCAGCAGGCCGGCGAGGACCTGATCGAGAAGCAGAACGCCGAACAGGGGCTGATGCCCATTGTCGGCAACGAGGCGGCCGAATACGGGTACGAAAACGAGAACCGCGCCTTCACGCGGTGGTTTCTCGACGGCGCGCAACCCGAGCTGAACTTTCATGCCGGCCGCGACGTGACCGAGTTGCTGATGGCCTGCTACATGAGCGCTGAACAGGAACGGGTGATCGAATGGAAGCCGGACAACCTCCTGGCCTACGTGCCACCGCCGGCGAGGCGCTGACCCGCCGCGTCTTCGTCGCCACCACGGCGAGCGCCCTGCTGGTGGGTTGCCGGCCCGCTCGCACGGTGACCCTCGGCGTCCAGAGTTACAGCTTGAGGGATCGGCCGCTCGACGAGGCGATTGCGGCGATGCAGAAGCTGGGCCTGCACAGCTGCGAGCTCTGGCAGTCGCACATCGAGCCGCGCCGGATTCCGCGCGACGAGATGCGGCGCTGGCGCGAAACCATCGAGATCGACATGTTCCACCGGGTCCGCGAGCGGTTCACGAAGGCTTCAATCGTGCTGTCGGCGTACAACATCAGCTTCAAGGACGATTTTTCCGACGCCGAGATCGAGCGCGGCTTCGAGATGGCGCGCGCCCTCGGCGCGCCCGTAATCACGTCATCGTCCAACGTCAATACCGTGGCGAGGGTCGCGCCTGTCGCCGCCCGCTACCAGATGCCGGTGGGCATGCATAATCACTCGAGAATCGATCCCAACGAGTTCGCGTCGGCGGAAAGCCTCACCGGAGCGCTCGCACAGGGTGAGTTCATCGCCGTCAACCTCGACATCGGCCACTTCACGGCCGCCAATGGCGATGCCCTGGCATTCCTGCAGCAGCATCACGACCGGATCGTCACCGTGCACATCAAGGACCGGAAGCGCGACCAGGGCGACAACGTCGCGTTCGGCGCGGGCGACACGCCGATTGTCCCGGTGTTGAAGCTGGTGAGGGACAGCGGGTGGCCGATTCCCCTGAACATCGAATACGAATACAAGGGTGGCGACTCGGTCGAAGAGGTCGGCCGGTGCCTCGACTATTGCCGCCGCGCGCTGGATCTATAATCGCCCCACCATGTTCCGACTGCTCTTCGCGTCCAGCCTCGCCGTTGTCCTGGCGTCACCCGATCAATCACCGGCGTTGACCGCGGCCGAGAAGGCCGAGGGTTGGAAGCTGCTGTTCGACGGCACCTCGTTGTCGGGCTGGCGCGGTTACAAGACCGAGACGCCTCCAACCGGGTGGAAGGCGGCCGGAGGGGAGTTGAGCCGGGTCGGCGACGGCGGCGACCTCATGTCGGTCGAGCAGTTCGGCGACTTCGAACTGCGGCTCGAGTGGAAGATCTCGGAGAACGGCAACAGCGGGATCATCTATCGCATCACCCAGGACGGCCCCTACCCGTGGTCCACCGGCCCGGAGTTCCAGGTCCTGCACAACGCCGGTCACCAGGACGGCAAGAACGCGATCACGTCGGCCGGATCGAACTACGCGGTGAATCCGCCCGTGAGGGACGTGACCAAGCCGGTGGGCGAGTGGAACGACATCCGGCTGATCGCGAAGGGCGCGCACGTCGAGCACTGGATGAACGGCGTGAAGCTGCTCGAATACGAGATCGGCAGCCCCGACTGGGAAGCGCGCGTCAAGGCCAGCAAGTTCG
>MELE01000124.1:54651-58296 GCA_001768615.1 Acidobacteria bacterium RIFCSPLOWO2_12_FULL_67_14b | reverse complement strand
AGGTCGCGTTCGAGCGCGGGCAAATCCAGGTCCCGGCCGAGGTGCCTGGACAGGATTTGCCTCATGCGGCTCTCGTCGGCGCCCGCCACGCCCTCGAACGACACGAACTTCGGCGGGGGCACCGCGGTCTTGCGCGCCGCCTTCCGCCGCGCCACCCAGCGGTCCCAGTCGGCGGCGCCGATCGCGTGGGGCAGCAGCGCTGCGCGCATGGCTTCCGCCGCCTGGTATCCGATCTCGACGACCTCGCGGCTCCGGTGCCAGTCGAGCGAGCCGACGCCGTCGACGGGCACGTTCAGCACGACGTCCGCGGAGTCCAGGGTGTCCTTCGTGTTGGCGCGAATCATGGCGTCGAGCGTGTCGGCCATGATGCCGAACATCGAGTAATCGATCGTCGTGCGGTCGCGGAGGTCGCCGACGCTCACCGCGATCACGACCGACGCGCCCATCGCCCGGACGACGTCGGCCGGCACGTTGTTCATGGCGCCGCCGTCGATGAGCACCTGGCCGTCGACCTCCACGGGCGGGAACAGCCCCGGAAACGACACCGTGGCGCGGATGGCGCGGGCAAGCGAGCCGCGGTCGAGCACGACCTGGCGCGCGGTCCGCAAATCGACGGCCACGGCGCGGAACGGCGTGGGAAGGCTGTCGAACGAGGGCGTCGCGTAATAGGGCGCGGTAATGCGATCGATCAGGCGATCCACCTGCTGCCCGTTGTTGAGCGCGGTGGGCGGCGACAGCCCGCGCTTGAGGCCCAGCTCGAGCCGCGGAGGATACGCCCGCGCGTCGGCCTTGCGGCGGATGTTCTTGAACTCGAAGTTGAACGAGCCGAACAGGCTGTCCCACTCGAGGCTGTCGAGCATGGCTTCGAGCTCGGCGGCCGGCATGCCGGTGGCGAACGACCCGCCGATCAGCCCGCCGATGCTGGTGCCGGCGGCCACGTCGATCGGGATGTGATGCTCCTCGAGCCAGCGGATGACCCCGACGTGCGCGAGCCCCCGGGCGCTGCCGCCCCCGAACGCGACGCCGACTTTCGGCCGCTCCTGGGCGCCGGCGGCCGCCGCCCAGCAGAACACGGCCGCCGCGCAGGCCGCCGAGAACCGCATGAATCCGCTGAATTCGACGCCCTTGCGCATCTTCTCCTCCGCCCCACCTGATGCTACCTTTATGCCAGGGAGGGTTTGACATCGTCGACGTTCTCCGCCAAAGTCAGAGCGCGAAGCTTCCCAACTCAATGCGAATCCATCTGATCAATCCAAGCGACGTGTCTTTCGGTGCTGCGGTGATCACCCCGCGATGGTTGTATGTCCTGGCGGCGGCCACGCCACGGCATCTCGGCGATCCGCAGGTGGTCGACGAAACGCTGGAACAGCTTGATTTCTCGACGATCGCGGCCGGCGACGTGATCGGGATCGGCATCCACACGCTCAACGCCCTCCGCGGCTACGAGGTCGGCCGCGCCGCCCGCGAGAAGGGCGCCTTCGTCGTCTACGGCGGCATCCACGCGTCGCTGTTTCCCGACGAGCCGTTCGCGCATGGCGGCGCCCACGCGGTGGTCAAGGGCGACGGCGATCGGGTGTGGGGCCAGGTGATCGACGACTGCATCGCCGGCGGCCCGAAGGCCGTGTACGACGGCGGCAAGATCGAGGGCGGGTCGATGATCTCGGCGCGCTGGGACCTGCTGCCGCGTGACAAGTACATGATCGCGTCGGTGCAGACGGTGCGCGGCTGCCCGAAGCACTGCTCGTTCTGCTCGGTGTGGCGCACCGACGGCCAGAAGCCGCGCGTGCGCGCGTCGGACGCCGTGATCGAGGAGCTGGTCGAGCTCCGGCGCATGGGCTTCCGGTTCGTCGCGTTGGCCGACGACAATTTCTACCCGGTGACGGTCGGAGACCTGCGGATGGCCGATCGCCGCGAAGACAAGACCACCTACAACCGCCTGAAGGCGATCCGCGACGAACGCTTCGAGCTGATGGAACAGCTCGCGAAGCTGCCGTCGGACATGAACTTCTTCACCCAGATCACCATGGAAGCCGCCGAGGATCCGGAGTACCTGGACGCCATGGCCAAGGCGCGCATTCGCGGCGCGCTCGTCGGCATCGAGGCGGTGACGCCCGAAGGGTTGAAGGACATCTACAAGGACTTCAACCTGGCCGGCGACGCGCTCGCCGAGCGCCTGCAGGAATTCAAGAAGCGCGGCGTGCACGTGCTCGGCTCGTTAATCTTCGGGCTGCCGAGCGATCGCCCGGCCACGTTCGAGGCGACCGCGGCGCTCGCCCAGAAGGCCAACATCACGCTGGCGCAGTTCGTGATGCTGACGCCGTTCCCCGGCACGCTCGACTTCCAGAAATGGGAAGAGTCGGTGGCCGACAACGCGCCGACCATCGACGGCGTGCCGGTGACGCGCCACTGGCTGATCCCGAAGCACCTGCGCCCGAAGGTCTACACGCCGCATCCGGTGATGTCGGCCGACGAGATCCGGCAGCGCACGCAAGGGGTGTGGGACGAGTTCTACCGGCTGCCGCTGGTGTGGGAGCGCGCCAAGTGCGTGAAGTCGCTGAAGTCGCGCGTCGCCTTCGTGATGGTCTCGAAGTTATACCGGCAGATGTACGCCAACACCGGCATCTCGACCGACAGCGCGCGGTCGAACAAGGCGCATCGCATGACGCGGCTGATGGCGCGTCCGCTGGTGAGGCTCTTCGCCGGCGCGCCGATGCCGACGCTGCAGGTGCCGCTCGAGAGTTAAGAGTTTAGAGTGCAGAGTTAAGAGTTCACGAATGCGCGTCGTGCTCGTCCTCGTGCTCGCGTTGGCCACGGCTACGACGGGCGAGGCGCAACGAGGCGGCCGGGGCCGCGGGCGGGGCGGTTTTGAGATCCGCCTCGCGACCGAAGACAGCTTCGACGGGCTCTTCCAGTTCTGCCGCATCGCCTTCCGCGGCAATCGGGCCGGCGACGGCGCCGGCTGGAGCGTCGACTACCCGAGGGCGGACATCAACATGTCCATCCGGCTCTCGGAGCTCACGAAAACACAGGTCAGCTTCGCCGCGCCCGACGAACCCAACCATCTCGTCGTGCAGCTGACGACCGACGCGCTGTTCCAGTGCCCGTTCGTGATGATGACCGAGGTCGGCGCCGCCTACCTGGACGACGCCGAGGCGGCGGCGCTGCGCGCCTACGTGCTCAAGGGCGGCTTCCTGTGGGCGGATGATTTCTGGGGCGAGTACGCGTGGGAGGTGTGGACCGATCAGCTCGCCAAGGCGCTGCCGCCGGCGCAGTATCCGATCCGCGACCTGCCGCCGGATCATCCGCTCTTCCGCTCCCAGTTCATCCTCGATCGCGTGCCGCAAATCGCGTCGATCGGCTTCTGGGCCGGCAGCGGCGGGGGCACGTCGGAGCGCTACGAGGACAGCGCCGTCCCGCACGCGCGCGCCATCTCGGACGCGAGCGGCCGCATCATGGTGCTGATGACGCACAACACGGATATCGGGGATTCGTGGGAGGAAGAGGCGTCGAATCCGCGGTACTTCTACGAGATGTCCGTGAACGGCTACGCGTTTGGGATCAACGTGTTGCTGTACGCGATGACTCACTAGCGGGCTTGGGGCTTGAGACCTGGGGCTTGGGCCAAGCCGCAAGCCGCAAGCCTCA
>MELE01000124.1:38370-54635 GCA_001768615.1 Acidobacteria bacterium RIFCSPLOWO2_12_FULL_67_14b | reverse complement strand
CCGCAAGCCGCAAGCCTCAAGCCTCAAGCCTCAAGCCTCAAGCCTCAAGCCTCAAGCCGTCTCGCAACGCCCGCAGCCAGACGAGCATCGCATCGACGTGGTCGGGGCCCATCCTCAATAACTGCTTCTGTGTCGGCTTCAGCGATTCGAGCTTCGGATCGGCGTAGGCCCATCGCGCGCCGGTGCCTTCGACGACGACGATCGGCTGGCGTACGACCGGCGTGTCGATCAGGATGGCCAGGGCCTGGTCGAGCGCGCGATCCACGTCGCCGTCGGGATGGCCCATCTTGCGGTAGGCCTCGTTGAGCCGTGGCCGGATCGTCTTGTAGACCCTGGCGGCCGCCGACGCGTCGATCGAGGTCACCGTGTCGACCAGGCCGTTGTAGCGCCGGTAGCCGGCAGGGTCGATGGTGCGCCGGCCGCCGCCGCGCGAGACCGTGAAGGGACCCGCCGGCGCAATCACCTTGAAGTTGCCGGAGCTGAACTTGCCCTGCGACGCCTGATCGATGGCGGCCGCGAGCTGCTGGACCAGGTCGTCGGTGGCCAGCCAGCGCGCCAGCTCCGGCCGGCTCGAGAGCGCGCCGATGAGCGATCGCATGAGCGGATCCATGCGGTCGAGCGCCGGCAACGGCGGCGGCGGCGGCGGCGCGATCGGCGCGTCGGTGGTGGTGACGGCCCCCGGCGTGGCGTTGGCCGGCGCCGGTTGCCTCGACATCCACCACGCGCCGCCCGCGATCAGCAGCACGATGAGTGCGCCGATGATCGCAATCGGCGCGAGCGGGGGACCGGTCCGCCCCGGCGGCGTGCCGCCAAAGCGCGTGTCGGGCGTGCGTTCGAGCGGCGTCTCGTCGGGTCCAAACATCTCGGCTCCTCACTTCCACAAAGAAACCACGAAGATCACGAAGAGAACCACGAAGCTCACGAAGACTCTCTTTGATCAGACTGAAAGATTGTCTTCGTGGTCTTCGTGGTGAACTTCGTGTTCTTCGTGGTTTCCTTGGGCAGATCCCGTTTATGGCGCGCTCGGCGGCGGCACGCGCTTTTCCGTGGCCTGCTCGAACGCGAAGGCCAGCTCGATCAGGCGCGGCTCGCTGCACGCGGTGCCCGTGAAGCTCACGCCGTAGGGTGCCGGCTTCAGCGCGAACCCCTCGGGGAATGCCGGCGCGTTCGGCGGCGGCACCGGCACGACCAGCCCGAACGGCACGATCACCGTCGGGTAGCCCGGCTTGGCCGCGATGCCCGCGCCGCTCGAACCCGGGAAGAGCAGCGCGTCCAGGTTCTGCGCCTTCAGCGCTTCGTCGATCCCATGCGTGGCGCCCAGGTAAATGTCTTTCTTCCGATCCGCCTCCCACCTCGCGCGGTCCTTCTCGAGATCCATCTCGTCCGAGACGTCGAGCTGCGCCTGGCCGTACTTGATGGCCTGGCGCGACGCATGCGCCGTATTGAAGGCACGCAGTTCCGCGAGCGTCTTCAGGGGCGCCGCGGCGCCCAGCGATGCCAGCCACGCGTTGAAGTCGCGCTTCATCCCGTACTTCAGCGCGTACGAGCAGTTCTGGTCCTTCCCGCGGACGTCGTTCGGGCCCGAGCACGTGCCCCACAGCAGGAGGTTGTTCTTCGGGTCCTTGTCGACAACGCTCGGGATATCGGCATCCACCACGATGGCGCCTTCTTTCTTCAGCACCTCGATCGCGTCGGCCATCGACTTGGCCTGCGCCTCGCTCAGCCCGCCGCGCGGTTCCTTTTCGCCCGGCAGCGTGATCTTGTCGTAGTAGTTGGCGCGCGGAATGCCGATGCGCGCGCCTTTCAACCCGTCGCGTTTCAGGAAGGGGACGTAGTCGCGGTTCGGCGGCGCCTGGCAGGTGGCGGTCGCCGGATCGTTCGGGTCGGGCGATGCGCTCTCGAGCACGCCGAGCAGGATGGCCGCGTCGGTGACCGTCCGCGCCATCGGCCCGGCCGTATCCATGTCGGCGGTGATCGGAATCACGCCGTAACGGCTGATGCGTCCCACGGTCGGCTTGACGGCCGCCAGCATGTTCTGGTTCGACGGGCTCAGAATGGATCCCGACGTCTCTGTACCGACGTTGGCGGCCCAGAAACTGGCGGCGGTCCCGATGCCCGAGCTGGACCCACCCGTGTTGAGAACCGGCCGTCCGTCGGCGGTCGCCGGCCGCGGATCGCGGCGCGGATCGTACGGGTTCATGCCGTACCCGCCGAGCGCGGAATAGTTACCGGGCATGCCGTTGGCGACCCAGTTCGCCAGCTCGGTCATCACCGTCTTGGCGATGACGACCGCGCCGGCCTCGCGCAGGTTCTTCGTCAGCGTGGCGTCGTACGGCGGCATCAGGTTCTCGAACGCCACCGCGCCGCCCGTGGTGACGATGTCGGTCGTGTGGATGTTGTCTTTGAGCGCGATCGGAATGCCGTGGAGCGGCCCCCGGAACTTGCCCTGCGCGCGCTCCTGGTCCAGCCGATCGGCCTCCTCGAGCGCCTTCGCATTCACGGTCATCACCGCGTTCAGCTTGTCTTCGTACAGCGCAATGCGCTGGAGGGATTGCTCAACGAGTTGGCGCGAGGTGACTTTTCCCTCCTGCATCGCCGTCTGCAGGTCGGGGATGGTCGCTTCGACGACGGAAAACGGCGCCGAAGACGACGGGGACGTCGACGGCGCGCACGCGTTGGCGATCGAGAGCGCGAAGACGACAGCGATCAGGCTGGATTGATGCATCGGGGACTCCGCAAACAGAAGTGGCCGATGATCGGTCATGTGCCTCCGGGAGTCAACTGCGCTCCTTGACGGCGTCTTCCCGGCACCACTACAGTACACGCTGTGTTCCTGATTCGCGGGCAGCGGCGTCCGCTCGCCACGATGGCATTCTGCGCCCTCGTGTGCGGCTGGCTGCTGCCGTTCTACGAGGTGCATCCCCTCGGCGCCGACGATGCGGCGTGTCTGGGGGCGCCGGCGTGGCACGAATCAGCGCCGCTCAAACTGGAGGCGCGCTCGGAGGGCGACGGTCAACCCGCCCACTGTGACGTCTGCCACCTCATGCGGGCCATGAGGGGCGCCGTCGCGGCTGACGGAGCACGACTCGTCGCGCCGCACGAAGCGACGTCAGGCCCGTCACTCACCGACAGTTTCGCCCTCCCGGCCGTACAAGCAGCACCCTCGTCGCGCGGACCTCCCGCCACCTCCTCGATCTGAATTTGACCGCGTCCCTGCCACGATCGCGTGGTGGCCGGGGCGTCAATTCTCGTCGACAGAGGAAGGGCGTCGTGATGGTGGCATCACCAGTGATCCGTTGGGCGGTGTTCGTGGTCGTGATGGGCTTCGCGCTGCCTGGCCGCGCGTCGGCGCAGGGCGGCGCCGCGCCGTCGGCGGCAGAGTTGCGCCAGGCACAATCGGAGGTCGATCGACTCCGGCAGGAGTTGGCCGACATGCGCCAGCAGTACGATGCGCGTCTGGCCGCGCTCGAAGAGCGGCTCAAGGCCCTCGCCGCCGGTGCTCCGCCGCCGCCGGTCCCCGCGCCCCCGCCGGCGGTGCCGCCGGCCGCGGGCTCATCCAAGGTGTTCAACCCCGACATTGCGGTGATCAGCAACTTCCTCGGGGTCGCCGGCCGCAACCCTCACAGCGACCAGCCGGCCCTCGGCCTGAGCGAAGTGGAGACGTCGTTCCAGGCGGTCGTCGACCCTTATGCGCGCGCCGACCTGTTTCTCGCCGCCGGCCCCGAGGGCTTGGAAGTTGAAGAGGGGTTTGTCACCTTCAACACCCTGCCCGGCGGCCTGCTGCTCAAGGCCGGCAAGATGCGGGCGCAGTTCGGCAAGGTGAACACGCTCCACACCCACGCGATTCCGTGGACGGATCGGCCGCTCGTGACGCAGAACCTCGTGGGCGGCGAAGAGGGGATCTCCGAATCCGGCGTGTCGCTCTCCCGGTTGATCAATAACTCGTTCCTGTTTCTCGAGGCCACCGGCGAGGCCTACTACGGGAACTCCGAGGTCTTTGCCTCGCCCCGGCGTTCGAAGCTGGCCTACGTGGCACGCGTGCGCGGCTATCGGGACCTGACGGAGGCCACGAACCTGGACGTCGGCGGATCGTTCGCCTATGGCCCGTCCGCGGGCACGCCGGACTCGCCGTCACTCGACCCGGACGCCACCACGCGTCTGTTCGGATTCGACGCCACGTTCCGCTACCGGCCGTTGCGGCGCGCGATCTATCGCCGGCTTCAGGCGCGTACCGAGCTGGTGTGGAACCGGCCCCGGTCGTCGGATCTGGCCGGTTCGACCGCGTTCGGGTTCTACGGCAGCGGTGAATATCAATTCGCGCGGCGCTGGTTTGGCGGCGCCCGCTACGACCGATCGGCGCGCGCGTTCGACACCTCGCTCGTCGACTCGGGCGGATCGGTCTACCTGACCTACTGGCCGAGCGAGTTCAACCAAATCCGCGGGCAGTACCGCCGGACCCATTACGGCGACGGCGTCAAGGCCAACGAGTTCCTGTTCCAGATTCTGTTTTCCATCGGCGCCCACGGCGCGCACGTGTTCTAGCAGTTTGTAGGGCGCCCCTTTATGGGGCGCCAGATGAGGCCATCATGAAGTCATTCATTTCCAGTTCGGCGGCACTGCTTCTGGCGCTGTCGCTCGCGTCGCCGGCGCCGGCGGCGCCACCCAAGGTCATCACGACCACCGAGGACCTCGCCGCCCTCGCCCGCGAAGTCGGCGGCGACCGGATCACCGTGGAGTCGATGGCGCGCGGCTACCAGGATCCGCATTTCGTGGAACCGAAGCCGAGTTTCATCATCAAGCTGCACGGGGCCGACCTGCTGATCGTGATTGGGCGCGAGCTCGAGATCGCATGGCTGCCGCCGCTCCTCACGCAGAGCCGCAACGCCAGGATTCAGCCGGGCGGTCCCGGCCATCTCGACGCCTCGGCCGGTGTTCGCATCCTGGAGCTGCCGACGGGACAGATCACGCGCGCCATGGGTGACGTGCACGCGTCCGGCAACCCGCACTACTGGCTCGATCCCGACAACGGCCGGGTCATCGCCAAGTCGATCGTCGGCGCGCTCGCGCGCATCGCGCCCGCCGACAAGGCCTACTTCGACCAGCGCTACGCGGACTTCGACCGCCGCCTCGCCGACGCGCAAAAGCGGTGGGACGCGGCGATGGCCCCCTATAAGGGGACCAAGGTCGTCACCTATCACCGATCCTGGCCCAACTTCACCGAACGCTTCGGGCTGGACGTGATCGGCTACGTCGAACCGAAGCCCGGCATTCCGCCTTCACCCTCGCACACCATCGACCTGATTGCGGAGATGAAGCGCCAGCAGGTGAAGGTGATCCTCGTCGAGCCCTACTTCGATCTGAAGACCCCCGAGTCGATCGTCCGGGAGGTCGGCGGCAAGGTGGTGGTGTTGGCGCCGTCGACCGGCGGCGTCAAGGACGCCCCTGACTACATCAAGCTCTTCGACTACAACATCAACCTGCTGACCACGACCTTCAAGCAAGTGCTCGGACGGTAGGCGTATGGATACGACAGTCCTCCAATTCCTGGCGGCGCCGTTTGTCGCCAGCCTGATCCTCACGGGCCTCCACGCCTACCTCGGCGTGCACGTGGTCGAGCGCGGGGTCATCTTCGTCGACCTCTCGCTCGCGCAGATCGCGGCTCTCGGTGCGTCCGTCGCGTTGCTGCTGCCCTTCTCCGGCGGCGACCCGCACGGCCCCGGTGTGTACTGGCTCAGCCTCGCGTTCACTTTCGTCGGCGCGGCCGTCTTCTCGAGCCTGCCGCACGGGCGCACGGCGCGCATTCCCGCGGAGGCGATGATCGGGATTTCGTACGCCGTGGCCTCGGCGGCGGCCATCGTGGCGATGAGCCAGTCGACGGCGCAGGCCGAGCACCTCAAGGACATGCTCGTCGGCAACATCCTGGCCGTGTCGTGGCAAGAGGTGGGCAAGACCGCGGCGGTCTACGCGCTGATCGGCGTGTTCCACTACATCTTCCGGCGGCGGTTCCTGTTGATTTCGATGGACCCCGATCGCGCGCAGGCCGAAGGCATCTCGTTACGGCTCTGGGACTTTCTCTTCTATGCGTCGTTCGGCTTCGTGGTCACCTGGTCGGTGTCGATCGCCGGTGTGCTGCTGGTGTTCTGCTACCTGATCGTGCCGTCGGTGGCGGCGATGCTGTATGCCGAGGGCATCGGCCGGCGGCTGGCCATCGGCTGGAGCATGGGCACGGTGGTCTCCATCCTGGGCATGTACTTCTCGGTCCAGTTCGACCTGCCGACCGGCGCGACCATCGTGTGCACGTTCGGCCTGGTGCTGATTGTGATGGCGGCGGTCAAGCCGCTCATCGCCGGCCGAGGAGCAGCCGCGGCGTGACGGGTTCCCTCGCCGGTGCCCGCCTTCGGCGGCGTCCGCTCGCCTGGCTCGCGCTCGGCGCGTTCCTGTGCGGCGTGGCCCTGCCGGTTCTCGAGGCACACCCGATGGGCGCCGCAGACGATGCGGCGTGCCGGTGGGTGCCGGGATCAGACGACGCCGGTGCGCTCCGGGTTGGTGCGGCCGGGGTTGACGGGGCCCGGCCCGACCACTGCGTCGTCTGCCACCTGCAGCGGGCCATGCGTGGAGCTTGTGCCTCCGATCCGGCCACGCTCGCCTCGCCGTTCCGGGCGGTCACGCGCTTGGGGCTTGGCGAGAGGCATCCGCGTGCGTCTGCCTCAGCCGCGCCCTCGACCCGAGGCCCCCCCGTTTCCTCCTCACGCTGAGTTCGCCGGTTGCTTCCGGGTGGCACTCCATAAGGGCGTGCCTCAGCTGACCGGCGCCGATTTCTGATGTGTGTGAGGAGTGTGTCATGGGCGTTATCCGCTTTGGTCGTCTCGCTGTCATGTCGATGGTTCTTCTCGGCGTCGTTGCTCCAATCCGGGCATCGGCCCAAACATCCACGTCGCTCAGCGGCAGGGTAACGCAGGGCGACAACAACCAGCCGCTTGCCGGCGCCCTTGTCGTGATCTACGAGCTGCGCCGCGAAGTGCGGACTGGTGTCGATGGGGCCTTTAGGTTCGAAGGCGTGCCGCCGGGTTCGTATCACGTCGGTGTGCGCGCCGAGGGCTACAGCACCCGGCGCACCGAGGTGACGGTCGCCGCGCAGCCGGTCACGCTCGATCTCGCCATCGACTTCGATCTGCACTTTGCCGAGGTGTTGTCGGTTAGCCCCAATGCCCGTCCGCAATTCGAGTCGTATCAGCCCACCTCGGTGCTGGCGGGTCAAGAGCTGGCCAAGCAGCTTGAATCAACGATCGGAGCCACGCTGTCGGGGGCGCCCGGCCTGGCCACGCGTGCCTTCGGCCCCGGACCGGCGCGTCCGGTGATTCGCGGCCTTGACGGTGACCGCATCGCGGTGCTCGAAGACGGCCAGCGCATGGGCGACCTGTCGAGCCAGTCGGGCGATCACGCTGTGCCGAGTAATCCTGCAGCGGCGAAGAAGATCGAGGTCGTGCGCGGGCCGGCCACGCTGCTCTACGGCGCCAACGCGATCGGCGGCTTGGTCAACGTGATCACGGATCAGATTCCCACCGAGAGACAGCAGGGGGCATCGGGGACGATCACGACGGATTACACCAGCAACGGATCGCAGACGGGCGGGGCGGGCGACATCCATGTCGGCAACGGCAAGTTCGCCGTGCACGTCGGCGGCGCGGGCCGCCATGCGGGCAACTACACGACCCCGGAGGGTGAAGTGGACAACTCGGGCTCGCGGATGGGTTTGGGGACCGTGGGCGCTGCATGGACCGGTGCACGCTCGTACGTCGGCGCCAGCTACGGCTACGACGACACGAAGTACGGCATTCCGATTGTCGAAGAAGGGCAGATCAGCCTGACGCCTAAGCGCCACTCGTATAGCGTGCGCGGGGGCGGGTCGCAACTGGGAGGGTGGCTGCAGTCCTATCGCGCGACGCTCGGTGTTCGCCGCTACGAGCACTCGGAGCTGACGGGCACCGAGGTCGGCACCACCTTCAACAACAACACCGTGGAGGGCGAAGTGCTGCTCTCGCACCGCCCGGCCGGGAAGTTGACGGGAAGTTTCGGTGTCTGGTTCCTCGACCGCAACTTCAGCGCGACGGGCGAAGAGGCACTGTCGCCGCCGGTCGGACAGCAGTCGTTTGCGGGATTCTTGTACGAAGAGCTCGGGTTTCCGCACGCGACCCTGCAGTTTGGCGGCCGTCTCGATCACGCGGCGTACCGGCCCGAAGAGGGCTTGAAGGCCCGCGACTTCAATGAGTTCTCGGGATCGGTCGGTCTGTTACTGAAGCCGCTGGCGGGGAACGATAATGTCGTGCTGGCGGTCAACGTGGCGCGAGCGGCACGGTATCCCGCGCTCGAAGAGCTCTACTACCTGGGGCCGCACCCTGGGAATCTGGCGTTTGAAGTCGGCAACGACGAACTGAACGCCGAGCATGCGATCGGGTTCGACGTGTCATTGCGCGGCCGTTCAACACGCTTTGAAGGCGAACTCACCTTCTTCCGGAACGACATCAAGAATTACATCTTCCGGCAGCCCACCGGCGAAGAGGCAGACGGTTTTCCGGTGGTCGAAAACGTCGCGGCCGACAGCGTGCTGCTCGGCGCCGAGGCCCACGCCGACCTGAAGTTGACCGACGAGCTGACGGCCGAAGTCACGTACGACTGGGTCAAGGGCGAGCTGTCAGCGTCGGGGCAGCCGTTGCCGCGCATCCCGCCATTCCGCGTCCTCACCGGCTTGACGTATCGGAAGAACGCGTTCCAGGTTGGCGGGAGCGTTTCGATCGTCTCGGATCAGACCCGCGTCTACGGGGCCGAGCTGCCGACCGGCGGCTACACGACCGGCCGGGTGTTCGGGTCCTATTCCTTCAACAAGGGAGGTGTGCTTAACACGATCACGGCGCGGCTCGATAACGCCACCGACGCGCGCTATCGCAACCACCTGAACTACCTGAAGGACGTGTTGCCCGAGATCGGGCGCACCTTCAAGCTGGTGTACACGGTCAGTTTCTAGAAAGAGAACATCTGCGTGTACTTGACGACGATGCCCCGCCCCGCGGTCTGGGTCGTCTCGGTGAACTGCGCCTCGTTGTAGACGATGAAGAAGTCGCTGAGCGGACGGTGGATCAGGTTGAAGCGCACGTTGGCGGAGAACTGCTTCACATCGGTCCGATACTGCATCAGCGCATCCAGGAACATGTGCGAGCTGAAGGAATACCCGCTCCGAAAATTGACCAGCGTCGTCGTGAACGACGCGTCCGGCAGCGCGAGATCGATGTCGCTGACCTGCAGGCCGACGTCGAACACCAGCCTGTAGGTCGGGCGGTAGAGCACGCTGATCTGCGTGGTCTTCTGCGTGCCGCTCCAGAAGTCCCCGATCGTCGCGCGGATCGATCCGGACAACGCGCGGCTATGGTCGCCCTCATAGAGCAACAGGTGCTGTTTCCAGTCGTAGCGACCCGCCGGAATCGCAACACCGGGGTAGATCGCAAAGGGCCGGCTGATGGCCTCGGTACGCGGTTCGAACGCGTACTCGAAGTACGATCCGTTGTTCCATGTGGTCTGGTTGGCGATGTGGATCGTTCTGGACACGAGGTCGCCGTTCGGGCTGTCGTAGCTGAACATGCGCGCGTGCGGCTGCAGCTGGCGGATGCCGCGCTTGCGCAGCGACTCGGGCTGCCAGAACGACGCCCAGTCGTAAAACTGCCGGGTCACGCCGGAGCGGCGCACGAAGCCCAGGTCGTCCCTGAAGCCCTCGCCGATCTTCATGATCGAGGCCTGCAGGCGCTTGTGGCTGTCTTCCCAGCCAATCGACGCCTTGGCGGCGTCCTGGTTGGTGGTGACGCCCGGTGTGTCGGATCGCGAGGCGAAGCCGTTGAGGCTGAGGCTCTTGAAGAACCGGAAGTTCGCGTCGACACCGGCGACGCGGTTGAAATCGCGGCTGTCTCCGGACGGCTGCCGCGACAAGACGATGGCGCCGATGTCGGAGTTGTTGAAGATATCTCGCCGCACGCGCAGCACCGTGTAGTTGTTGCCCGGCCTCCCCTCGTTCTCCTCGCTCTGCATCGTCATCAGGCCGACGCCGAAGGCGCCGGCGCGCCCCGTCAGGCGCAGGCCGCCGTACAACGGCTCTTGCGCGCCGCTGTCGTTCAAGCCGATGCGGCGGCTGAAGAAGAGCAACAGGTCCTCCTCCGGCGGACGGAACCGCGTGGTCTGCCGCTGGTTACGGGGGATGTCGCCGAAGTAGAAGATGCCGGAGTTCTCGAGAAAGAACTCGCGCTTTTCCGGGAAGAACAGGCTGAACTGCGTCAGGTTGACTTGCTGTTCGTCGGCCTCGGCCTGGGCGAAGTCGGGGTTCACCGTGGCATCGAGCGTCAGCGAGGGCGTGAGGCCGGCCTTGATGTCGACGCCGGCACTGAAGTCGCCGCCGAATTCGGGCTCGCCGACGCCGCGGAGTGCGCCGCCGACGAGGAACGGTTTCACGCGCAGGTTGCGCCCGCGCCGAAGGGCGGGAAGGCCCGTCAGGTCGCCGGCGGCCGAGGCGCGGAAGATCGAGTAGGCGCGCGACACCGGCGACCAGTAACTGACCTCGTTCTTCCGGCGCACGCGCCGCGCGAAGTTGATGCCCCAGCCGTGGCCTTCGCCGGCTTCGAAGCGGAGGGTCTTGAACGGGATGCGGAACTCGGCGGTCCACCCGTCGGCGCCCCGCCGCGACGCCACCCACCACACCGCGTCCCAGTTGGTGTTGACGTCACGGCCTTCGTTGGCGATTTGCGTGTCGGCCTTCGCGCTCGCGGCGTTGGTGGAGAAGACGAAACCGTTACGGCGATCGCCGAACGTGTCCAGCAGCACGTCGAACGTGTCCTGGTCCCGCCCCGCGAAGTCTTTCCGGATCTCGTTGACGACGATGCTGGAAGGGTCGGCGTCGCGGCAGACCACGGCGATATAGAGCGAGTCGGCGTCAAAGGCCACCTTCACCTCGGTGGCGTCGGTGGCGGGCGCGCACTCGACCGGATCCGACTGGATGAAGCCGCTCGCGGGCACGGCCCTGGTCCATACTTCTTCGTCGAGCACGCCATCGATCGCGATCGCGCCGCCGGCGGGCGCCGCGGTCATCTGCCGGCGTCCGTCCGGAGAACCCACAGTGGTTTGCGCAAAGGCGGGAGCCGCGGAGGTGGCGACCAAGAGGAGCAGTGCCGGGACGGCCGGACGACGAAGGCGCATCACGAAAGTTTATCTCGACCGGCCGTGGCGAAGGCGCGCGAGGAGCGTCTCGAAGTCGGCGGGGAGCGGAGCCTCCACCGACACGCGGACCTTCGTGAGCGGATGCGGAAACGCGAGCGTCCACGCGTGCAGCATGTTGCGCTTCGCCGGCGCCGGGGAGGACAAACCTGAAGGTTTGTCCCCACGCACCATGCGCGCCGTATACACCCGCTCGCCGACGAGCGGGTGGCCGAGCTTCTCCAGGTGCAGCCGAATCTGATGCTGCCGTCCCGTGTGCAACCGCAGCTCGAGCAGCGCCGCGCCCTTCAGCTTCTCTTTCACCAGATAGTCCGTCGACGCCTCCAGCCCCTCATCGTCTTCGTCCACCAGCTTGCGGCGGCCGCTGCGATAGCCGGTCGAGATCCGGGCTTCGATGGTTCCGCTCGGCGGGTCGGGCACGCCCTGCACGATCGCGAGATAGTGCCGCTCGAACTTGTGATGCTTGAACTGTTCGCGGCCCGCGGCGTGGGCGTCTTTCGACAGCGCCACGGCGAGGGCGCCGGAAGTGTCGCGATCGAGCCGGTGCAGCATGCCGACGTAGGTCTTGTGGCCGCGTTTGAAGGCCATGTATTCGCGGACGCGGCGCAACACGGTGTCTTCGCTGCCGCCGAGGCCCGGGCTCGAAGGAATCGAGAGCAGGCCCGCCGGCTTGTTGAGCACGAGGATGTGCTCGTCTTCGTGAAGGATGTCGAGATTGGTGCGGACCTTCAGCTGCGCGGGGCGATTGCGATCGAGCACGATCGTCGCGCCCGTCAACACGCCGAGGCCGGGATCCTGCTGGACCCGGCCGTCGACGCTGACTTGCCCTTTTTCGATCGCGTCGCGGACTTTTCGCCACGAAAGATCGGGATGCGCCTCTTTCAGACGCTTGTCGAGCCGCATGGGGTCTGGCACCTTAACATCGAGATCATCGCAGTTCTGGCTATGTTGGCAGAAACTGCCACGAAATCGACGTTAAGGTGCCAGACCCCCTCAGCCGCGCTTCGCGCGGAGCGGCACGAACAGCGAGGTGCCGCCGCGGGCGACGAGCAGCACGGCGGGCCTCTCCGACACCGCGTCCAACCCGGCCCTCAACTCGTCAACGGTCCGAATGCTCTTGCCGTTGACCTGCTGGATCACGTCGCCTTCCCGCAAACCGGCGGAGGCCGCCGCGCCGGCGGGATCCACATCCGTGATCACGACGCCGCGCGTGTCGCGGTCCAGCTCGAGCTGCTGGGCGATCTCGGGCGTGAGCGGCTGCACCGTCAACCCAAACCGGCCCGAGCCCTCCGGCGCGCCGGCGCGACGGCCGGCGGCGGTCTTGGCCACCTCCATCTCCTCGAGCGTCGCCTTCATCTCGCTGGTCCTGCCGTCACGCAGCACCTGCAGCGACACCGTGCTGCCAGGCTTGGTGCCCGCAATCTCGTTGCGGAACGCGTTGGTGTCGGCAATGGCGCGGCCCTGGTAGCTCAGGATCACGTCACCGCGCCTGAGCCCGGCTTTCGCGGCGGCGCTGCCCGGCGACACGTCGCTCACCAGCGCGCCGGTGGTCTTGTCGAGGCCGAGGCCCGCGGCGAGATCACCCGTCATCCCCTGGACCGTCACGCCGAGCCGGCCCCGGTGCACGCGTCCGTTGGCCACGAGCTGATCCATCACGTTCTTCGCCATGTTCGACGGCACGGCGAAGCCGATGCCGATGTTGCCGCCCGACGGCGAGAGGATCTGCGAGTTGATCCCGACCAGCTCGCCCGCCGTGTTGACGAGCGCGCCGCCGGAGTTGCCCTGGTTGATCGGCGCGTCGGTCTGCAGGAAGTCTTCGTAGCTGCCATCGCCAAGCCCGGTCGCCCGGCCCTTGGCGCTGACGATGCCCATGGTGACGGTCTGGCCGACGCCCAGCGGGTTGCCGACCGCGAGCACGAGGTCGCCGACGCGCATCGCCGTCGAATCACCGATCGGGACCACGGGCAGGTTGGCGCCGTCGATCTTCACCACGGCCAGATCGCTCGGCTGGTCGGCGCCGACGAGCGTCGCGTCCATCACGCGCCGGTCCGACAGCTCGACCTGGATGCGGGCCGCCTGATCGACCACGTGATGGTTGGTCAGGATGTAGCCGTCGGCGCTGACGATGACGCCCGACCCGAGGCCGCGCTGCATCGGTGCGGGAGCCTGCCGGCCGCCGCGCGGCGCGCGCTGGCCGAAGAATTCGCCGAACGGGAAGCCGTCAGGCAGTTGCGGCAGTTGCGTCAACTGCGGTGACGCGGTGCGCTCGGTACGGATCGTCACCACCGCGGGTGTGACCTTGGACACGACGTCCGCGAATCCCTCGGTGACGACCCGGTTCTGGCCCCCTTCGACTCGGCCCATTCGGGCCTCGCTCAGTGCAGGGGCCAGCGTCGCCACGACAGGAGCCGGCCGGGCCGGGTCGGCCACCGAAACAGCCGACATGCTCGACCAGGCGCCCGCGGATGCGAGGCCCAGGGCGAACGTGACTGCTCCAACTTTCAATGAACGGGAGATGTGGTTCTTCATGATCATTGAGACGCCGGAGGGCCTTGCAGGAGCGTTACCGGAGCATTACAAGCGTGTAAGGTTCCCCACGGGGGTTCCCCACGGGGGTTCCTCACGGGGGTTCCTCACGGGGGTTCCTCACGGGGGTTCCTCACGAGGGTTCCTCACGAGGGTTCCTCACGAGAGTTCGGTAGGCGAATAGTGAACGTCGAGCCGGTGCCCGGGGCGCTTTCCACCTCGACGGTCCCGCCGTGGGCTTCGATGTAGGCGCGGACCAGGCTCAGCCCCAACCCGAGGCCGCGGGTGGCGCGGCTCTGATCGCCACGGTAGAGGCGGTCGAAGATCCGCGGCAGGTCGTGGGCGGGGATGCCGGCGCCGGTGTCGCGGACGCGGATCACCACCGATGCGCCCTCCCGGGCGGCCGCCACCTCGACCCGGCCGCCGGCCGGCGTGTACTTGATTGCGTTGTCCATCAGGTTGGCCAGAGCCTGGCGCAGGCGATCGCGATCGGCCGACACCACCAGGCCCGGCGCCACGCTCGCCGACACGGCCACGCGCGCCTCGTCTGCCGTGTCTTCGTACAGATCGATGACTTCCGCCACCAGCGTCGTGACGTCCACCGCCGATCGCGTCAGCATCATCGTCCCGGTTTCGGCCTCGGAGATGTCCATCAGCGTGGTCAGCATCGAGAGCACGCGATCGGACTCCTCGAGCACGTCCGAGAGCGCCTCGCGCTGCTTCACCGGGTCGTTGGTGGCGAGCGCGGTCTCGGCCATCACGCGCAGCCGCGTCATCGGCGTCCGCAGGTCGTGGGCGACGTGATCGAGTGCGTTGCGCATGCCGTCGATCAGCGTCGTGATGCGGGCGAGCATCGCGTTGAACAAATCGCTGAGTTCATCCACCGCATCGTCGGTGCCGTACACGGGCACGCGGTCGTTGGTCTGCCCGGTGTTCAGGATGCGCTGGACCGCGTCACGCAGATCGCGCAGCGGCTTGAGGGTCGATCGCGTCAAGAACAACCCGCCGGCGATGCCGATGACAAGGGCGGCCGTCAGCCCCAGCAGCAGCACGCGTCGAAACCTCGACAGCAGCTCGTCGCGCGATTCGCTGGTCTTGCCGACCTGCAGCACCGTGCCGCCGCCCAGCGGCAGCGTCGCCACCTCGAGGATCGCGTTGCGATCGCGCGCGCGCACCTGGCCCCAGATGGCGTTGGGCCCGCCGGCCAGCTCCGACAGGTCGAAGGCGCCCCACGTTTCGGGCAGCGAGTAGAGCAACACGTCCTCGAACGGGCCGACCAGCCGCACGAAGAGCGGCTCACGCCGCCCGGACCGCTGCTCGATCTCGATCGCGCGCGCCAGCGCCGGCAGGCCGCCCGCCTGGTAGCGCGCGGCGTACTCGCGCAACGTCGACTGAATCACGTCGTGATCGCGCGCCTCGAGCGACGAGGCCAGCAGGCCGTAGGTGAGGCCGCCGATGACGAGCGTGCTCGCCAGGAACGTGCCGAGGTACCACGCGGCCAGCCGGAGGCCGAGCGCCTGGCTGACGCGATCACTCCACCTTGAGGACATAGCCGGCGCCACGCACGGTGTGAATCAGCCTGGTGTCGAAGCCTTCGTCGACCTTGTCGCGCAGGCGCGACACCAGCACGTCGACGACGTTGGTGCCGGGATCGAACGAGTATCCCCAGACGTGCGACAGGATCATCGTCTTCGAGAGCACCCGGCCGGGATGCCGCAGCAGGTACTCGAGCAGCGAGAACTCGCGCGGGCGCAAATCGATCGGCCGGCCGGCGCGCTCGACCTTGCGCGACAGCAAGTCGAGCGACAGGTCGCCGGCCATCAGCCACGTCGGTTCCGCCGTGGCTCCCGCCCGGCGCAGCAGCGCCTGCAGCCTCGCGAGCAGCTCGGCAAAGGCGAACGGCTTGGTCAGGTAGTCGTCGCCGCCCGCCTGCAGGCCCTTGACGCGATCGTCCACCGAGTGCCTCGCGCTGAGAATCAGCACGGGCGTCTGGATCCTCTTGGCGCGCAGCTGTTCGATCAGCGAGAGGCCGTCGAGGCCGGGCAGCATCACGTCGATCACCGCGGCGTCGTAGCGGCCCTCGAGTGCGAGGCGCAGGCCGTCGGTGCCGGTCGCGGCCACGTCCACGGCGAAGCCGGCCTCGCGGAGCCCTTGCGCCACGAAGTCGGCGATCACCGGATCGTCTTCCGCCACGAGGACGTGCATGGTCAGGACACTGTCATTCCAGCGATCGGAAGAATTCGTTCATCAGCGCGAGCAGCGCCGGCGCGTCCTTGCGCAGGGCCCAGGCGACGATGCCGCCCTGGCTCACCGCCACGTCCTCGTTGGCGGTGATCTGGCCCAGGCGCCTGCGCAGCCGCCCGAACAGCTCGTCGTCGAGCAGGGTCGCGGGGATCGTGCCGGCGTCGACCTGCTCCGCCAGATCCTCGTCGGTCAGCGCTTCGTCGGCGAGCACGATGGTGCAGCCCGGCCGGTCAATGCTCCTCAGC
>MELE01000124.1:0-38298 GCA_001768615.1 Acidobacteria bacterium RIFCSPLOWO2_12_FULL_67_14b | reverse complement strand
TCTTCGAGGCTGACAAGCGGCTTGACGGCCGGCCCGGTGGCGATCAATTCGCGAACGTCCGTGCGGATCGGCGTGCTGAAGGCCACTTGATCGTCGCGCTCGAAAGTGAACTTCAGGTTGGCGGCGATGTCGCCGCGTCCGGCGACGAGCTGCTCGACCAGCAGGTTCTCGGCCGTCGGCACGAACACGACCTGGAGCGCCTGGTGTCCTTTCGAGTGGAGATACACCTGGAAGGCGACCGCCCGGTCGACGGCCAGGCCGCGTTGCACGCCGCCGCCGGCCACCGCGTACTGCGGGCGGCCGGGGACAATGAGCACGCGGAGGTAACCGCGCTTGGCGATCGCATCGAGGTCGCCGATGCCGGGTGCTTCCGGAATGGGCGCAACCGGCACGGCTGCGCCTGTGAGTTTGGGTGCCTCGTCCGCCGCGGGCGTCTGTCGTCCGCAAGAGACGAGGACGAGGATCGCGACCGACAGCCACGCGCGACAGACCATTGAACGGGATTTTCTCACGGTTGCTGGCGAACACGAGCTTCGCTGCCAGCTGCGATGCGGTCGTGGCTCAGACCGGCTAGACCACTTCCACGGTCGAGTCGTGCATCCAGCCCTGGTCCTCGTTCTTGTACCAGCGCATCACCATGCCGCTCTTCCGCAGCTCGGGCGTGAGCCGGACTTGAATCCATTCCTTGTCCCGCGCGAGCACGGTCAGGATCGTGCCGCGGGGGACGAGCACCAGGACTTCCGCGCCCGACGAGGCCGCCATGTGGACGTTGGCGTAACTGGTCGGCACACGGACCCGTTCCGGAGGTGGCTGCCCGGACGCGGTCTGCGAAAGCAGCAGCGGCGCGAACGCCAGCACGAGCAGGAGGAATCGGGACCGCATGAGGCGATAGTCAACACCCGCCATCGGCCGCTGTCAAGCCATCAAGTTGACAGTCGAAACCGTACCGGCGCATTCTCACCGCGGGAGTGTCACGATGCGCGCTCGGAACTCACTGATCATGGGCTTTCCCGCGGTCATCGCAATGGCGATGCTGTCGGCGGTCGAGGCTCAACCCAAGGTCGAGCTGGCCGTTCAGAAGGTGGCGATGGGCGACTACGAGGTCGTGGAGAACTGGCCGCGGCCCTTGCCGGATACCGACCTCTCGCACGCCGGATGGACCTGGGGTTCGGGCGCCGGCGTGCTGGCGGAGACCCCCGACAAGGTGTGGGTGGCCCAGCGCGGCGAGATTCAATTGCCGCCGGGCGCCACGCCGTGGATCTGCCCCTGCCTGCTGAATCCCCGCCGCACGAATACGGGACGACGGCCCTATTCCGGAAAGGGCTACACCTATGAGATGCGGCGGCATCACCTGGTCTTCGCGGTCGATCGCAACGGCAACACGATCGAAGAGTGGCTGCAGCACGATCGGTTGCTGGCGCCGCCACGAGGCTCGGGCCTGGGAGAGGTGGGGCGGGGCCCGCACAAGCTGCTGATCAACCCGTACGATCCCCAGAAGCACATCTGGATCGTGGACGACGACCAGCACATCATCAACATCTTCACGAACCGGGGCGTGTTGCTGCGAACGATGGGCGAGCGGGGCGTCCCGGGACGCGGTCCGAACAACTTCAACCGCCCAACCGACATCGCCTGGCTGCCGGACGGCACGTTCTTCGTCGCTGATGGCTACGCCGGGACGCGCGTGGCGAAATTCAATCGCGACGGGAAGTTCCTGATGGACTGGGGGCGGCCGCCCGTCGATCCGGACAACCCTGGACCGTACGAGTTCTGGTCCGTCCACAGCATTGGCATCAGCCGTGATCGCCGGCTCTTCGTCGCCGATCGCGAGCACCATCGCATGCAGGTCTTCGACGAGAACGGCAAGTTCCTGGAGATGTGGCCAACCGGCCACGACTCGGCGGTGCTGGCCCACATCGTGACCGAGGACGATTACATCTGGGTGGCAGACTGGACCACGGATCGACTGGTGAAGTACGACCTCAACGGGCGGTACATCCTGGATATGGGCGGGCATGGACCACAGCCGGGGCAATTCGATGGCGTCCACCAGATCAGCGTCGACCAGGATCGAAACCTGTACGTCACGGAAGTGGCCAACGACCGCTCGCAGAAGTTCCGTCCGAAGCCGGACGCCGACCCGGCGAAGATCGTGGGTCCGATGGTGGGCGGGTGGCCGGCCTCGGCGAAGTGAGCGCGAGCTGTTTGGCGACAGGGATTTCGTGACCGATACGCGCTTCCGCCAGGCCTTCCTGATTCTGCTCGTCGTCGCAACCTCGGCGGCGTTCCTGTGGATGGTCCGCGCCTTTCTGCTGACCATCGCGCTGGCGGCACTGTTCACGGGCGTCGCCTACCCGGCATACCGGCGGGTGATCCGCCTGTTCCGGGGCCGCGAGCGGTTGGCGGCGATCGCGACGCTCCTCCTGGTGCTGGTGCTGGTGATCGTGCCGCTGCTCACGGTGGCGGGAGCGGTTGCGAACGAAGCGCTCCGGGTCAACCAGACGTTCCTGCCGCGTCTTCAGCAACTGGTGGACGAGCCCGGCGAGTTCGAGCGCCGGCTCCGCCCTCTCCCTGGCTACGATTTCATCCACCCCTACCGGAACCAGATCCTGACCAAGGCCGGCGAGCTGGTCGGCAGCGCCGGCGTGTTCATCTTCAACGCGCTGTCGGCGACCACGGTCGCCACGGCGGTCTTTGTCTTCCACTTCGTGGTGCTGCTTTATACGATGTTCTACTTCCTGACCGGCGGGCCCGCGCTGCTCCGGACGGTGCTGGGGTACCTGCCGCTCGCCGAGGCCGACAAGCAGCACATGCTCGAGAGGTTCGTGTCGGTCACGCGCGCGACGCTGAAAGGCTCGGTGCTGATCGGCGTCGCTCAGGGGACGCTCGGGGGGCTGGCGTTCTGGGCGGTGGGCATCGACGGTGCGATCTTCTGGGGAACCGTGATGACCGTGCTGTCGATCATCCCAGGCATCGGCGGCGCGCTGGTGTGGGCGCCCGCGGCCGTCATTCTGCTCGCCGTCGGCCAGGTCTGGCAGGGAGTCACCCTGGCTCTGTTCTGTGCGCTGGTCGTCGGCAGCGTCGACAACCTGCTTCGGCCGGTACTCGTCGGGCGCGACACGCAGATGCACGACCTGCTGATCTTCTTCTCCACGCTCGGCGGGCTGTTCCTGTTCGGCGCGATGGGGTTCATCGTTGGTCCCATTCTGGCCGCGCTCTTCATGACGGTCTGGGAGATGTTCGGCCGGACGTTCCGCAGCAAGCTCGCGGAGCCGGTGTCACGGCAGCCGTAACGGCCGATCCGTCACCGCGGCTGGCTGCCGGGCGCTTTCACGCCGGCCTGCCCCAGCAGGTTCATCATTTCGATCGGCAGCGGGAAGATGATCGTCGAGTTCTTTTCCGCCGCGATCTCCGTCAGCGTCTGCAGGTAGCGCAGCGTGATCGCGACCGGCTCGGTGGCGATGATCCCGGCCGCCTGTGACAGTTTTTCCGAGGCCTCGAGCTCGCCCGCGGCGTGGATGATCTTGGCGCGCTTTTCCCGCTCCGCCTCCGCCTGCCGCGCCATCGCGCGCTGCATGTTGTCCGGCAGGTCGACGTGCTTGACCTCGACCGCCGACACCTTGACGCCCCAGGGATCCGTGCGCTGATCGAGAATCTGCTGGAGCTCCTGGTTCAGGTGCTCCCGCCTCGACAGCAGGTCGTCCAGGTCGACCTGGCCGAGCACGCTCCGCAGCGTCGTCTGCGACAGCTGCGAGGTCGCGTAGTTGTAGTTCTCCACTTCGACGATGGCCTTGAGCGAGTCCATCACGCGGAAGTAGACGACCGCGTTGACCTTGACCGAGACGTTGTCGCGGGTGATGACATCCTGCGGCGGCACGTCGAGCACCACGGTGCGAAGGCCCACCCGCACCATGCGATCGATCGGCGCGAACACGAGGATCAAGCCGGGACCCTTCGGCTGCGGCAGCAGCTTGCCGAGGCGGAAGATGACGCCGCGCTCGTACTCGGCGAGGATCTTGATCGAGCTGATCAAGTAGAGCACGACGATGAACGGCAGAATCACGAGCGGATTGATCAGCATGGTGGCCTCAGTCCTTGCGAACAACGAGTGTCAGTCCGTCGACCTTGGTGACTCTGACACGAGCGCCCACGGGGATCGACTCGCCCGAGGTCGCGTTCCAGATCTCTCCGTGGGTGGCGACCTGGCCGCCGCGTTCGGGGGCAATCGCGGTCAGCGCCTCGCCGGGCGTGCCCACCATGGCGGCCTGGCCGGTTACCGGGAGCTGTCGCTGTGCGGCCACGGCCAGCTTGACGAGAAACATCGTAATCGCCGCGAACCCGAGCACCACGGGCAGGACCACCCGCAGGCTCAACTGCAATTCCGGCAGCGACGAGTCCATCAGGATCATCGATCCGAAGATCAGGCTCACCACACCGCCCGCCGTCAGCAGTCCGAAGCTCGTCACCTTGATTTCGAGCACGAGCAGCACCAATCCGAACAGGATCAGCAGCAGCCCGGCGTAGTTGACGGGCAGCACCGAGAACGCGAAGAAGGCCAGCAGCAGCGACACGCCGCCCACGACCCCGGGTAGAATCGCGCCCGGACTCCACAACTCGATGGTCAGCGCCAGCGTCCCCAGGCTCAGGAGCAGGTAGGCGATGTTCGGGTGCGCGACACCGCTGAGGATCCGCTGTCGCAGGCTCATCGCGATCGGGACGATCGCCGCGTTGCCGGTCCTCAACACGACCGTAGTCCCGTCGAAGCGCGTGATGGTGCGGCCGTCCAACTGCCGCAGCAGGTCGGGGATGTCCGGCGTCACCAGGTCGATCAGCGGCGGCGTGGCGGCGAGGGCCTCGCCTTCGGTGAACGCCCGGCTCACGGTCACGGCCTCCGCGGCGAGCGTGACGTTGCGGTGGCGGGCGGCGGCCAGCGTGCGGGCGTACGCGGCGCTGTCCTCGGTCGCCTTCTTCGCCATCGTCTCGTCCATCTTCTCACCGCCGCCCTCGACCGGATGGGCGGCGCCGATGTGCGTGCCCGGCGCCATGGCGGCGATGTCCGCGGCGATGGTCAGGATGAACCCCGCCGACGCCGCGCGGGCGCCGGAGGGGCCGACGAAGATCGCCACTGGCGTCTTGGCCGCGATCATGTGCGACACGATCGCGCGCGTGGAGTCGACCAGCCCGCCGGGCGTGCGCAGCGTGAACACCACGAGGGCCGCCCCGGCGCGATCGGCCCGATCGAGCGTGTCGATCATGTATTCCGCAGACACCGGGTGGATGATGCCGTCAACGACGGCGGAGTAGACGACAGGGGGATCGGCACGGGACAGGGCGCGGGACGGCACACCCGTCAGCGCCTGGCCGAGGGCCAGCGTCAGACAAGCCGCCAACCGCCGCGAGGAGCGAGCAGTCATGGCCGGAAGGCCTCGAGATGATTATAGGGCCACCGGCCGTCTCCCCGAGCATCCGAGAACAGTCAGCGACCTCTGAGTCCCCCAAAGTGCGAGGCGTTGACGATAACAGAATCGCTTCTAATCCCCGCGGGGCACTTCTGTCGCCGGGGTGCCCTCGGCCATCGGCCTTCCGCGGGCTGGAGGCTGACGGCCGAAGGCAACGACGCAATTCTCGGCTATTCAAGTGAATTGCGGGGTTGGTGGTATCGTCACGCCATGCGCACCTGTCGTTTCGTCCTGCTCGTGGCCATGCTGGTGGGTTCGGTGGCCGATCGTGTCCCGCTGGTCGCGGCGGGCGCCCCGGCGTGCACCAGCGCCGTGGCCGCCTGCACTGAGTTTGTCACGCTCGCCGGCGGGCCCGCGCGCTCGATGGTCTACCGCACCTTCGCCTTCGACGTGAGGAACGAGGCCGTGCGCCGCGCGCTGATCATGGTGCACGGCACCAACCGCAACGCCGATCACTACTTCGTGACGGCGACCACCGCGGCGTTCACCGCAGGTGCGCTCGACGACGCCATCGTAGAACGTGTCGATGTAGTCGGCGACGTCCGCGATCGCAAGCTCTCGGTTCTTGTAGATCTGTTTCTTGATTCGCTCCTTCTTCAAGCTGCTGAACAACGACTCAGCGACCTTTTTGTCCCTGTAATGGCGCCCCCGGTTCAAGGCGATTGAGGTGGGAAAGAAGGCGGCCTCGCGGTAGCCTACCAACGCTTGGGGTCGCGATCGCGATCGTCGCCATGACGATCGCGATCGCGTTTTCGGAGATGCTGGGTGAACCGCGGGAGGTGCTCCAGCACGGCCCACACCTGGCGATACGCCTCGATCGCCGCGTCCAGCTTGCCCCGACGCAGGGCCTCGTCACCGTGCACGAGATGACCCGTCGCTTTGCGAACCAGTAACGTCATTCCTCGCTCATCGGCGTCATCAATCTCTTCCTGCGCCAAGGCGCGCAGCGCCTGGACGAGGGTCAGCGCCAACGCTGGGGCGTGACCCCGCCGCCCCTGCGTCAGCAGGTCGACGGCCTGACGGATGTTCTGGAACACGCGACCACCGAAGAACGACAGGTGCGAGTCATCAACCCACAGCCGCGGACGGAGGGCTTCGTCGATCCGCTCGATGGCCTCGCGCAGTTGACGATCCGTCTTGCGATCGCCAGCCGGAATCATCGCCGCTACCGCGGCGCGTACCTGTTGAATGGTGGTGCGGGGACCAGTCGTCGTGGAGCCCGTGATGGTCAACACGCCGTTCACTCGGACGATGGCGTAGTTGACGTCAGCGCCACCAGTCACAGTGATGGGATAGGTGCCCGGTAAACTGGTCGCCGTCGCCGTGGTGGACAACAGCACCGGCGAATCGAGTGACGCCGCCGTGTCGCCACCGGCGAAGCCGGCGTAGCTTGCCGTCAGCGCGGGCACCGCAGCCCCCTGGACCTTGGTCTTATCATCCGCCGTGACCGTCAACGTCCGCTGCGCCAGCGCAATCACGACATCGCCGGACTGGTTCTGGTAGTTGCTGCCTCCGGTGAACGTCCAGTGCGCAGTGCCCCCAGGCGCATCAATGAAGCTCTGACCGAGATTCACTGCCGCGCCCAAGTTCTCGCCGCCCACACCCATGGCCGTGCCCGTGGCGCCGTGCGCGAGACCGTCGTAGACGCCGCTGAAGCCAGTTACCACGACCGTGGCCGTCGCCTTGCCGATCGCGAAGTCGGCGCTGTCGCTGCTCCGCTCGTGGTTGGCGTCACCGGCGAAGCCGTAGCTCGCCGTGGCCGTGCCCGCCGTGACGTTGTTCGCGTAGGTAGCGTCGGGCGTGAGGCTCAAGCCACCCACCCCTGTCACGCTCACCGTTGCCGGTGTCTGCGCCGCGCCGGTGTAGCTGAATGGCCCGCCGCTAATCGTCACGGTGGTCGTCGAGACGGCCCTGCCGATCGTGAAGTCGGCGCTGGCATTGCTCGGCTCGTGGTTGGCGTCACCCCCAAACCTGTAGCTCGCCGTCGCCGTGCCGGCATTGACGTTGCTCGCGTAGGTGGCGTCCGGCGTGAGGGTCCACTCACCCACGCCGATCACCGACACCGAGCACGGCGTGTGCGCGGAACCCGAGTAGGTCACCGAGACCGGGCACGTCACGGTCGTCATCGACGCCGCCTTGGCGATCGCGATCGCCACGTTGCTGCCTTGATCTTCGTAGTTCGCGCCGCCCGCGAACGTCCACTGCGCGGTCCCGCCGGGAGCATCTGTGAACGTGGCGCCCAGGCTCAAGCTGCTGCTCAGGTCTTCGCCGGCCACGCCGGTGGCCGAGCCGGTCGCGCCATGCGCCGCGCCGTCGTAGGTGCCGCTGAATCCGCTCACCGCGACCGTCGCCGTCGCCTTGGTAATCTCGAACGACGCGCTACCGCTGCTGGCGGTGTGATTGTCGTCGCCCGCGAAGGCGTAGCTCCCCGTTGCGGTTCCGGCGTTGAGGTTGTCCGCGTAGCTGGCAGCCGGCGTCAGGTCCAATCCGCCCGTGCCGGTCACCGAGACGGTGCACGGCGTCAGCGCGGAACCCGAGTAGGTCACTGATGCCGGGCACGTCACCGTCGTCGATGACATCGCCGGCGACACCGAGAACGATTGAACGACGTCCGGGGCGGCCAGGTAGGTGCCGTTGCCGCCCTGCGACGCGCGCACCGTGACGATGCCGGTCCCGGTCACCGTCACCATGCCGGCTTCAACGACGGCCGTTCCCGAGACGATGCTGAAACTGACCGGCAGCCCGGAGTCGGCGATGGCGTTCAGTGCAAACGACGCGGCGCCATAGGTCTGGTTGGTGAGCGCGCCGAACGTGATGGACTGCGCGAGTTTGTCGTAGGTGAACGTCAGCGGCGCCGTCAGGCCACAAGCGGTCGCGCCGGGCGCGTTGGAGCCGCACTGCACGTCTACTTGCACGTCGACCGTACCACCCGGCGTGCCCGCCGGCATCAGGAACTTCACCGACGCGTTGGACACCGACACCGCGATAGTGGGAACCACCTGGCCGCCGACCAGGAGGTTATTGGCCGTCGACAGGCCCTCGCCCGTCACCGTGACTTCAAAGCCACCGGCCGACGCACCAGACGAGGGTGACAAACCCGTGGCGACGGGGAGCCCGAGGGAACGGAAGGTCCGATCGACCCCCGGCGCCGCAGCGTACTGACCGTTACCGGCCTGCGACGCGCGGATCGTGATGGTGCCGATCCCCGTCATGGTCACCGTGTTGTTCACGATGGTCGCGGGACCGGAGGCGATCGAGAAGCTGACCGGCAGTTCCGAACTGGCGGTCGCGCTCACCGTAAACGGACCGCTGTCGTGCTTCCGTCCGAACAGCTCGGTAAACGTGATCGTCTGCGACGCCGCGGCAATTTCGAACGACGCGACCACATCTGGCGCCGGATCGAATTGGGCATCGCCGGGCTGCGACGCGGTGATGACGCAGGTGCCCGCGCCCCAGATGCTGACGAGCGAGCCCGACACCGTGCACGGCCCCACCGCACTGAACACCACGAGCAGACCCGAGGAGGCGGTGGCGTTCACCGTAAACGGCGGGTCACCGTGCGTGCGCGGCGGCAGCGCGCCGAAGTCGATCGTCTGGCTGTAACCCGACACGGTGAGGCTCGCGGTAGTGACCACCGCGTTGAACGTCCCGTCGTCGGCGAAGGACGCGGCCACGCCGGACGGGTAGACACCCGCCGGAATGCCGAGAACGGTCACCCCTTGAATGAAGGCCTCACCGGCGAAGTCGGTGACGGCGCTTCCCATTGGAATGCCGTTCAGCGTGAACTGCACGAGTGCGCCGGCAATCGGCGCCTCGCCCGAGCGCAGCGTGGCGCGCAACTCGGCGAGGCTGAACTGCTGGACGGAGATGGGCTCGACGGCGAGCGTGGTTTCGATGCGGTTGGCGACCACCGCCGTCACGAACGGAATGTCGAAGCCGCCCATGGCGAATGACCTGATCTGCGGCAGCCTTGGGGGCGCCGGCGGCAGCAGTTGCGGTTGCAGCCCGCCGTTGGCCCACGCCACGATGCTGCCATTCGACAGCCGCGCGTACGGGTACTGGCTGAAGCGAATCTCCTGGACGCCGGTGAGCGACGGTGGCGCGGCGAAGAGTCCGTTGCGACCCCAACCGACAACGGTGCCATCGGCACGCAACGCCGCACTGCCCCGGTAGCCTGCGGCCACGGCCACCACGTTGTTGAGCCCCGCCGGCACGTCGGTTTCGCCATCAGTGTTCCGTCCCCAGGCGATCACCGTACCGTCGTTCTTCAGGGCGAGCACCTGGCCGAGACCGGCCGCGATCCCCACCACTCCAGACGAGGCGTCGGTTGGAATGTTGTCGATCGCCGCGCCGCTGACGCCCCAACCGACGACGCCGCCAGCGCGGGTCAACCCGATGATGAAATTCGCACCGAAGGCGATGGCATCGAGTGGCGGCAGGTCCGCCGGCGGCACGAAGGTCGATCCCCAGTAACTGGGCGCGCCCCACACCACGACGCTGCCGTCGCTCTTGAGCGCCGCCGTCGGCACGTTGAGGTCGATCATCCCGTTGGCCGAGTCGACCTGAATAACGCCGGTGAGTCCCGGCGGCGGGGTGGCCGACAGGGCGGTGCCCCACCCTCTGACCGTGCCGTCATCCATGAGGGCCACGGCGTGGACGTAGCCGGCGGTGACGCTGCGCACGCCCACGAGTCCGGGCGGCACGGGAAGTGGCTTCTGGGGCAACGAAGTCCCCCACGCCACCACTTCCGAGCGGCGTGCCGTCAGCGTCGCCGACGCGCTCACCGGCGCATACACGGCATCGCCCGCGAAGTCCGCGCCGATCGCTCCCGGATAGATGCCGCTGGTCAACCCGGAGATGATGCCGGTGAGCGTGGCCACACCGGTTGTGTCGGTCACCGCCGTGCCAAGGGCCGCGCCCTTCACGCTGAACGCGACCGTCTTACCGGCGAGTGTGCCGCCGGTGCCGCTCAGCACCGCACGCAGGTTCACGCTCCCGGCCACTGGGCCATCCGCCGGATCGACCACCATGGTTGTGGTCTCGAGCGTGCTCGCGGGCAGGTAGGTAAACGCCAGCGGCGCGGTGATGCCGCACGACGTGGCGCCGGGCGCCGTCGGACCGCAGGCCGTCACGATCTCGATGCTCACCGTGCCTGGCAGCGCGTTGACGAAGGCCGGGAACCCGGCCGGTGTCGTGAAGGACACGTACGAGTCGCCCAACACGGTCACCGGGAACGGCGTGCCGTTGACGCGCGCCTGATAGGCGGTGCCCAGGCCCGTGCCCTGCACCGTCACCGTCGTTCCGCCGGAGTGGATGCCCGACGCCGGCGTCAACATGGCGGCCGTGGGCGCCCCGAGGTATTTGTAATAGAGCGGCGCCGATGCGCCGCACGTCGCGCCACCCTCGCTCGGGCACCGGACGTCGATCGACACCGGAACGTCCGTGCCGACGACGCCAGGGGGCACAATGATCGTGGCGTTGGTGTCGGTGAACCCGGCGCACTGCCCGGGGAAGTGGCAGTAGAACTCGGTGTTGCCGAAGCGGATCAACGGGAGGGCCCCGGAGAAGCCGCTGCCGGTGAGCGTCACGGCTTCTCCACCTGCGGGCAGGCCGCCCCGGCTCGACAGCGAGGTCAGCACCGGCGGGGCCTTGTAGATCACGCGCGTGATGTCGCTCTCGGCGCTGAGTCCGCAGGCCAGGTTGGTCTGGATGTCGCCAAAGCACGCCGACCGGACGCGGACGTGCACGAGGCCGGGGGCGTGGGGTGGCGCCGTGGCGATGATCTTGCCGGACGAATTGACGCAGTCGGGATCCTCCTGTGCCGGGTCGCCGAGGCCGCACTGGATGAACGCCGCCGGCGTCTGATCGAACAACACCTCGGTCACGCGTTGCAGGCCCTGGCCGTAGATCACGAACTTCCCGCCCCCCGCTGTTGGCGACACGGCGATCGTCGACAACAAGCCGGCGCCCGGCGGGCCGAACATCTGAGTGACGACCGGCGGCGGCGAGTAGATGAAGTTCTTCGTGATCACCGAGCCCCACGCATGGATCCAGATGTAATCCGAGCTGAACCCTTGATCGGGAATCGTGCCGTCCGGATCGAGCAGGAACGTCGGCGCATGCGCCGGCGGATAGATCTCGAGGGTCTGGTTCGAGCGGATCGTGAACGGCACGTTGGTCACGTCTCCGGGGGCGTTGCAGGTGAACGACGAGCCGCACAGGTCGACCCGGCCGACGCCGCTGCCCACGATCGGCGTGCCGTCGGGCTTGGTCGCCGGATTGAAGCCATTGCCGTTCACGCGGATCACCGAACCGCCCGCCGCGTCGACCGCAAACGGCGCGTAGTCGGTAATCGTCGCCGCCGCGATCTCGGCAAACTTTACCGGCACCTTGATCGTGGGCAGCGACACGGCCGGGTTCGGGTCCGCCGGGGTGGTCACGAGCGGCTGATAGCCGGCCACGACGAACAGTTCCGGCGACTGGGCGTACACTTGCCCGGCCAGAGTGCGGAATTTCACCTGGTTGTAGTAGGCCGCCAGTGGCCGGTAGTCGAAGCGGTCGAACCACACGGCGGCGGTGCCATCATCCAACCGGGGTGTCACCGTGACCTCCATCGACGTCCCGCGGAAGCGCTGCACACCCCAATCGCGGCTCGTGCCTTCTTGACCGGCCGTATAGACACCGGCCTTGAAGTCGTCGGCCGGCGGAGACAGGTAGATGATGGCGCAGACGAGCACGTCGAACGGCGAGATGAGGGCCCCGATGATCGGCGGGAGCGCAATGCCGAAGCCGTACGCGGCACACGAGATCGGATCCGCTCTCAGCGAAGACCCCGGCGCCATGGGCGCCGGCCCCCGGCTCTGTGCGAACGTCGATCCGGGCGCGCCCACCGGCAGGAACAGGTCATAGATGCAGGGGGACAACCCGACGGCGCCGCACCCTGTCGGCACCGTGGCGCGGAGATTCATGGTAAGCACGCCACCGGCGCCGGACTGGAAGGAGGGCACCGGCGCCGGCTCTACTGGCGTCACATTGATCTCGACGGTGCGCGACGCGCCGGGCAGCGGCATCGTCGGCCTGGTAATCGGGCACGCCGTTATTCCGGTGGCCGGGTACTGATTCAGGCAGTCGTTGACCCACTGCTCGAACGCGCGCGACGCGACATCGATGGCGGAGAACCGGAACGGAAATTCGAAGAATCCGCCGCCCGTCGAGAGCGCCATGTCGAAACTGGTCAGGTGGATCTTCACGCCGGCGACGGTGAACATCTCGATCGGGCTGAATGATGGCGCGAGGTTCAGCGAGGGCCAGCCCCAGCACCCGGGAAAGTTCAGAACATCCGACGTCGGCTCAAAACCGCCGATGACAACGCAATTGGTGTTGCCCGATTGCTCGGCCATACCCGTGCCCGCTTCGAACTTGCGTTCGAGCACCGCCTTGAGGTCCTCCACCGCGCCAGGACGGGGTTCGGCGCCGGACAAGTCGTGAACGGAACGCGCCGTGAGGGTGCCGTTCACGTAGTGGGCGCCGACGAACACCGGCGCGCCGACCTTGACGTGGTCCGTCCCCGCCGTCACCTGTGTGCCAGGCGCGAGCGCGATGGTGTGGACCTGGCGGCCGTCGTTCAGCGTCAGTTGGGTGCCAGACACCGCGGTGACCTCTCCGATGAGGCCCACGCCGTCGGCGGAAGAGGCCGGCTCAGCCGGGTCTGCCGCCAAGTTGGAGGAGAGACAGACCAGCAGCAACAGGGTCGACAGAACCCGGGGCAGATATCGAGTCATGGGGGCCACATCAGTAATGCGAGAACGGTGGGCAAACGAGGTCATGGGGTCAGTTCAGGCCGGTTTGGCGGGCGAAATCCGCCCACCTCGGGTCGTCGCGCAGACTATCGACGCGGGGGTCGGTCGTCAATAGGCAATGTTGTTGGAGCGGGCCAGCCTGGCGACATCCAGCAGGCGGAACGCTTCGTCTTTGCGGCCCAGCGCCGCCTGGACCCTGGCGAGGACCAGCGGTGCCGTGTTAGCCGGGGCGATCTGGCGCGCTCCAGCGCGGTCAAGGCCTCGTCGGTTCGCCCGCGGCCCATCAGGAACTCGCCGTACCAGTGATGGCCCGTCGCATAGCCGGGGCGCATCTGCGTGGCGCGCGTAAACTCGGCTTCGGCCGCGTCCCACTTCCACTCGAACAGAAACAGGGCAAACGCCAGCGTCACGCGGGCCCCAGCCGGGCTCCCATCTCGCTCCAAGGCCTGCCGCGCGGCGGCGATGGCCTGTGGGAACGTGTCTGAGGGAGGCAGGATGCTATAGGCGCCAAGCATGACCCACGCGTCGGCCAGCGATCTGCCTGACGAAAGCTACAGAGCCACTGAGAAGGCGACCGACTGGGATGGTCAATGGGGAAATTGGGACGATCTCGGTGGCCCAGGCAGTTGGGGCGACGTCAGCGAGTAATCTTTGGTCAAGTGCGCGCTTTGAGATTGGTCCCAGCGTGTTAACGACGACCCAGGACGTTCCTGACAAGTAGCGCGCGGGCGCCCTCATCGCCCCAGAGAAGGCGCTCTGGTTTGCCCTTCTCAACCGTGTGTCGCTTTCGGTGCAGCGGCTGGCCGTTCGGCAGCGGCAAGACTTTGTGGCCAGGTTTCTCGCTAGCGACGGTGCAGCCGCGGACAAGAAGGTCGAGCCATCCGCCGTGGTCCCGCAGCACTTCCGCGACGACGACGATCTCGCCGACGTTGACGGCGCGGCCCCGGCGGCGCCTCGGCCTGGGCCACACGCCTTCCGTCCAGCGAATGACATCCGCCTCGATAAATCCGCCTTTAGGCTTTAGGACCCGAATGCTGGAGCGACCATCGCACGCGTTCGGCGACGAAGGTCGTGAACGGCGCGATATCCATGTCGATGCTCGCCCGATCCAAGGCCGACAAATAGGCGTCACGATCTTCCTTAAGAATCACCGTCCACGGATAGCCGCCGGACGCCAGCATCGCGTTCATCACGAAGCGCGCCATCCGTCCGTTGCCGTCAGGGTAAGGATGGATGTAGCCGAACAGCCAGTGCCCGAGCACAGCGCGGACGCCGGGGTGCGTTTCGTTCTCCAGAAGATCAAACAGTTCCGGCATGGCGTCCCGCACGGCTTCCCACCGTGGCGGCACGTAGCGTGACGTCCGCAGATAGACGGCATCGTTGCGGTAGCCCGCGAGCGCGGTTGCCGGAATGATGCCTGCGGCGACGCAAGGCTGGAACAGCTCGCGATACCAGTCCATGTGGGTGGCGCGCGCGCGCGCACCCGGATTCGCACCCGAGATGATCTCTGAGAGCGTTTCCTTCACTCTCTGGAACGCCTGCCAATAGCCGCGCGCCGCCAGCGCATCCCGGCTCTTCCGATCATCATCATGATGTTCAGGATTCCAGTCGCCCTGCTGCACCCTTGCAATCAGCTCCGGCGTCACGCTGTAGCCCTCGATCGACAGCGAGTGATACGCGTCGCTCTTGTAGATGTCGTCCACGAATCCGAGATAAGCGCCTTTGTCCTGTGGAAGCCCCGGCGCTGCCGGAAAATTCTCAACGACAACGTTTCGCATGGACCTCCACATCGCCCGCATGCGGCCGACGATGGGCGTCACCGCCGGTGGAAGGGCGCTGAACGCTTGCGCGGCTTCAAACGGGTCGCTCTCGCGCGCGTCATAACCTGCGGCGCTCATCACCTTGAGGATCTCGTCGGCAAGCTCAGGCCGGCCGATCCGGCGGAGTGCTCCAGCGAGCACGCCCGCCTTGGCTGAGTTCCCACCGGCCAGGAGGATACGCAACAGGTCCGACGCGTCGCGCAGGCCTGCGAGCACGACCTGCGTTTCAATCGGCTGGCGGCCGAAGGACGACTTCGGCATTCTCACGAGTGTTGCCGGCGGTGAAAACAGCCGCAGACCGTTTCGTTCCGTCAGAGCCGCTGCGTCGGGCATGTCAGACTTCAGGTCGTAGAGCGAAGTTCCAAAGAGCAGATCGAGGTTGTGGTTTCCGCCCTTCGGGCTGTAGACCACAACCTGTTTTGGGATGACCGTGTTCTCTGCGAGAAGGAGCAGCGACTGTTGCGGCGAAAGGTGCCATGCGTCGCCGAAACGCTGGTCGCAATAGCGCGCGCAGAATTCCCAGAAGGACGCATACCAGGGCGTGCTATCGCCATCGCGCGCGCCCGGACTCGAGGAAATCAGCCAGCCTTTCATCACCTCGCGAAGGAAGCCGTTTTCGAGGAGCCGTTCCCTGTGAACACGGCTCAACTCGTCAGACTGGATCACGCGCCGCCCGCTTTTCTGCAGGGCCTGCAGAGCGATAAGGGATTCAGCGAGCTTTTCGTGCGGTGCAGGCATCGGAGGTCCTACTGTTTACAAGCCTTTGGTGTCGTGCTAAAACAAGCATATCATGTCGTACTAAAACAAGCAAATTATGTTGTGTTGCTGCAAGCAAATGGTGTCGTTCGACTTCAAGCATATTATGCTAAGATACTGTTGCACAAGACGAAATAGGCATGCCTTCGAGCGACGCTCGGACTGCGAAGCCTGAAGATCGGTTTCTTCAGTTCTTTTGGCGACGACCCTGCCAAATTGCGCAGCCTGCTGTTCGAATGCCTGGGCAACATCCGGCAAGGGTTCCGGACGCGCCTGGAAGAAGACATCGCCAGCGCCCGGCTCTTGCTCCACAATCACGAAAAAGAGCAAGTGCGCGAGGTTCTGCGCTCCGCCGCCGGCATGCTCGGCACCTGGGTCGCGCAGAACAGCGGCGTGCCGCCGCTGAACGGGCACGTGCAGGACAGCCTCCTGTCGCAGATTCACGCGGTCTACGCTTCGACCGTGCGCGCGACCATCAGGCGGGAAGGCGAGTGGCCCAACCTCAGCTACAGCCATCACCTTGGTTATGGCGCCCGGCGTCTTGCCGCGCGCGCGCTGGAGCCGCTCGTGGAAAAACTCAAAATCGCGACCGAATTGATGGAGGCCAATCCTGAATACGCTGAGGCGAAGGATCTTATCCAGCAAGCCCGCCGCGTCCTGGAATCCGCTTTTGAGGACCTGCTGCGGAAAGCCCAGATCATGGGTCAGACCGCCTTCAGGGACGCGCTGAAACTCGATCCCTCACTCTGGCTGAATTGTGAAGACAGCACGCGGAACACGGCGCACTACTGGTTTCTGTGGGATCTCTTCTCGGAGCGCGTCAAACGGGCGAAATGGGTCGCTCACCTGGACAGCGAGCACCCGTCCGGCGACGAGATGCTCTCCACGATCTTCTTGACGAAGTGGTGGAAAGACGACGTCAGGCACTGGCGAAGTCTGGAGGGCTACGCCCATCACGTCGACGCGCTTTTTGAGGCGCTGCCCCCCACGTCGATTGTCCTCGACGATTACGTGCGCTTTCTCTATCACATTGGAGAGCGCTCGCTCCCCGAGGCCTTCGTCCGTGTTGCCGACTCGCTGAGGCGGGGAGACACCCAAGCGATGCTCCGGAAGACGAACACCGTTTTTCTTCTCGAGGTTCTATTGCAACGGCACGTATATGGAAGGCCTCTCGAATTGAAGCGCGATCCGGCGATACGGCAAGCGGTCCTCTTCCTGCTCGACACCCTTGTGGAGAACGGATCGTCCGCGGCTTTCCGGATGAGAGACGACTTTGTAACGCCGGCGGGTTAGAAACTCTACAGACTCGCCGGGGCGCTCGCGGCGGCTCATTGCGCCCGAGGCTTCGCATTCCTCGCGGAGGAAGAACACGCGCTGGCCGGCGACCCGTATCAGCGCGAGCGCGACCTGTGGGAGAGGCTAAACCCGGCCAGGGCCTGAATTCAGCCTGCCTACTTGACCAAACACTTGACCACTTGACCAGAAACGGCCCCAGAACGACCGGGCCGTTTTGGCTGTAACTACCTGACTTAAAAGATGGTGCGGAAGAGAGGACTCGAACCTCCACGGTATTGCTACCGCCAGCCCCTCAAGCTGGAACCAGAAAAGGCCGATCGCAGCCGACTCCGGAAAATCGGGGTCGGCTGTCCCGTCTGATCGCCGATTGGGGCGGTTCGGAGCCGTCGAAATCCGAACGTCTTGCAAATTCTTGCAATCGCTTGTTCAGCTTCAGGGCACCGCCTGGTCGGATGTGGCTGCCGACGTCTCGATGTTTGCAGGTCGACTTGCTACGCCGCTGGAGTCAGTTCGAACAGCCTGCCCGCGCGGTCCCTTCTCGCGCGCCGCCCCGGCGCTGCCTACTCGCAGCGCAGTGCGGTGACCGGCGCGACGCGGGCGGCGCGCAGTGCCGGCACGCACGTCGCCGCCATCGAGGCAAGGTGAGACCAGGAGATCGCGATGAGCGACACCTACATCGAGCAGCGGGACGACGTGCAGATGGTCGTTGGGTCGCGTGTGTCCCTGGATTCCATCGTGTACGCGTTCCTCGACGGCCAATCCGCTGAGGCCATCGCGCATGCGTTTCATGTGCTCACGCTGGAGCAGGTGTTCGGCGCGATTACCTACTACTTGGCGCATCGTGGCGAGGTAGATCGCTACCTTGAGCGTCGGGGACAGAACTTCGATGCCGCACGCCGAGCAGCGCGCGAGGTAGACCCGATGTTCTATCAGAAGCTCGCCGAGGCCAAGAGGCACCGGCCCGACATGATGCACGAGTTCGTCCGCAAAGATGTCGAGTGGGGACTGCGTGGACGCGACTGACAGCTGTCGTCTACGACGCGGGAGCACGCAAGGGCCGCCCGTCGCTCGGAAGGCTTTCGGGTGTACAGTGCCAGGTGGAGGCTCTGGATGTCCGCCATTCATGTAGAGATCGAAGTGCCAGACGATCTGGCGCGTTTTCGATTGCCACCCGGAGTGCAACAGCGTCTGCAGGCCTTGCTCGACAAGCAGGACCAGGGCATCCCGCTGAGCGACAACGAGCGGGACGAGGCGGAAGGTCTCGTCAATCTCTCGGAGTTCCTGTCTCTCCTCCGGCTGCGCGCCGAACGGCTTGGCGGATCGTCGCACGCCGGTTGACGGATGACGGTTCCCGGCGCGCTGCGGCGCCTCGTCACTGAGCGGGCGCAACGCCGCTGCGAGTATTGCGGGCTGGCGCAAGCCGGACAAGAAGCCGCGTTTCACGTCGACCACGTCAGGCCACTTGCCGCGAGTGGGCCGACCGATGAACAAAATCCTCGATTTGAACCGTCCTCTGATTCTCTCGATTCGCGAAGAGGAGTCACTGCGTGACCGCCATCCTCCGCCCTCTCACGTGTAACGGCCGTCGGCGTTGCGCATCTACGACGGCGCCTTAAAAGGGCCACGCGCGCCGCTACGCAACGGGCGTCAATCGGTACACCCGGTTGGCAGTGGCTACGGCGATTGACTTCGCCACTGCTGTTCCTCGGATGCCGTTCATTCGTCCCGCAGCTGTTTGTGATGTAGCACCAGAAGCTGGTCTGCCGTCAACGCCAGTTCAGCGTAGGTCCTGCCCTCATTGTTAGAAAACTCGACCTCGTAGGCGCCATCGAGTAACTCGACGACGGTGCCAATCTGCCCGCGTACGAGGCCCTGCGCAGGCATGTCCGAGAGCAGGGCGACGACACCGAGCAGTCGTGGTGTTTTGGGCATGGGAGTCGGGTCGATCGGCGACGTGAAAGAATCTGTGTCCCGCTACGACGCTGATCGCTCTGTTTCGTAGAACTCGATCAGTCCTGCGAGGTGCTGCGCGATGCCGGCCCACTCGCGAACCAATCTCTTCAGTCGCTTTGACGCATCCATGCAGTTGCCCGGTTGCTTGGGCGATCGTGCCGCCGCAGGATAGCACCTTCGGCTCATGCCGATCCGGTCTTGCAGATTCTTGCAGATTCTTACAAAGAGGCGTCAGACGCGTCCGCCACGCGTCATTTGCGTCGATCGATCTCAATACGAGTGGCGCCGTTCAGCTGCGATTGGATGTGGAGAGACCTCATTGGCGTCCAAGACACCACAACTGCACGCGTACAGCATCGCGGCTGGCGCGTCTGCGAGCTCAGGCCGGATCGGACTGAGCCATGCAACTCACTGACGAAAAACGAATTGTGGTGCGGAAGAGAGGACTCGAACCTCCACGGTATTGCTACCGCCAGCCCCTCAAGCTGGTGCGTCTGCCAATTCCGCCACTTCCGCGTTCTGAACTCTGAACTGTGAACTCTGAACTCTGAACTCGCCCGGCTAGGGCGTGGTGTTCCCGGACGGCGTCACGTCCGCCGGGGCGGGTGCGGGCGCCACCGGCGGGCCCTCGATGCCGCCCACCACGGATCCCGGGCCGCGCTGGCCGTAGACCGTCAGCACAATGGCGCCGATGACGAACAGCGCCGCCAGCACCGCCGTGGCCCTGGTGAGCAACGTGGCGCCCGATCGCGCGCCGAACACCGCCTGGCTGCCGCCGCCGCCGCCAAACGCGCTCGCAATGTCGCCGCCCTTGCCCTGCTGCAGCAGGATCGTGAGGATCAGCAGCAGGCAGACCAGAACGTAAAGGGTGATGATCAGGTAATACAGCATGGCCAGAACCTCAAATTATATCGCCGCGCCCCTGATGATGGCAAGAAAGGCCTTGGGGTCGAGGCTGGCGCCGCCGACCAGCGCGCCGTCGACGTCCGGCGCGGCCATCAGCGTGCCGATATTGTCGGGTTTGACGCTTCCGCCATACAGGACGCGGCAGCGATCCGAGGCCTCGAGGCCGAACCACTGCTTGAGCCGCTGCCGGATGTGAAAATGCGCCTCGCCCGCCTGCGCCGGCGTGGCGTTCTGGCCCGTGCCGATCGCCCACACCGGCTCGTAGGCCAGCACGATGCCGGCGAGCTGCGCGCCGGTGAGCCCGTCGAGGCCCTCCTTGATCTGGCGGTCGAGCACCGCCAGCGTTTCGTGGCGCGTCCGCTGTTCCAGCGTCTCGCCGATGCACACGATTGGCACCAGCCCCGCCACGATCGCGGCGTGCATCTTCTTGTTGACGCTCTCGTTGGTCTCGCCAAACAGCGTCCGCCGTTCCGAGTGCCCGACGATCACCACCCGCGCCCCGGCGACAAACAACATCGGCGCGCTCACCTCGCCCGTGAAGGCGCCCTCGCGTTCCCAGTGCAGGTTCTGGGCGCCGATCGCGATGTTGCTGTCGCGCACGACCGCGGCCGCCGCGTGAATGGCCGTGAAGGGCGGCGCCACGACGATGTCGACGCCGTGCACGTCCCTGACGAGCGCGCGCAGCTCGATCAGGTAGGCCACCGTCTCGGGGACGGTCTTGAACATCTTGAAGTTGCCCGCGATCAGTGGCGTGCGCATGACGGTTACGGGCGATCGGGAAGCGCGGCCACGCCGGGGAGCTCCGCGCCGCCGAGGAATTCCAGCGACGCGCCGCCTCCGGTGGAGATGTGCGTCATCTTGTTCGCGACGCCCGCCGCGTTGATGGCGGCCACCGAGTCGCCGCCGCCGATGATCGTCGTGCCCTTGACCGCCGCCATGGCGCGGGCCACCGCCATGGTGCCGTTGGCAAACGGCGCGAGCTCGAATACACCCATGGGGCCGTTCCACACGACGGTCTTCGCGTCCGAGAGCAGGCCCGCGTACAGGCGGGCCGTCTCGGGGCCGATGTCGAGGCCCATCCGCTCGCCGATCGCCGCGTCGCCCACCTTCAGCACCGCCGTGGCCGCCGAGGCGTCAATCCGGTCGGCCACCACGTGATCCACCGGCAACTGCAGCGTCACCCCGCGCGCCTGCGCGTGCGACATCACCGACCTGGCTTCGTCGAGCTTGTCGTCTTCGACAAGGGACCTGCCCACCGGCATCCCCAGCGCCTTGAAGAACGTATAGGCCATCGCGCCGCCGACCAGCAGGCGATCGACCCGCCCGAGCATGCTCTCGATCACCTCGATCTTGTCGGAGACCTTGGCGCCGCCGATCACCGCCACGAACGGCCGGTCGGGATGGCCGAGCGCCAACCCCAGGTAGGTCAACTCCTTCTCCATCAGCAGTCCGGCCGCCGCCGATTTGAAATGCTTGACGATGCCGTGCACCGACGCGTGCGCGCGATGCGCGGCACCGAAGGCGTCGTTCACGTAGAGTCCCGCCAGCGCCGCCAGCGCCTTGGCGAACGCCGGGTCGTCCTTCTCTTCCCCGGCGTGGAACCGCAGGTTTTCGAGCAGCACGATCTTCGAGCCGGCCCTCGCTGCCACCGCGGCGATGGCCTGCTCGGCGGGCGCGCCCACCGAGTCGCGGGCAAAGCCCACCGGACGACCGAGCAACTGCCCGAGCCGCGTGGCGACTGGTTTCAGGCTGAATTCCGGCGCCGGCTTGCCCTTGGGCCGCCCGAGATGCGACGCGAGGATCACCGTCGCGCCGTGGGCGAGCGCATGGCGAATGGTCGGCAGCGACGACGTGATGCGGGTCTCGTCCCCGATCACGCCGTTCTTGATCGGGACGTTGAAGTCCACGCGGATGAAGACGCGCTTGCCGTCCAGCGCGAGGTCACGAATCGAGTATTTGGCCATGTGAAGCGGACAAACCTAAAGGTTTGTCCCCACCTACAACTTCTTCAACAGGTCAACGCAGCGGTTCGAGTAGCCCCACTCGTTGTCGTACCACGCCAGCACTTTCACGAAGTCGCCGTCCATCACCTTCGTGTAGGCCGCGTCGACGATCGACGAGTGCGGGTTGCCGCGGAAGTCAATCGAGACCAGCGGTTCGGTACAGAACTGGATGATGCCCTTCATCGGACCGCCGGCCGCGGCCTCGAGCGCCGCGTTGACCTCGTCGGCCGTCACCTTCCGGTCGAGGATCGCCACCAGGTCGACCACCGACACGTTGGGTGTCGGCACGCGCATGGCGATGCCGTCGAGCTTGCCCTTGAGCGCCGGCAGCACCTCGCCCACCGCCTTCGCCGCGCCCGTCGTCGTCGGAATGATCGACATCGCCGCCGCGCGCGCGCGCCGCAGGTCCTTGTGCGGCAGATCCAGCAGGTTCTGATCGTTGGTGTAGGCATGCACCGTCGTCATCCACCCCTTGCGGATGCCGAACGATTCGTGCAGCACCTTCGCCAGCGGCGCCAGGCAGTTCGTCGTGCATGACGCGTTCGAGATGATGTGGTGCGTAGCCCGGTCGTAGGCGCCGTCGTTCACGCCGAGCACGACGGTGACGTCCGGATTGGTGGCCGGCGCCGTGATCACGACCTTGCGCGCGCCGGCGGCCAGGTGCTTGGCGGCGTCATCACGCTTGGTGAACTTGCCCGTCGACTCGAACACGATGTCGACGCCCAGGTCCTTCCACGGCAGCGAGCCGGGGTCCTTGGTGGCGAGCACCTTGAACTGGTCGCTGCCGACCTTGATGGTGTCGGCGGTGGCGCTCACCGGCACGGTGAGGTTGCCGAGCACCGAGTCGTACTTCAACAGGTGTGCCAGCGTCGCCGCATCGGTGATGTCGTTGACCGCGACAATGTCGACGTCGGTGTGCGCGAGGGCCGCCCGCATGATGTTGCGCCCGATGCGGCCGAACCCGTTGATCCCTACCTTGATGGCCATGAATTACGTCCTCGCTGGAGACAGGAAAACATGAAATTGTACAACTCGGATCGACAAACCTAAAGGTTTGTCGCTACAATCATTCCTAAGTCCTTTAATGTATAGCCTTTACAGCATCCTCGTGCTGGCGGTTGCGGTGATCGCCTCGCCGTGGTTCGTCTACCAGGCGCTGCGCTACAAGAAGTATGTCGGCAGCTTGGGACAGCGGATGGGCTACCTGCCGGTGTCGTTCAACATCGACGCCGACCGGTCCATCTGGATCCACGCCGTGTCGGTCGGCGAGGTGCTGACGGCGCGGCCGCTCATCAGCGACCTCAAGCGGAAATATCCGGATCTGCGGATCTTCCTGTCCACCACGACGCTGGCGGGGCAGCAGCTCGCGCGCCGCAGCGTGCCGGACGTCGACGCCGTGTTCTATTTCCCGTTCGACCTCGGCATCTTCGTCCGCCGCACGCTCGACCTCGTGCGCCCGCGCCTGTTCGTGATGATGGAAACGGAAATCTGGCCGAACCTGTTGCGCGAATGCCGGCGGCGCGGCGTCAAGACCGCGGTCGTGAACGGGCGCCTCTCGCCGAAGTCGTTTCCGCGCTACCGGATGGTGCGGCCGATGATGCGCCGCGTGCTCGACGACATCGACAAGTTCTGCGTGCAGAGCGAAGAGTCGGCGCGCCGCTTCATCGAGCTTGGCGCCGACCCCGGGCGCGTGGTCGTGACCGGCAGCCTCAAGTTCGACTCGCTCGACCTGCCGTCGACGGCGCCGCAAGCGCGCGCCCGCGATCGCGTGCTGCGGTATTTCCGGCTGCCGCCCTCGCGGCCGGTGATCCTCGCCGGCAGCACGATGAAGGGCGAGGAAGCCGCCGTGCTCCGGGCGTTCCGGCGCGTGCGCTCGACGACGCCGAACGCGCTGCTGATCCTGGCGCCGCGCAATCCCGAACGGTTCGGCGAGGCCGAACAGCTCGCGCGCGCCGAGGGCTGGAAGGTCGCCCGCCGCAGCGACCTGGCCATCGACGCCGACCCCCGCGTCGACATCGTCGTGCTCGACACCATCGGCGAGCTGGCAACGCTCTATCAGGTGGCCACGGTGGTCTTCGTGGGCGGAAGCCTGGTGGCCACGGGCGGCCACAACGTGCTCGAGCCCGCGGTGTTCGGCAAACCCATCGTGTTCGGCCCGCACATGGAGAACTTCGTCGAGATCGCCGACACGTTCGTGACCAACGGCGGCGGCCTGCAGCTCGAGAACGAACGGGAGCTCGAGGAAGCGTTCATCTCGTTGATGAGCGATCCGGTGCGGCGGGCGCGCCTCGGCGCGGCGGCACGCGCCCTGGTCGAGGCCAATCGCGGCGCGAAAGAGAAGAGTGTGTCCGTGCTGGCGGCCCTGCTTCCACACGAGGCGCGCGCGTATCCGGCCAACGTCCGCCCGTTCAGACCCCTTGCTTGATTCCCTCTACGGCCAGGTGATGCGCGTGCGGCGGCGCTGGGCCGAGCGGCATCCGGCCGGCCGCCGGCGCCTCGCCCGCCCCGTGATCAGCGTCGGCAACCTGTCGATGGGCGGCACCGGAAAGTCGCCGGTGGTGGCGGCCATCGCCGAGTGGCTGATCGCGCACGGGGAGCGGCCGGCGATCCTGAGCCGAGGCTACGCGCGTGCCGACGCCGCCGAAGGCGTGGTCGTCGTGTCGGACGGGACCCGGGTGCTGGCCCCGATCGAGCGGGCCGGCGACGAGCCGTTGATGCTCGCGCGCCAGGTGCCCGGCGCCATCGTCTGCGTGTCGGCCGATCGGCATCTGGCCGGCACGCTGGCCGAGCGCCGGCTCGGATGCACGGTCCATCTGCTGGACGACGGGTTTCAGCACATCGAGCTGGCGCGGAACCTCGACATCCTGGTGACGACGCTGGGGGAGATTCCGCAGGGCCGCGTGATCCCCATCGGCCGCCTGCGGGAGCCGATGGATGCGGCGTCGCGCGCCCACGTGCTGGTCGTGTCGGGCGCCACCGCGGGAGCGGCGGCCGCCGAGGCCTGGACCCTCGGTGTCTCCTTGTCCTGTGGTGCGACGCGGGTTCTCGGCGCGCCCGTGGCGGTGGCAGGGCAGGCCGAGCTTCCAGGAGGAAGTCCGATCGCCGTCGCGGGGATTGCGAATCCCGAACGGTTCTTCGATTCGCTTCGCGACGCCGGCTGGTCGTTCGCGGACGCGATCGCGTTTCCCGATCACCACCGGTATTGCCGGGCCGACGTCGAGCGCATCGATCGGCGGATGAAGGCGTGTGGCGCGCCCTCGGTCGTCACCACCGACAAGGATGCCGTGCGCTTCGAAGCGCTGGGATCGTTGCCGTTTCCACTGTTCCGGGTGCCGCTGACGGTGCAGTTCGATCCGCCGCACGTGCTGGTGGATTCGGTGCGGGCGGTCCTGGCATGAGAGACCTGATCGAGTATTGGGCGGTGGTCGCGGTCCGCGGCGTGGCCTGCCGGATGCCCGACGGCTTGGTCCGCGCGTGGGGGAGCCTGCTCGGCCTGATGTTCTACGTGGTCGATCGTCCGCACCGGCGCGTCACCCTGGCCAACCTCGAGCAGTGCTTTCCCAAGCGGCCGGCCGGCGAGCGCCGCGCCATCGCCCGCGCGACGTTCGCGCATTTCGGCCAGGTGCTGCTCAAGCTGCTGACCTTCAGCGCGCTTACGCCGGAGCAGATGCTGGCGCGGGCCGAGTACGAAGGCGACGAGGGCGTGCGGCTCGCGTACGCGAAGGGCAAGGGGGTGCTGTTCTTCACCGGACACTTCGGCTTCTGGGAGCTGCAGGCGCTCGCGCACGGCGTCAAGCTGCGGCCGATCGGGGTGCTGGCCCGGGCGCTCGACAACGCGCCGCTCAACGACCTGCTCGAGCGGATCCGCACCAAGACCGGCAACACCGTGATCTACCGGCAGGGCGCGGTCCGCCGCGTGCTCAAACTGCTGGCGGCGGGAGAAGGCGTGGCGCTGCTCATCGATCAGCACATGCACAGCCCCGACGCGATCTGGGTGAACTTCTTCCGGCGGCCGGCCGCGACCACCTCGACGCTGGCCGCCATCGCGCTTCGCACGGGCGCGGTCGTGATCCCGGTGTTCGCGCTGCCCCTGCCTGGCGGGCGGTATCGGTTCATCTACGAGGCGCCGGTCGAGCCACCCGCGCAAGACACGCCCGAGGCGATTCGCGAGTTCACGCAGCGCTGCACCGACGTGCTCGAGATGCACGTGCGCAAGCACCCGGAGCTCTGGCTGTGGATGCACCGGCGGTGGCGCGACTCGCCGATACCCGAAACAGCAGGCATGTTCCCGAGGGCGAAGAATAACGAATAAACGAATAACGAATAACAAATGGCGACTGAGCGGATTGTGATCGTGGCGCCCAATTGGCTGGGCGATGCCGTGATGGCGTTGCCGGCCGTGGCCGACGCGCGCCGGCACTTTGCCGGCGCGCACCTGGCGGTGGCGGCACGCGGCTCGGTGGCGCCGCTCTTCACGATGGTCGAGGGCATCGACGCCGTCGTCACGCTGCCGGGGCGTGGTGGTGTCCGGGGGGTGACGACGTGGACCGCCGATGCGGCCACTCTGGCCTCCGGATCGTTCGACACGGCGTTGCTGCTGCCGAATTCGTTCGCGACGGCGCTCGCCGCCCGGCGCGCCGGCATCCCCGAGCGATGGGGCTTCGCCACGGATTGGCGCGGCCGCCTGTTGACGCGTGCCGTGCCGGCACCGCGCGAGCCGCTGCACCAGGCCGGGTACTACCAGGCGCTGACGCGCGCGATGGACATTCCGGCCGGACCGCTCCATGCGCGGGTCCGCACCGACGCCGCTCGCGCGCGCGACCTGTTGCGCGAGGTCGGATCCGACCCCGACGAGCCGTTCGTGGTCTTTGCCCCCGGCGCGGCCTACGGACGCGCGAAGCAGTGGCTGCCCGAACGCTTTGCCGAGCTGGCGGGCCTCATCATCCGCGAGCGCGGCTGGAGCGTCCTGCTGGTGGGATCGGCCGCCGATCGCGCGACGTGCGCCGACATCTGCGCGCGGGTGCCGCCGGGCGGCACGCGCCTCAATCGCGCGATCGACCTGAGCGGCCAGACCGACCTGGCGTCGCTGGCGGGCGTGCTGTCGCTGTCGCATGCGGTCGTCTCGAACGATTCCGGCGCGATGCACCTGGCCGCCGCCGTGGGGGCGAAGGTGGTGGCCATCTTCGGCGCGACGAGCGAAGCTCGTACTGCGCCGCTCGCGGCCGGCGCCGGGGCCCCCGCGGCCGCCATCCTGACCCATCCCGTGTTCTGCCGCCCCTGCATGCTGCGCGAGTGCCCGATCGATCATCGGTGCATGCGCGGCATCACCGCCGAGGCGGCCCTCGGCGGAATAACGAATAACAAATGACGAATGGCCAAATGAAACGCGCAATTTTCCTGGACCGCGACGGCACGCTCAACGTCGACGTCGGCTACCTGCACACGCTCGATCAGCTGCAGCTCTTCCCGTGGACCGGCGATGCGTTGCGGCTGCTGAAGCGCGCCGGCTTCGCGCTGGTGGTCGTGACCAACCAGGCGGGCATCGCCCGCGGCATGATCGACCCCGGGTTTGTCGAGATCGCGCACGCCGAAATGCGGCGCCGCCTGCAGGCCGGGGGCGCCGATCTGGACGCGTTGTATTTCTGCCCGCATCACCCCGACGGGTCGGTGCCCGCCCTGGCCATCGAGTGCCGGTGCCGGAAGCCTTCGCCGGGAATGATCGAAGACGCCATCGCCGACCTCGGGATCGATCCGGCCCGGTCGTGGGTGATTGGCGACAAGTGGCTGGACGTCCGGCTGGGGCAGGCCGTGGGGGCGAAGACCATTCTCGTCCGCACCGGGTGGGGCGCGCAGCAGGAGCAGGCCCGCCCGCCGGGGCAGCAGGTGGATGCGGTGTGCGACAATCTCATCCACGCCGTGTCCGTGATTTTGGCGCCCCATAACGATTTTGGCGCCCCATAAAGGGGCGCCCTACAGATGACCGATCGCCTTGCCAACCTCATCGCCGCGTGCCGCGGCAAGCGCGTGGTCGTGTTCGGCGATCTGATTGCCGACGAGTACGTCTACGGCCGCGTCGCCCGCGTCTCGCGCGAGGCGCCCGTGTTGATCCTCGAGTACGCGCAGACGCAGATCGTGCCCGGCGGCGCCGGCAACGCCGCCAACAACGTGGCGAGCCTCGGCGGCGCCGTGCAGCTGGTCTCGCTGGCGGGCCGCGACGAGGCGGGCCGCCGCCTGTTCGAGACGCTCGCCCGCGGCGTCGATCGCAGCGGCGTGTTGCGGCCGGGCGGCTACCGCACCCCGGTCAAGACGCGGATTCTCGCCGGCGGCATCCACTCGGCGAAGCAGCAGGTGGTCCGCATCGATCGGTTTACGGCCGAACCGGTGGCGGAGGCCCACCGTGCGCTGGCGGAGCGCGCGGCGCTGAAGGCGGCGAAGGGGGCGGATGCGATCCTCGTCTCCGACTACGGATCGGGCCTGGTCACACCGAAGTTCGTGGCAACGCTCGCGCGCGGCCGCTCGATCCCGATCCTGATCGACTCGCGCTATGCGCTCACGCGCTATCGCGGCTTGACCGCGTGCACGCCGAACGAATCGGAAGTCGAGCAGGTGCTGGGCGTCACCATCGACGACCAGCCCGCCGTGCTCGAGCGCGCGGGGCGCGCCCTGCTGAAGCGCACCCGCATGCGCTCCGTCCTGATCACACGTGGCAGCCGGGGCATGGCGCTCTTCGAGCCCGGCCGGCCCACCGTGCACATCCCCATTTTCGGATCCGATCAGATCGCGGACGTGACCGGCGCCGGCGACACCGTGATGGCGACGATGACCCTCGCGCTGGCCGCGGGCGGCTCGTTCGAAGAGGCCGCCCGGCTGGCCAACTACGCCGGCGGGCTGGTGGTGATGAAGCGCGGCACCGCCACCGTGTCGGCGGCGGAGCTGGGCCGCGCGGTCCGCCGCGATGGGTGAGGTGCTGGGCCGCGCCGAGCTCGTCGAGCGCGTGCGCCAGGACCGCGCGCACGGCCTGACGCACGCGCTGGCCAACGGCGCCTTCGACCTCCTGCACGTCGGACACATCCGCTACCTCGACGCCGCCAGGCGCGAGGCCGATCGGCTGATCGTCGCGGTGAACAACGACGAATCCGTGCGCGGCCTGAAGGGCGCCAACCGCCCCGTGCTCCCCGAAGCCGATCGCGCGGAGCTGGTCGCCGCGCTGCGCGCCGTCGACTACGTCGTGATCTTTCCCGAACCGACCGTGACGCCCCTGATCGAAGCGCTCCGCCCCGACGTGCACTGCAAGGGGACCGACTACACGGCCGACACCGTGCCCGAGCGTGACACGGTGCGGGCCTACGGCGGCCGAATCGCGATCGTCGGCGACCCGAAGGACCACTCCACGACCGACCTGTTGAACCACCTTCGCCTGAAGGCCGAAGGCTGAAGGCTGAAGGCTGACTTGAATCGCATCCTGATCGTCCGCTTGAGCGCCCTGGGCGACATCGTCCACGCGATGCCGGTGCTGTCGGCGCTACTCCGGCAATGGCCGGCCGCCCAGGTCGACTGGTTGGTCGAGGAGGCGTATGCGCCGATCCTGTCCCTCGCCGCCGGCCTTCATCGCCGCGTGATCGTGCGCGGCCGCACCGGCCGCGAGACGGCAGACTCGATCTCGTTTGCCGGCGCGCTCGGGTTGGCCAGGGCTGCGGTGCACTTGCGGTCGCAGCGCTACGACGCCGCGCTCGATCTCCAGGGCCTGATCAAGTCGGCGGTGTGGGCGCGGCTTTCCGGGGCCCGGCGCGTGATCGGTTTCGACCGCGCCCACCTGCGCGAGCCTTACGCCGCGCTGCTCTACACCGAGACCGTGGTGCCGCAGGAGGCGCCGCACGTGATCCAGAAGAACCTGTCGATCCTGAAAGCTCTGCAGGTCGAGTCCGGCGTCTTGAGCGCCGGAGCCTTGGCGAAGGCGGTCAGCCGGACTGACTCCACAGCGATCGATCTGCCGCTCAACCCGATCGCGGGCGCCTCGGCCACCGATGCCATGGCCGCCGCGGGCGGCGTGCGCCGCTACGTCGTGCTCAACCCCGGCGCCGCCTGGCCCAACAAGCGCTGGCCGGCCGATCGCTTCGGCGCGCTGGCCGTGGCGTTGCTCGAACGACAGGGCCTTCGCTCGCTCGTCACGTGGGGACCGTCGGAGCGCGAGCTTGCCGCCGCGGTGTGCCGCGAGTCGAGCGGCGCCGCCCAGCCGGCACCGCCCACCTCAATCGCCGACCTGGCGGTGCTGATGCGCGACGCCGCACTGGTGGTGTCCGGCGACACCGGCCCCTTGCACATTGCCGCGGCCATGGGCGCCCCGATCGTGGGGCTGTACGGCCCGACCTGGCCCGAGCGCAACGGCCCCTGGGATCCGGACGACGAGGTGATTTCACGGGCGAACGCGTGCGTGTGCCATCACAAACGCCAGTGCCTCCGTGGAGCGCCCTGCATCGACGACATCGCCATCGGCGAGGTGATCGATGCCGCCGAGCGGCGACTGGCCAAGGCCAGGCGCGCATGATGACGCGCCTGCTCGCCCGCTGGCGCGTCTTCCTCGGATTCGTGTTCGCCGCGCTGGTCGTCTGGCTGGCCACGCCCACGTGGGCGTCGCTGGCCATCGGCGCGCCGGTCGCCGTCCTCGGCGAGTCGCTGCGGCTGTGGGCGTCCGGCCATCTCGAGAAGAGCACGGAGGTCACGCGCTCCGGTCCGTACCGGTACACGCGGCACCCGCTCTATCTCGGCTCGTCGCTCATCGGGATCGGGTTCGCGGCGGGGGCCCGCCACCTCGTGGTCGCGCTCGTGATTGTCGCCTACCTTGTGTCGACGCTCACGGCCGCGATGCGAAGCGAGGAAGCCCACCTGCGCGAAAAATTCGGCGACGCCTACGATGCCTATGCGGAGAAGCGGGCGGCGCCGATGGACCGGCCGTTCAGCTGGGCGCGCGCCATCCGCAACCGCGAGCACCACACGATGGCGGGCCTGCTCACCGGGCTGGGCCTGCTCGCGGCGAAAGTCCTGTTCCGTTCGTTCTGACCGGGCAGGTTGACAGCGGGTCGGTGCCATCGATATAACGCTAGGGCCTCACGGCAGCCCAATGCCCTCCCCCCAGGATCATCAGGCGCATCGGTGGACGACTGCGCTCTGTGCCCGGGCGGTCACACCAGGAACTGTGACCGTCCTGCTGGCCACGGCCTTCCTCATCGCCCATCTCTCGTTTCTACCTCCGACGCCCACCGGCGTCGATGCGGTGAACTTCGCGCTCGGCGTTCGCGATTTCAACGTCGCCGAACATCGTCCTCATGCGCCCGGCTATCCGGTGTTCATCGCCCTCGGGAAGACCACCCGTACCGTCCTGGAGCGATTCCCAGCCGGGTCCGCCGCCGAGCTCATGCGGAGTGAGACGTTCGCGCTCGCCATGTGGAGCGCGGTGTTCGGGGCAATCGCCGTGTTCTCGCTCCGGCTGCTCTTCAGGGCCATCGAGCCCGACGATCGGCGCGCCGTCGCCGCCGCAGCGCTGACCATTGCCTGTCCGCTCTTCTGGTTCAACGCGAATCGCCCAATGAGCGATATTTCCGGACTTTCGGCGGCTCTGGCCGCGCAGGCGCTCACGATGACGGCATTTCGCCGCAACCGGGAGGCGATGCCTGGGGCCCGCACCCGGCTAATCCTTGGCGCGTTTGTCGCGGGCCTCGCCATGGGTTTCCGTTCGCAGGCGACCTGGCTGACGCTGCCGCTCCTGGCGTTCGTGACGATCGATCACGCGCGGCGCGCACGCGATCGATCGTGGGTCTACGTCGCCGCCGCCGTCGTCACCGGAATCCTGCTATGGGCGATCCCGCTGGTCGTGGCGAGTGGCGGCCCGACGAGGTACGTGGCGGCGCTCACCGGGCAGGCGGGCGACGATCTGTCGAGTGGGACGATGCTGGTCACCGCACCGGGCTTCAAGGCGGCGGCGCTCGCGCTCGTTCGGATGGTCGCGTACCCTTGGGCCGACAAGTACCTCGCAGTTCTCATCGTCAGTCTGGCCGCCATCGGTTGTATCCGAATGATCATGACGGCGCGGTTGGCGTTCGGCCTGCTTGCGCTCAGCTTCGGACCCTACGTCATCTATCACTTGATGTTTCAGGACGCGGCATTCCTGCGATACGTGCTGCCGGTGCTGCCGGCGCTCGCCTACCTTTCCGTTCGTGGTCTCGAGGCGATCTCGAGCCGGATGACCATGGGGTTTGCGGCCGCGTTGACCGTCGCGTGTCTCTATGTAGCGATTCCGCCGGCCGCCAGTTATGCGGAAACGGGAAGTCCGTCGCTCCGGGCCGTCGACGCCATGCGCAACCAGCTGTTGCGGGCAGAACGACGGCCGGTGCTGGCGATGCATCATGCGGTGTCGCGGGTGTTGCGCCTCGAGGATCTCCCCGCTCCGACCATTCCGGCGCCGCCGAAGCACGAGTGGCTCGAGTTGGTGAAGTACTGGAACACCGGCGCCGAGGCGCCGGTCTGGTTCCTCGCAGAGCCGGAGCGGACCGATCTGACCCTGATCGATCCGACCAGCCGCCGGCTGGTGGGTTCCTACCGGCTGCCCTTCGATCGTCGCTTCTTCATGAGTGGAGTGCGGCCATCGGGTGTCGACTGGTATGAGATCGATTCACCAGGCTGGTTCGCGGCGGACGGGTGGGCACTCATGCCCGAGACGGCCGGCGTCGCGTCAGAAGACGCGCGTGGGCCGGATCGCGCGCCGATTATCGCGTATGTAAGGCGGCGCCCCGACGCTGCGGTCGTGATGGTTGGGGGTCGGCACCTGGACCCCGGCGGCCAGCCCGCGCGCTTCGACCTCTCCATCGATGACCGCCCGATTGAGTCCTGGGTCGTCGGTTCGGATCCGGGTTTCTTTCTCCGAACGTTGCAGCTTCCTGCAGGCGCGCTGCGATCCCCTCAAACCGGGGAACGGTACTCGCGGCTTCAGATTCGCAGCGCCGCCGCGGACGGGAGCGGTGCGCGCGTCCGCACGTCGATTGAGCAGTTCGACCTGCAGTCCGCTGATCGCGTTGTCTTCGGCTTCGGCGACGGCTGGTACGAACAGGAGTACGACCCCGATGCACTGCGCCTGTGGCGGTGGGCATCGCCAAAGGCGGTATTGCGTATTCACCACGGCGGCCACGATCTCGCGGTGTGCGTGACGGGCCAGGCGCCGGCGGGCCAGCTCGGGGGCGCCGTGACCATGACCGTCCGGGCTGGGAACCAGGTCTTCGGTCGGGTTACGGTCTCTCGGGACTTCGCGCTTCGCGCGCAGGTACCGACCGGCGCGCTCGATCGATCCGATGGGCTGCTGACGATCGAGACCGACCGCGGGTTTGTGCCGGACGCTACGCTGGGCAACGGCGATCGCCGCCTGCTTGCGCTGCGTGTGTCTGGCCTGCGGATCGATGCCGCCACGGTCGAGCAACCCCAGTGTGGGAAGTGAGAGCGCGATGGGGTGATCGTGAAAACCCTCAGCGCCAGCTGATCAGCATGGGGAATCCACTTCAGCCGTCCGGCCGGATCCGGCAAATCGACCTTACCGCGCGGTCAAACTCACGGTCAAGACGCCTGGTCTTTCGTGAAACCCGGGCGAAGTAAGGGAAGGGTTGGCTCACCAATGAGCACGCGGTCACGATTGATCAGAGGGCGGTGTTGACGAATCTTCGCGCCGCTGAGCGTGGCCGACTACGAGTTGCGCCCTGAGCGACGGTTGGGGCGCTTCGAAGTCCGCGAACGGGCCCGACGAGCGATCGCCTGCGATCGCAACCATGACTCCAGTCCCGCCGTCGCTTCGCACGCATCGCCGAGCTCGTCCGCAACGTACGCGGCTTCGTCCTTGCTTCCAAGCGTGAAATGCGGAGGCCGATCGAACGGTATGGAATCCAGATCCAACAGGTACTTGATCACATGCGGGTTGGTCTTGACGGCGTCGCCGAGCGCCGCGCGCGTGCGCGCAGTCGCGCCGCCCATGCGAAACCGCACGAGCAGGCGCGCATACGGCCACAGCGCCTGGATGTCGTCGGGGTACTGGTCGAGCAGGGCCTGGGCCTCGGCATTCCGATTGAGATCCAGCAGCGCAACAACGAGCAGATATCGGACGCCCTGATTGTCATTGGGATTGAGACGGAGCAACTCGCGATAATGCGTGAGCGCCTCGTCATCACGACCAAGACTGCGAAGCGTCTGTGCGAGCCCAAGGCGCGCCCGCATGTAGGGCCGGGTGTCGAGGTGGCCCCAGAACTCGCCGGTCAGCTCCGCGAACCGTTCGGCCCCGATCGCACGGACACCGGCCGCCACAGCCAGCTCGTAACGTTCGCGCGCGGCCTCCGGCGTCGATGCCGCGTCGGCGAGCACCCCCCACGCATCGGCGCAGTCAGGCGAGATGGCGAGCGCCTGTCGCGCGCGTTTGATCTGGAGACGACTCTGGGCTTCCATCGCGTCATAGGCCAGTTCCTGCGCTCGCTCCAGGGCCGTGAGCTCGCGCCCCGTCTCGGCCTCGGCCGGCGTGTCGAACAGGCCGCGCTGGCCGGCTCGTTCCACTTCCGCGTTCAAGTCGTCCAACGACTCGAATGACCGACCCTCGATCATGCGTGCGATGCGAACACTGCCGCGTTCGGCAGCGACCGGCATCGCCGCAGAATCCGCGACCGCGGAGGTCTGGCCCGCTTCCGCTTCGAGCAGGAACGGGAGCGTCAGGGTCAGATCGACCGGTCCGTCGAACGTGTTCGCCCGTTTCCGCCAGCGGCCCGCATCGAGCTCGTCTTCGGTCGTCTCAGCGAGCGCCCGCAGCAGCGCCTCGGCACAGGTGAGCTCCCGCGCATCGGGGCGGCGCACCGATCCGTCTCGGCCCAGGTCGGCGGCAAGCGGATAGGCGCGCGGGCCGGCAACCGGCAGCGCATGATCCAACCACGCATCCGCATCGGCGAACGGCAGCTCATCGATCGGGCCAAACGTGACGCCGTGAGCGCGCGTCGCGGATCGGCCGGCGTCCGCCATGTCGAGCACGCGCTCGAACGCGTCGCGCGAATCGAAGAACGCGATGCCGAACTGCTGCCCACCTTGACCAAGCACAGACACCTGCCGCATGGTTTTCGGCATGCCGTCACTCTCGACAACGACGAGATCCTCGTTCGCCAGACGTTCCCACACGCGCACCGTGTAGAACGCCGCCGCGGCGTTCGCGAACGCCCGCAGTCGGTCGGGGGTAACGCCGGCAGACTCGAGCGCTCCCGGGAACCGTCGACCGCCGGTCGCTTCTGACTCGAGATTGCTCAAGACCTCGCGCACAGCCGGCATGTCGTCGACTACCACGACCGATGTGGATAATTGGGCCAGCGGATCGGCAAGCGCATCTCGAAGCGCGGCATCCTGCACTTCGACACGAGCCGGTCGCCCCTCGAGTCCCTTCGACCACTTCAAGCCGAACTCGAGCAACGCCGTCAGTGCGAACTCCGGCGACGCAGGACTCCCCTCTGGTGCAAGCGCCAGGTGAATCAGGCCCGTTCGCAGACTCACCCACAGCGCGCCAAGCGGCCGAGATGGCTCTCCCTCAGCGTCGGTCGGGTGGTCGATCCACGCCGGGAGTCGGACGAGCCGCCCTTGCCACACTTCGCCCGTTCGTTGCGGCAGCCGTTTGAAGCGGCCGAACGCGAGGGGAAGAGGTGCGGTCAGCGCCATCACGCCTCCAGTTTCGTCAACTCGTCGAAATGCGCGTCATCATGCGCGATCTCGAGCCCGTGTGTCTTCGCGCACGCGAAGATGAGCAGGTCTGCGAGGGGAACAGTCACACCGGCCGCCCGCCCGCGATCGGCGAGTCCGATCGCCCGCTCCCAGACCTCGGCAGAGATCTCGTAATCGGGAAGCAGGGCCTCGTAGCGGCGAAGCGTCTTCCGTTCGACATCGTTGGTAACCCCGCGCCACAGCTCGAGCCGCACGGCTGGACACCATGCGGCCGCGCCGTTCTCGAGCAGCGCGTTCACGCGATCCCGCTTCGCCGGCTCGCCACGCTTTCGCAGCTGATGGACCCACAGCGAGCTATCGACGAGAACGGCCATTGAGTGCCCCATCGCGCGCCGCGTCGACTGCCTCGATTTCCTCGTTGGTCGGGAACCGGTCGCTGAAGCTGCCGGAGTACTTGACCAACTCCGCCATGCGCCGGCGGCGATTGAACTCCTCGAGGACCTTGACGACCGCCTCGCGTTTGGTCCTGGCCTTGGTGAAACGCATCGCGTCCTTCAGCTCGTTCTCGGGAATATCGACAGTGGTCTTCATGCTTCTATTATCGACGGATCAGGAATCCAAATCAACGTCTGCAAGAATCCAACGCTCGTCAATCAACGTGCGTGGCTTGGCACACAGACCGGCACAGTCTGCACGAACTTCACGCGCCGTGCATCCTGTCTGGTGCGACGCACCGAATCCTTCCAGCAATAGCGTGATCCAGAATCGACGCGCCGGGGAATCGCGCTCTGGCCTCCGGCGTGCCAGGCGCAAGCGCTGAATCGGATTCACGCCGCGATCTGCGAGTTTGCTGAGGAATTTGCGCGATCCTCTGTCACGGACCGTCGCCGAACGACACCGCCCGACACGGTTCTGCGAGGGAAAGTGGCACACCTACCGGCACACCGCGCCCGGCACATGTGAAAGAGCAAATCTTCTTTCAAATAACTTTGCATTACAAAGAAGACCGTGATTGAATCGGGGAATGTTCGAGGGCATCTGGCGTGATCTGGTTTATGCCGGCCGGTCGCTGGCGAAGGCTCGAGCATTCACGCTCGTCTGCGTCGTGTCGCTGGGAATCGGCATGGTGCCGGTCATCGCGGTTCCGTACGTCTCACGAATCACGAGGACGCCTCCTCCTGGCGTGAAAACGGAGGGCCTGGTCGAAGTCGTCACGACGCCACTCGGCCCGCGCCGGGCCACCGACGCGTGGTCCTACCCGGACGTCATGGACCTGCGCACGGCCGATCCCGGGATTGATATCGCCGGGTGGACCGGCGGACCGAGCAAAACCGCGAACCAGACTCCTGCAGGGGTCGAGACAAAGTCCGTCGCAACAATGTTTGTCTCCGCGAACTACTTCAAAACGGTCGGTGTCGCGCTGGCGCGTGGACCGGGATTCGACCAATCGATGGATGAGCCGTTGAAGGCTGAACCCGTCGTGATTCTCGGATACAACTTCTGGCAGAACCAGCTGGGCTCCGATCCGGACATCGTCGGGAAAACGCTGACGTTGGATGACATCCCGCATGTCGTGGTCGGCATCGCGCCGGATCAGTTTGATGGTCATCTTTTTCTTCATGGAAAAGAACTCTTTGTTCCGCTCGAACGGCATCCGCTTCTCCGTGACCGGAACGCTGAGAACGAGGTTCGTGCCGACCGCGGCCACGAGTGGATATTCACCATCGGCCGCCTGTCGCCCGCTGTCGGCCTTGCACAGGCGAGCGCGGCCGTTTCTGCCGTCACATCGCGGTTGGCCAAACAATTTCCGGCGACGAACGAGTTCAAGGCCGGCATCGTCGTGCCGTATCACCCGAGCGGTAGTCTCGGTCGCTCTCAGTTCCTGGCGCTTCAGACGATAGCGCTCACCCTGACCGGAACGGTGCTGGTGGTCGTGTGCCTGAATATCTCCGGCATGATGCAGGTTCGTAGCGCCATGCGTGAGCGGGAGCTGTCCATACGCCAGGCGATCGGCGCGAGCCGGAGACGGCTGGTGCAGCATCTGTTGTCCGAAGCGATCATCCTGGCGGGCCTGGGAGGGGCGCTGGGCTCGGTTGTGCTCTTCAATTTGCCCTCGATGATCTCCTGGTTGGTGGGGAGACCCTTTCCGGTTCAGTTCCAGGAAGCGTTGAGAATCGATCTGTCGATGATCACGATTTGTATCGGGCTGTGTCTTGTGACCAGCCTGCTCTTCGGATTGTTGCCGGCTGCGCGTTTCAGTCGTCCCGTGATCATCTCCTCCCTGAAGGATGATGCCGGCGTCGGCGGGTTCGCGGCGGGCCGCGTTCATCGCGTGACGGCCGCTTTGCAGGTCGCGGTCGCGGTGCCCTTGATCGTCATGAGTGGCATGTCGCTCGACCGATTCCGCGCCACTGCAACATCCAACCTCGGATTCGAATCCGATCTGTTGTACGCAGCGCCGTTGAAGTTCGAGGGTGTCGCGGATGAGAGTGTTCAGTTCCGAATCCGAAGCGTTCGCGACAATCTCGAAAAGGCGGGCGGTGTCGCATCCGTCACTGTGGCCGATGGCCTGCCGCTGGATTTCGGA
>MELE01000123.1 GCA_001768615.1 Acidobacteria bacterium RIFCSPLOWO2_12_FULL_67_14b | reverse complement strand
TGTGGGCTTCTGCATCCGACCGAAATCCTTGATATCGGGACGCCACGTAAGCGGCCCCCGGGGCGATTGTCCGTCGTCCATGTCCATGAAGACTCCCTTCGGCGCGCACACATCCTCGACGGGTCAGTGAATCACGTCCAGGCCACTCTTTGCAACGGCGGCGGCCGCGGCCGGCGACGCCAGGAACTTGATCAGCGCTCTGGCCGCCGCCGGCTCCCCGGCGCCGGCGCCGATGCCGGCGGAGTACACCGTGATCTTCTGAACGGCGGACGGCAGCGGCCCGACGTAATCCGTCCCGGGCACGCGAAGCAGCTCGCTGATCTGCTGAAACCCCAGCTCGGCCCCCCCGCGCGCGACGACGACGCCGACTCGCTCGCTTTCGATTCTCCGGCTCTTCGCCTTGATCTGGTCCGCGATGCCAAGGCGCGGAAACAGCTCTGTCGACAAGTAGAGGCCGCTGGCGCTCGCGGAATACGCGATCGATTGTGCCTGCAGCAGCGTGCGTGTCAGCGCCTCGACGGAGCTGATGTCCGGTTTGCGCGCGCCCGCGCGAACCACCATGCCGATGGCGGATCGCGCGAGGTCGACGCGGCTGCCGGCGAGCACCCTGCCCTGCGCGATCAGATCGTCCAGGGCCGATCCGGCCAGGATCACGACGTCCGCTGGCTCGCCCCGCTGAAGCCGAACCGGAATGGAGTCCGGGGCATTTCCCATCGACGCCCCGAATGAGGTCACGAGCTTGTTCCCGGTCGCGCGTTCGAACTCGGGAACGACGTCAAGATACGCCGCCGTGAATCCGCCGGAGATCATGACCTTGACGTCCTGTCCGTACGCGGCACCGGCAAAGAGCACGAGGCTCGCGGCGAACGCCACTCTGGTCCTCAGCCGCAGGCTGTTCATGACGATCCCATCCTCTCAGACGCGCAAACTCTCCCTGGCATACTTGACGAGCGCCGCCGTTCGATAGATGCCGTGAACGAACTTGCCGTACGGCAGGGTGAGAAAGAGCGCGAGCACCACGCCCAGATGCACGATGAGCAGCGCGCTCATGACGGCCCGCTCGCGAAGCACCAGCAGCAGCAGCCCGGTGAGAGCGGCGAGGAACAGCAGCGCGATGAATGACTGGTCCAGCCCGTCCTGAGCGGGATCGCCCAGCGCCGGGTCACGCCGGCGTCGCTCCATCAGCAGTCCGGCCAACCCCACCAGCAACCCTGCACCGCCGGCGGTTCCGAGGAGAACCGGCAGGCTGGTGTACGCATACGGCGCCTGCCAGCCGAACACGGTGTGATAGATCGCCGCCACGGACGTCGAGGCGAAACAGGACAGAAAGCCGTAAAACGTGCAGTGGTGGAACCACCGCCGCCACGGGGTGCGTGTCTCTTCCGCCGATGTGCAGTCCGCTCCGCTGCCATGCAGGTGCCGAAGCGTCAGCGCGTCCCGGAGCGCGCGGCCGAGTGCACGGAAGTCTCGAGCCAGCGTAGCGACACCCTCCATGTCCAGGTCGCGCCAGAATCGTACCGCCCCTATCCAGAGCGCCGTGAGGGCGAACAGAAAGACGCCCCCGAAAAGCACAACCATGACGTCGTGGGGCACGACGGCGTAGAAGTCGCTGTCGCCGGCGGGCCGCGGCAGCGTCCCCCCGTTCCCGACGAGAGTGGCCGCGAACATCAGCGCGATCAGTCCGGCAGCCAGGCCCGTGCCCGTGAGCAGATTGTGGCGCCGGAACGCGACCGCGAGGAACGGTGGCCAGCCGTAGTCCTCGTACGAGCGGGCGCGAATCTTCGCCAGCGTCCTCGGCACATCGATGCCGAACTCGTGGGGAGGGGCGTACTGGCACGCGTAGAGACATTCACCACAGTTGTGGCACAGGTTCGCGAGGTACGTGAGATCAGCCGTCGCGAATGTCAGACGCTGCTCCATCGCCGGAAACACGGGGCAGTACTGCTCGCAGTACCGACAGGCATTGCAGACGGTCATCACGTGCTGGCCGTGCCGGATCAGCTCATCGGCTGGCATGCCGCGCCGCCTCCTCACCGGCGAGCCGGCCGAACACCGTGCCGATGGTCATGCCGACCCCGGCGATGTACCCCTTGCGGAGGATATTTCCCGCCATCACCTCGCCGGCCGCGTAGATGTTCCGGGCGGGCTCTCCGCCGCGCATCAGCACCTGCGCGCGCTCATCGACCTTCAGCCCGAGGTACGTGAACGTAATTCCAGGGCGGAGGGGATATCCCCAGAACGGCGGCGAGTCGATGCGCTGCGCCCAATGGGTCTTCTCAGGGGTCAGGCCGTCGGTTCGGCAATCATCGAGGACGGCGTGATCGAACCGTCCCGGGCGCACCGCGGCGTTGAACGCGGCGACGGTCGCGTCGAGGGTGTCCGGCAGCAGGTTCAGCAGCAGAGCGAGGCCGCGGATGGAGTTCGCCGCCATTGGCGGAAACACCGACGGCATGAACTTGTCGGCGGTCTTGGCATCGACGATCGAGAACGCAATCTGATCCGGCTGTCTGGCGACCAGGCTTCCCCAGATGGCGTAGCGCTTCGGCCAGAAGTCCTCGCCCTCATCGTAGAAGCGCTCGCCATGTTTGTTGACGACGATACCGAGCGACACGCAGTCGAGCCGCGTGACAATGCCGCCGTCGAACTTTGGCGCGCGTGCATCGACGGCGATTGCGTGGCAGTCACGCTCATTGCCGACCGATTGCGCACCTGCATCGAGCATCAGTCTGAGAAGCGTGCCCGTGTTGTACGGCGTTCCGCGGATGATGAAGTTGTCAGCTGCCTCACCCCAGACCTCGCGCAGCCAGTCGAGATTGGACTCGAAGCCGCCGGCGGCGATCACTGCGGCCTTGGCGCGAATGGCCAGGGAGCGGCCACCGGCGAGCGCCGTGGCGCCGCGGAAGCGGCCATCAAGCACATCGAGTCCGACAACCTCCGTGTCGTACATCACCCGAATTCCGAGGCGCTCGGCCGCGGCGTAGTAGCTGTTCATGAGCGCCTTGCCGCCGCCCAGGAAGAACGCATTCGTGCGGTCCAGATGCAGCGTGCCGCGCAGGGAGGATTGAAAGCGGACGCCAAATCGCCGCATCCACTCCGGACAACCTGCGGACCCGCGAATGACGAGACGCGCCAGCCCTTCGTCGGTATTGTTTCCGGTCACCCGCAGCAGGTCCGACAGGAATTCGTCTTCCGCGTACGATTCGGTCAAGAGCTGGCTGGGTCCGGCATGCATGCACCGGAGGTTGCGCGTGTGGCGGCTGTTGCCTCCGCGATAATGACGCGGCGCGCTTTCCAGTACCACGACGCTGGCCCCTGCTTCGCGCGCGGCGGGAGCCGCGCACAACCCTGCGTTGCCGCCGCCGAGCACCGCGACGTCGTAGAGCTCCTGCTCGTCGCCGACAAGAGGCATCGCATCAATTATATGCGTCATCCGGCTTGCGTACGCCGGCGGATCAATCGTTCGAGCAGGCGTGGCGCCACCAGGACGGTCAGCGCCAGGAACAGCAATGCGGCGCTGATTGGGCGCGTCAGAAACACCGAGACGTCTCCTTCGCTGATGGCCACGGCGCGGCGGAACTGCTGCTCGGACAGTGGGCCGAGAATGAGACCGATCACCGCCGGCACGAGCGGAATATCGCGCACGCGCATCGCGCATCCGACCGCACCGACGACGTACAGCAGAACGAGATCGAGCACCGATCGGTTGAGACTGTAGGCCCCGAGCGACGCCAGGACCATGATCACGCCAAAGAGCAGCCGTCGCGGCACCAGCATGACCCGCGCCCACACGCCGGCGAGCGGCAGGTTCAGGACCAGCAGCATCGCGTTGCCGATGTAGAGGCTGGCGATCAAGGTCCAGACGAGATCGGGACGCGAGGAAAACAGCAGCGGCCCCGGTTGAAGTCCGTACTGCTGGAAGGCGGCGAGCATGATCGCCGCCGTGGCCGACGACGGGAGCCCCAGCGTCAGCAGCGGAACGAGAACGCCCGCCGCGGCCGCGTTGTTGGCGGCTTCCGGGCCGGCCACGCCTTCGATCGCGCCGTGCCCGAACTGCTCTGGATGGTCGCTCAGTCGCTTCTCGACCATATACGAGAGGAACGTCGGGATCACCGCGCCTCCGCACGGCAGCACACCAAGCGGAAAGCCGATCGCCGTGCCGCGCAGCCACGGCTTCCACGATCGCTTCCAATCCTCGCGGCTCATCCCCGTGAAGTCGTGCAGCGTCACGACCTCCACTTCATCCCGGCCGTGACGCCACGCCTGATACAGGGTCTCGCCCACGGCAAAGAGTCCGATGACGAGGATGACGACATCGATGCCATCGAGCAGTTGCGGAATGCCGAATGACAAGCGCGCCTCGCCGGTCAGCTGGTCGATGCCAATCAATCCGAGCGCCAGGCCCAGAAAGAGACTGAACAACCCCCGGACGGCGGACGTGCCGAGCAGCACCGACACGGTGGTGAACGCGAGCACCGTCAGGGCGAAGTACTCGGCGGGCCCGAAGCGCAACGCAAAGGACGCCAGCACCGGGGCGAAGAAGGTCAGCGCGAGGGTGGCCAGCGTGCCCGCGACGAACGACCCGATGGCCGCCGTCGTCAGGGCCGAAGCCCCTCGTCCCTGACGCGCCATCATGTGTCCATCGATCGCGGTGACGATGGATGCCGACTCGCCGGGTGTGTTCAGGAGGATGCTGGTCGTCGAGCCGCCGTACATCGCCCCGGAGTAGATGCCGGCGAACATGATGAAGGCGCTGGTGGGCTCGAGGTTGAACGTCACGGGGAGCAGCAGCGCGACGGTCAGCGCCGGTCCGATGCCGGGGAGGACACCCACCGCCGTGCCGAGCGTCACGCCGGCCAGCGCCCACGCGAGATGCGGCAGCGTGATTGCGCTCGCAAACCCTTGGCCGAGCGCCTGCAGAATATCCATGGTGATCCCCGAGAGCCCGGACGCGTCCGCGCCTACAACCAGCGCGCGAGCAGACCCGCGGGCAGCGTCACGTTCAACACGCGAACGAAGAGCAGGTACGAGCCGGTCGAGACGCCGACCGCGAACAGCGCATCGCGCGCCGGATGCCGCTGGTCGAATGTCCGGGCCGTCAACCAGAACAGGGCCGCGGACGTGATCACGAAGCCCGCCCGCTCCATGAGCGCCAGGTCGAGCGCGACGCCGGTCGCCATCAGCGCAGCGGGACGCCATCCCGGTCCCGAGGGGGGCCGATTCGACGCACCCCGTGTGCGAATGGCCGCCAGCAGCGCAGCGCCGCCGAAGAACAGGAGGCCGGCCAGCACCAACAGCGGGTACGCGCGGGCGGTGGCAAGCGGGGCGGTGTTGCCCGGCCCCAATCCGAGCTTGGTCAGGACCGAACGCACGCGCGCGTCTTCGGCCTCCATGAAGCGATCGAACTCTTCGCCAGCGAGGTACCGATCGATCCAGCGATAGCGCTCCAGGGCCTCGCGCCATTCCGCCGATCGCACCATCGCTTCGGCCGTGTTCTCGACACGCGCGAGGTCGCCTTGGCTGATCCCCGGCGGCGCGACGAGCGAGCGCCAGTTCTCGAATTCGACATCGACCCCCTGCTCCCGAAGCGTCGGTGCCTCCAGGCTTGGCAGACGCTCGGCACTCGAGAGCCCGAGCACGCGCACGGTGCCTGCTTCGATCTGGGGCGCGAATTCCGCGAGCCCGTTGATGCCGACCGACACTTGCCCGCCGAGGATCGCAGACATCGCTTCGCCTCCGCCCGAGAAGGCGATGTAATTGACGCGCCTTGGCGGCACCCCTACGGCGTCAGCGACAAGCCCGGCCAGGATTTGATCGCTGCCGCCCGCGGATCCGCCTCCCCACGAGATCGACTCGGGCCGTTCCTTGAACGTCCGGATGAGGTCCTGCAGCGATCGGAACGGTGACGCCGCGGGAACCACGATCACCTCGTACTCGCCCGTCAGTCGGGCGATGGGCGTCACCTCGCGCAAGGTCACCGGCGATCCATTTGTAACGATCGCGCTGACCATGATCAGCCCCGAGACCATCACGACATCGCCCTGGCCGCGCTCCGCGCCGATGAACCGCGCGAGGCCGATCGTTCCCGCCGCACCTGAGATGTTTTCAACCGAGGCTGTGTGCACGAGCCGGGCTCGTTGCAGCACCTGCTGCATGACGCGGGCGGTTTGATCCCAGCCGCCGCCCGGTGCGGCGGGGGCGATGATCCGCAGGTGCTGATACGCGGGTTGCGCGACCGCCGGCGCGGCGCCTAGAATCAGTGCCGCGAGAACACGCGGCGCGGCGGCGAGATGCGTCATTGTTCGCTGGTCCCCGGCTTTCCGCGTGCGGTGAGGAGTCGTCCATTGTATCCTCATGACGACAGATTCACGTCCGCGAGAAGAGGTAAGCGCGATGGCACGACCGAAACCACCGAAGCAGCGGACGCCCGTCTCGATTGAGCGGCGCCGTTTCCTCCGGACCGGCGGACTCGCGGGTGCGGCTGCGCTCGTGGCCCCGACCGAACTGGTTGGCGCCCAGCAGCCGGCCGCACCGCCACCTTCACGCCCGGTCGCGCCACCGGTCATGACGATGGCCGCCGAGGGGACCGCGCCGGCCGAAGAGACGTTGACGACCGACAGCAGTGGATCCGACTTCATGGTGGACGTCGTCAAGTCGCTCGGGTTCGAGTACATCTGCGCGAACCCGGGGTCGAGTTTTCGCGGCCTCCACGAATCGGTCATCAACTACGGCGGCAACCAGAAACCTGAGCTTCTCACGTGCTGTCACGAGGAATCGGCGGTAGCGATGGGCCATGGCTATTTCAAGGTCGAAGGCAAGCCGCTGGCTGTCATGGCGCACGGCACGGTTGGCCTACAGCACGCCGCGATGGCCATCTACAACGCGTGGTGCGACCGCGTGCCCGTGTACATCATGCTGGGCAATTACGGCGACGCGGCGATTCGCCGTGGCGCGGACTGGTACCATGCCGCCCAGGACGTCGCGGCCATGGTTCGCGATTACACGAAATGGGACGACGCCCCACGGTCGCTCACGCACTTTGCCGAGTCGGCGGTGCGCGCGTACAAAGTGGCCATGACGCCGCCGATGGCGCCGGTCGTCCTGGTCCTCGACGGCGGTCTTCAGGAGGACGGGATCGAAGGCCAGGGAAAGCTTGCAGTGCCAAAGCTCACCATGCCGGTGCCGCCACAAGGGGACTCTGCGGCGATCGCGGAGCTGGCACGTCTCCTGGTGGCCGCAGAGAATCCCGTTCTCATGGCCTACCGACTCGCTCGAACACCGGCCGGGATGCCGCTGCTCGTGGAGCTCGCCGAAACGCTGCAGGCGGCCGTCATCGATAAGGGCGGGAGGATGAATTTCCCCTCGCGCCATCCGCTCAATCAGACTGAACGGGCGAACGCCGTCATCGCGAGCGCCGATGTCATCGTCGGCCTCGAAGTCACCGACTTCTGGGGGACCGTCAACTCGTTGCGCGATCAGCTCCACCGGTCCACCCGTCCGCTGACGAAAGCCGGCGCGAAACTCGTCACCATCACGACCGGCGATCTCTACATCAGATCGAACTACCAGGATTTCCGGCGCCAGGCCCAGGTGGATCTCGCCATCGCCGCCGACGGCGAAGCAACACTCCCGGCGCTCGTCGACGCGGTGAGACGGCTGGTCACGGGCGATCGCCGGCGCGTCTTTCAAGAGCGTGGCGCGAAGCTGGCGGACGCGAAACGCGCCGCGTTCGATCGTGCGCGGCTTGCGGCCAGCTATGCGTGGGAGGCCAGTCCCGTCAGCACCGCACGCCTGTGCGCCGAGCTCTGGGCGCACATCAAGCAGGAAGACTGGTCGCTTGTCTCGAGCTATTACAGCGACGGCGGCGGCTGGCCCAGGCGGCTGTGGGATTTCAGCAAGCCGTATCACTGGCTCGGCGATGCCGGTGGCGGCGGGATCGGCTACGGCGCACCCGCCTCAGTTGGTGCGGCGCTTGCCAACCGGCGGCACGGGCGACTGTCGGTGGCCATTCAGACGGACGGCGATCTCATGTACGCGCCTGGCGTCCTGTGGACCGCGGCTCACCACCGCATTCCGCTCTTGAGCATCATGAACAACAATCGGTCGTACCACATGGAGATCATGCACGTGCAGCGCATGTGCAACCGGCGCAACCGCGGGATCGATCGCGGGCAGATCGGCAGCACGCTCGTCGATCCCAACATCGACTACGCGAAGGTCGCTCAGGGTCTCGGCGTGCACGCCGAGGGGCCGATCACCGATCCGAAGGATCTCGGGCCGGCGATCGCACGAGCCGTGGCGGTGGTGAAGCGCGGCGAGCCTGCCCTTGTCGACGTCGTCACCCAGGTCCGCTGAGGAGGCGATGAAATGAGAATGAAACATCTGCGGCTGGTTGCGATTGGCCTCGCGGGCGCGGCGTTATCGGCGGGCTCCTCGTCGGCGCAGACCAGAACCGCGCCTCGTCCGGAAGCGTCGGCCGCCGAGCCGGCCGGAAACGCCGACAAAGGGAAGATGTTCTATCGGAAGGCCGGCTGCTATCAGTGCCACAGCGAGCAGGCGCAAGGCGGCACCCAGGGGCCGCGGCTCGGGCCGAATCCGGTTGCCTTCCGAATCTTTGAACGATACCTGCGTGCGCCCACGGGGGAGATGCCGCCGTACAGCGTGAAGGTGATGTCCGACCAGGATGTGGCTGACGTGCACGCGTTCCTGCGGGCGTTGCCGCCCGCGCCGCCGCTCAGCGGTCTTCCGCTGCTGCAACCGTAACCGGGCACTGGACGTGAACACTCAGATCAGCCGGAGGCTTCAATGAAAACCTGGTTCTTTGTCTTGTTCGTGCTGCTGGCTCCGCGGTCGTTCGCTCAGCAAAGCGCACCCGACATTCCATTCGACTCCGTTCCGGATTTCCTCAAACTGCCCGCCGGCATGAACTTCGGTGAGGTTCCCGGCGTGGCCGTGAATTCCAAGGGCCATGTGTTTGTGTTCACCCGCTCGAACAGCGCCGGCGGTCCGGCGTACGCGCCCGCGGCGGCGCAGCTGCTGGAGTTCGGTCCCAAAGGCGAGTTCCTCCGCGAGATTGGCAAGGGCCTCTATGGCTGGTCGTTCGCGCACACCGTGCGGATCGACAAGGACGACAATATCTGGGCCGTCGACAAGGGCTCGGACATGATCATCAAGTTCAATCAGGCGGGCCGCGTCACGATGGTCTTCGGACGTCGGAAGGAATCGGCCGACGGGGAAAGCAAACCCTGGGAACATGTGAACCCGCCGCTGCCTCCCCGGGACGGGCTCTTCCGCCAGCCGACCGACGTGGCGTGGGACTCCGCCGGCAACATTTATATCAGCGACGGATACATCAATTCCCGCGTTGCCAAGTACGACAAGAATGGAGACTGGGTGAAGTCGTGGGGCGAGAAGGGGAGTGGACCGGGTCAGTTCAGCACGCCGCATACCATCGCGGCGGACCGCGACAACAATATCTATGTGGGCGACCGTGCGAACCGGCGCATTCAGGTATTCGATACCGACGGCAAGTTTCTGCGGATGTTCACGATCGACGTGCCGCCCGATCCCCAAACGCGCGCGGTCAACGGCGCCACGCCAACCGGTCCGCGTCTGGCCGCCGTGATCGGTGCGCCGAATTCGATTTGCATCACGCCCGGTTCCAACCAGGTGATGTTCGTGGGAGAAAGTACCTACCCGGGACGGATCTTCAAGGTCTCGCTCGACGGCAAGGTGCTGGGGGTCATAGGCCGCTCGGGGCGCCTCCTCAAGCAGTTCTCCGGCGCGCACCAGCTGGCCTGCCCGTCGGAAAGCGAAGTGTACGCTGCGGAAAGCTCGAATTGGCGCGTCCAGAAATTGATTCTTCGTCCGCAGACGCAAACGTCAGCGAGGAACCTTCCTTGACGGCCTCTTCGGGGCGTGCCTAGAGCACACGAAGCGGCCCCCTTGGGCCAAGGCGTGTGCCGGCCTTTACCGCACCGCTGGCGTCCGGCTCTTCGGGAGCAGCAGGACCAGCGCGCCTGCTGCGGCTGCCGCTATCAGCCCGACGAGCGCCGGCGTCAGCGAGCCGTAGCCCTTGCCGCCGGTAATCACTTGCACGGCCAGCGTGCCGCCGACGCCGGCGGCCATGGCGGCCAGCGCCTCGCGCGTGCCGGCCCGCTTCACGTACAGCCCGGCGACCACCGGCACGAACAGGCTGACGCCGAGCAGCGTGTAGAAGACCTCCAGCGCGCTAATCACCGACGGCGACGCGATTGCCAGCGCGGTCCCGATGGCACCCGCGGCGATCGTGGTCCATCGCGCGACAGTGAGCACGCGCGCTTCGCCCGCGGCGGGGTTTACGAACCGCTTGTACAGATCCTGTGACAGCGAGGTCGTGAGCATGAAGAGGACCGCGTCGGCCGCACTGAGTTCGGCTGAGAACACCGCAGCCAGGCCGAGCGTGCCGACGGCCGCCGGCAGCCCGTACATCAGGATCATCGGCAGCGCCAGGTCTGGCGTGGCCAGCTGCGGGAAGCGCACGCGCGCGATCATGCCCAGCACGACCGGAATGATCGCGTAGAGCAGCAGCCCGGCGGCGTTGAAGCCGACGCCGAGCCGGACCGCGCGGTCGTCGCGGGCGCCGTAGAGCTTCTGCAACAGCCCCGGCGAGACCACGAACGACGGGCCGAGCAGCGCCAGGTAGACGACGCCCGAGGGGCCGCTGTGCCAGAAATTCCAGTAGTCGGCCGAGGGCACCGTCACCGCCCCCACCGCAGTCCAGCCGCCGACCGCCGACAAGGCGAGTGGCAGCGCAATCATGAAGCCCACCAGCTTCACGGTGAGCTGCACCATGTTCACCCACGCACCAGACTTGAGCCCGCCGGCCGACGAGTAGATCGTGATGAGCAGGCCGCCGATTGTGCAGCCGATCCACTTAGGTGCGCCGGCCACCACATTGAGAATCGAGGCGATGGCGATGAGTTGCGCCGCCAGGATCGCCAGCGAGCCTACCCAGAGCAGCAGGGCGATGATCCCGCGGACGCTCGCGCCGTAGCGCATCTCCAGGTAGTCACCGACCGTCCGCAGATCGTGCGCGGCGGCAAGCCGTCGGATGGCGGGGCCCACCCACAGCGCGAGCGCCAGCGATCCTACGCCGGCCGACCCGACCCACCACCACGCCGCCAGTCCGTCCCGGTAGCCGAGTCCGGTCGCTCCGACGGTGGATCCGGCGCCGATGTTGGCGGCGAGCAGCGTCGAGAAGACAAGGCCCGGCCCGAGTCCGCGACCGGCCACGAAGAAGTCCTTCGCGCCGCGCACGCGGCGGCCAATCCACAGACCGATCCCGATCAACGCGGCCGAGTAGGCCAGCAGCAGCGCGAGGTTCAGGTTCACGGCTTGAGGTTCCGAACGGCCATCGATTCGCAGGCTACATCGCTCGCGCGACGCCGCCGAGGCGATCCGGCGGGCCGGCGTGACGCTCCGCGGCAGGGTCGAGGTGAGCGGCGAGGTTGTCAATTCTGTCAACCATCACTCCGCCTTTCTGCGAGTCTACCATCGTCCTCAGCGGTGAGGAGGGATTGTGCCTGACGTCGAGAACCCATCGATGTATCGTCGGCCAGCGAGCCCGGCGATGACACGGCGACGACCGCGATGCCGATGAGGGCAGCCCATCGTACGGCCCATACGCGCGACCGGCTGATGCGTCGCCACTCCGCCTGCTGGCGCTCGCTGAGTCTCTGCGCTGCGGCGCGACATCCCGTGTTGCACGGGCAGTCAAGGGGCGGTCTGCGATCGCCACTGGTCGCAGATTCGCTGCCGGTTCCGCATGATGCGTGCCGGAAAGCCGGCAAGAGGTACCCGCCAGCCTGACGGTGAATGAACTGGCGTCGGTGGAAGTGGGTCCCTGACTTGGTACGCGACGTGCGTTCTCTTCTGCCAAAAGCTCCCTAAGAGCAGGTTGCAGAATTAACAGGTCGCGGGTGGCGCCGAACGGGGCCGCCCCGCCCGGCGCGGAGCCCAGAGCCGTCACACGCGCTCTTGTGGCGAGCACCGGGATGGGGCTGTTCGGCGACAGGACCCGCCTGAGGTTAATTCTGCAACGCACTCTAAGCGGCTGACGAAGAAAGGCCCGGTTCCGCGATGACCGCCGCTGCCTCGCTCATCATCACGTGTCCTGTCTGCGGATCACATGGGGCGATGCTCCACCACGATATCCGCGCTCCGCTGGTCTATTCCTGCCAGCAGTGCACACACGAGTGGCAAATCGATCCCGCAGAGGAACCGCCGCAAGCGGACTCTATGGTGGCCGAGCGTCCGCGAACGCCTTTGGCGCGCAGCAAGCCGCCTCGCAAACTGTGACGTGTCCAGGAGTCAGACATGGGATCGCCCGTCGAGACGCTCGAACCCGCTCAGGATCTCCAGTCGGGAAGCGCGACACAGTCCGCCCCGTTCCGGCGAATTATGGTGTGCGTCGACGGTTCCGAGATGGGCGAAACCGTCGTGCTCCACGCGACCATGGTTGCCGCAGCGTTCGGGGCACCGCTGACAATTCTCCACGTCCTCGAGACCGAATCGCACGGGGACACACCTCCGTCCGACCCGCTCGACTGGGGGGTTCGACAGCGGGCGGCGCGCGCGTATCTGGACCGGCTGGTCTCGCTGGCAGGCCACATCGATGTCCGGGCCGAGCTGATTCAGGGGCGCGCCGCAGAGCAGATCTGTTGCTGGGCCTTGCAGCACGGCGCGGACCTGACCGTTCTTGCCAGCCACGGCGAGCACGGGCGATCCGAATGGACACTTTCGAGCACGGCCCGCAAGCTCGTGGATGGCGTGCCCGGCTCGCTGATGCTCATTCCCGCAGATGGCGACCGCCGAGAAGTGAGTGCCGTTCGCTACCGGCGGGTCATGGTGCCGCTCGATGGCTCCGCTCGGGCCGAAAGCGTGCTACCGATTGCGATCCGTCTCGCGACGGCCCACGAAGCCGACCTGCTGATTGCTCACGTCACACCGGCGCCTGACCTGACCAAGGTGGGTCCACTGACCGCCCAGGATCTCGAACTCGAGCAGCGCATGATCGCGCGCAACGAACGCGTCGCGCGCAGCTACCTCGATCAGATTCACGCACGTGTGTCGGAGGCGGGCATCGAGGCCCGTACGATCAT
>MELE01000122.1:17107-18476 GCA_001768615.1 Acidobacteria bacterium RIFCSPLOWO2_12_FULL_67_14b | reverse complement strand
GAGGGCAGCGACATCACGGTGGACTTGAGCGGCGCCTCGCCGCAGGTCGATTGGGGCGGCAACGTGGTCTACAACTTCACGTACGCCTACGTGCACATGGCGGTGAAGAGCGTCTTCGACCCCGAGATCCCGAACAACCACGGCATCGCGGCGCCGATCCGGCTCATCGCGCCCGAGGGCACGGTGGTCAACTGCCGCTTCCCCGCCGCGGTGGCGGCGCGCATGCAGATCGGCCACTTCGTCACCGAGGTGATCTACCGCGCGCTCGCCCAGGCGCTGCCCGGGCGTGTGGTCGCCGCCGGCGGCGGCACCCCGGCCACGATGCAGATGTTCTATGGCAGGCGCGGCGACGGGCGAGCGTTCCACGCGGTGCTCATCCGCGGCGGCGGGCTGGGCGCGAGCGCCGAGCGCGACGGCGAAGGCTGCTTCATCTTCCCGGCGAACGGCGCCAACACGCCGGTCGAGATCCTGGAGAGCGATGCGCCGCTGATCGTGGAGCGGCGCGAGCTGCTGCCGGATTCCGGCGGCCCGGGAAGGCAGCGCGGCGCGCTCGGGCGGCGCGAAGTGTTCCGCGTGCCGCACGACGCGTACGCGCCGCAGGCGCCGGTAAGCCTCGCGCTCCAGTCCGGGCGCTTTCGCCTGCCGCCCGAGGGCCTGTTCGGCGGCGCGGCCGGCGCGCGCGCGCAATTCCTCGTGAACGGCAAGCCCGGCAATCCGTACGGCCTCACGCAGCTCAGGCCGGGAGACACCGTGGTGATGGACGCGGCCGGCGGCGGCGGCTACGGCGATCCGCTCAGCCGCAGCCGCGAGGCGCTGGCGCGCGACGTGCGCGAAGGCAAGGTCAGCGCCGAGAGCGCGAAGCGCGACTACGGCGCGTAGGCGCTGGCGAGCCGCCGGTCTCGATCATCCATCCCGGCAGGCGGGTGGACGCAGGCCCCGAGCAGGAGCCGTCGTGGCCATCGCGGGTCGCTGTTGGTGGTGTTCGGTCCGCTTCTGGAACGCGGCGCCCATCCGCAGCAGAAGGGCCTCCTTGAAGGGTGCTGCGACGAGCTGAAGGGACATCGGCAGGCCGTCGTGCGACAGGCCGCAAGGCAGCGCGATCGCCGACAGGCCGTAGTAGCCCACGAATCGGGTCAGGCGGCTGTGCGACAGATCTGCCTCGTCGATGCGTTCCAGCGTCGGCGCGGTTACCGGCACGGTTGGCAGGACGAGCACGTCTGTCTGCTCGAACAAGGACACGAACTGACGCTGTCGCGCCACGCGGTGCCGCAGGGCGTCGATGTAGCCGGCGGCGGGAATCGACCCCCCTCTCAGGACCCTGGCACGCGCGGCAGGGTCGCCGGGCAGAGGCGTGCCGCCAAGCAAGGCG
>MELE01000122.1:10820-17056 GCA_001768615.1 Acidobacteria bacterium RIFCSPLOWO2_12_FULL_67_14b | reverse complement strand
GCCGTGGTGCGCGAATGCTTCGCAAGCGATGATTACGCCGGTCGCTTCCTGGTCTGCGACGAAATCGACGCCAGCGAAGGCATCGTCTGTGCGGAGACATCCGAGTTCCTCCAGGACCAAAGCTGCCAAGGAGACGGCCTCCCACACTGCGTCCTCGACGTGACCCAGCGACTGGCGAGCCGGCACGCTGATGCGAAGGCCGGCAACAGGCCCGCGCAGGCCGGCGAGGAAGTCTTCGGGCCCGCGGCAAAGCGTGGTGGCCTCGAGGGGATCTGGGCCGTGAATGACCTGCAGGAGCAGGGCCGCGTCCTCCGCGGTCCATGCCATCGGCCCGATGGTATCGAGCGTGTGGCTCACGTACTCGCAGCCGAAAGTGCTGACGCGGCCTTGCGTGGTCTTCAGGCCCGTCAGGCCGCAGAACGCCGACGGGATCCTGACCGAACCGCCGGTATCGGTGCCGATGGCGCCCGCGGCCAAGCCGCCCGCCACCGCCACGGCCGAGCCGCTGCTGGATCCGCCCGGCGCGCGATGGGCCCGCATGTCCCAGGGATTCCTGGGCGTCCCCAAGCCTGCGTTGGTGCCCCAGCCCCCGAATGCGAACTCCACGAGATGCGTCTTGCCGAGCGGAATAGCGCCGGCATTCATGAGGCGCGCCGCTACTGTGGAGCTGCGGCGGGCCGCTTCGCGAGAGGCATGCACCGTGGAGCCGGCCGTGGTTCGACGGCCCTCGATGTCGAGCAGGTCCTTCAATGCAACGGGGACGCCTTCGAGAAGACCGGTCGGCAGACCTGACGCGAGGCGCGCCTCGCTGGCCCGTGCGATGGAGAGTGCAGCGTCGGCATAGACGTCGAGATAGGCGTGGAGTGTCGGATTGAGGCGATCGATGCGCTCCAGGTAGGCCTGAGTCAGTTCGACCGGCGAGAGGTCGTTGCGACGTAGCGCATCGCGCAGTTCGGTCAGGCTGCACAGGGTAAAGGTCTCGCTCATTGAAGCACGAAGGTAACGATCTCCGGGAAGAGGATGAATAGCACAATCAAGCCCAACTCCATGAAGATGAACGGGATGACTCCTCGAAAGATGGGTGCGAGCTGCAGCCCAGGCACCGATCCCTGGACGACAAACACATTGATGCCCACGGGTGGCGTGACGGCACCGATCTCGATCAGCTTAGTGACCAGGATGCCGAAGAGCACGCCGTTGATTCCCGCCGTCTGCACGATGGGATAGACCACGGGCATGGTGATGAAGATGGTCGAGATCCCGTCAATGAGGCAGCCGAGGATCAGGTACGGAATGATGAGCAGCAGGAGCAGCATTACCGGCGAAAGCTCCAGCCCGGCGACGGCGGTGGCCAGCGCCGTGGGCAACTGGGTCGTCGCCAGGGCGATGCTGAACACCGCCGCTCCGACGATCAACAGGAAGATCGACGCCGTACTCGCGCCGGTCTCAACGAGCCCTTTCCAGAGGGTGCCTTGTTGCCTGTTCTTCCTGAACAGCGCAAATATCAGGGCAAGGGCCGCCCCGATGCCGGCCGCCTCGGTTGCCGTGGCAATGCCCGCATAGATGGTCCCGATCACGACCAAGAACAGCACGACTACTTCCCAGGCTTCGAAAGTGTAGCGAACCCGCGTCGACCAAGTCGCCCTGGGCATGCGGGTGCGCTCGACCAGCTTGAGGTCCCGTTTGACCATGAAGTGGATGCCCAGCGCATAGACGATGGCCGTGAGCACCCCGGGCACGATGGCTGCGATGAACAGGTCGCCGATCGGGACGTTCGTCGCAATCGAGTAGATCACCAAGATCCCGCTCGGTGGGATGAGGATTCCCAACGCGCCGGCAATGGCCACCGGGCCGGCCGCCATCCGCTGGTCGTACCCAGCCCGCAGCATCTCGGGAACGGTCACCTTCGAGATCGTGGCCGCGGTGGCGACGCTGGAGCCGCAGACCGTCGCAAAGCCCGCGGCGGCAAACACCGTGGCAATCGGCAGCCCACCCGCGATGTGACCCACCCAGCTCTTCGCCGCCTTGTAGGCCTTCTCGGACATGCCTGCCGAGAAGGCGAAGTGCCCCATCAGAATGAAGAGCGGGATCACGATCAGCGCGATGTTGGCCACGCTGCTATAGGGCACGTTTTCGAGGAGGAATACCGTGCCGCGAACACCACGAATGGCGAAGAGGCCCGATGCGCCGACCGCGAGCAGCGACAGCGCTACGGGGATGCCCAGGGCGAGCAACGCGATGAGCCCGGCCACCATCAGGTAGCCGACTTCTATGGAAGTCATGGTATTAGATGACCTGTTGTGGATGAGACGCACCGACGGGCGCCTCAGCGGGCGCGTCCGATCGCGACCAGGCCTCTACGGCGTCGATGACGAGCTGCAACGTCAGCAGGATGAGTCCCATTGCCACGACGATCTTCGCCGGCCAGATCGGGTACGCAATGACGGCATAGGAATGCTCGTCGCTCAGGGTCGAGGAGATCGCCCCCAGCGTGGCATACCAAGCGAAAACCGCCGAAATCACCGCCGACAGGCTGTGGCGGATGACCGTCAATCGACGCCGCCCCGAAGGCGTCATGTATACATCGATGACGCCGACGTAGAACAGTTGTCGCCACACCTGGGCAACCGGTAGCCCGAGGAACACGATCAGCACCAGCAGAAAGATGCCGGATTCCGCCATGCCGTAGACCGCCTCGCCGAACATGCTGCGGGCCACCAAGTCCGGCACGACCGTCAGCATCAAAACGGCCGTACCGGTCCCGGCGATCGCTCCCAGCCCGATGCTCAGGCTGCGCTGCGTCTTGGCGATCAGGTTAAGCATGCATGCTCCATCAGCGGCGGTTCCCGCCCGCCTTGGCGGGAACCGCGATCCTCACTTTTGCGACAGCTGGTCGAAGCCGGTCTTGTACGGATGCGCGGCCTCGTACTTGCGGGTGAGCGTTACGAACTCGTCGAAGAGCTTCATCGGGTCCCGCGTACGGCCGCGCGCGCTCTCAGCCCACTTCTTCTGCAGCTCGGGCAGGGCGACTGCCTTCCAACGCCTTGCCTCGGCCTCGTCCATCGCCACGTAGGTCAGCTTCGCCGCCTTGGCCTGCTGCACGGCCTTGGCGTGCTCGAGCTTGTAGGCGTCGAAATACACCTTGAGAACCGTCGCTGCCACCTCCTCGAAGATACGCTGGGTGGCTGGGTCCAGGGACTTCCAGACGTCGAGGTTGATGGACCAGGTTACTGGCGTATAGACCCCCATGCGTCCCGCATTCGACAGGTAAGGGGCCATGTCGTAGACCTTGGTCACCACTGCCTGGTTGAACGGCGTGCCGCTCACGCCCTCGGCTCCGCCACGCTGCACGAGTTCGAGTGCCTCGACCCAGGGGATGCTGATTGGCGTTCCGCCCAGGGCCTTGATACTGTCTGCCACGCCGATGATCGCCCGGATCCGCGCGCCCTTCAGGTCGGCGCTCGTGCGGATGGGCTTGTTGGTCCACAGCGAGTTCTCGCCCGACGCCAAGGCCCAGAGCATCTTCTGGTTGTTGCGCGTGTATTCCTGCTGGAGGTCCGCGTTCTTCTTCATCAGCTCAGCGAACGCGTAGGTGACCGCGATTGGATTCTCGGAGACGAACGGCATGATGACGCCCGTCAACGGATACTCCCGCGGATTGAAGGCGGCCGGGACCGCAGCCCCGAGGTCCGCTGCGCCCCTGGCTATCCCGGCACTCATCTCGGTCGTCTTGAGCAGGGTACCGCCGTAGTAAGGCTGGAAAGTGACTCGTCCGTTGGTACGTCGGGTGACTTCCTCCATGAAGTACCTGGCGGACATTTCGTAGAACTCGTTCGAGCTGTAAAACGTCGCGTAGGTCAGCTTGCGCGGCTCCTGCGCGGCCGCACCTGCGCCGACAAGGGTGCAGGCACCCAGCAATGCGATATTGAGTAATAGGCCTCGGTACTTCATTTGCGGTTCCTTTCGGTTGATGCAGCGGGTGGAAAGTCCGGTCTCGGATCAGTCGAACAGATCCGGATCGGAGCGGGTGATTGCGTCGTAGATCGGCAGGAAGTGCAGCCATGCCATGAACGGGGTTCCGAGGTGGGTCGAGTGTGCTCGGCCGCCTCAGGCGTCACGTGCTTGAGTGGATGTCCGGTCGCCTCAGCCTTGAGCTGTATCGCGAAAACGCGCTCAAGCGCGATAAACCACCGCGCCGCCTCGTCGACGCTCTCGCGACCGACCGTGAACAGCCCGTGGTTCTGGTGGATGGCGGCCTTGTTTCGCTGCTTGCGATGCGGTCGCTCATCTGCGACGGACGCGAAGACCGGGGGACGCGGAAAGTGCAGCCCCTTCTGCGACGGGGCATATACCGACTGGGGAAGGCCCTGGGAATCGGGTGCCATCATTTCTCCCCCGCCCACGGGAACGAACGGGCACCGACGCGCAGCCAGTCGTTCACGTGAAAGTAGGCAAGACGGACTCCGCGTGCCGTCCAGGCCTCGGCATCGCCAGGCTTGACCAGCATCCCTGCCACCCGGCCGGCAGCGTTCGTGCGGTGAAGGATATCGCTGACGGCGCGGTCGACCTGGGGAACCGTGTAGTCTCCCTGGAAGCCCATGCTCTTGGACAGATCGACCGGCCCGACAAAGTAGACGTCGATGCCGTCCACCGCCAAGAACGCGTCCAGGTCGTCGTGCGCTTTCGAGCTTTCGATCTGGATCACGATGACCTTGGACTCGGCATCGCGAGGAAAGCAATAGTGCACGCAGTCGACGACCTCGCGGGCCTGGCGCCCTGCATCCAGGCGCGGCACGATGATCCCGTCGATGCCACGCAGCATCAGCCGCTCAATGACCCAAGGCTCTGGTGAAAAGAGCCGCACGAGGACGCACAAACCCGTGAGCCTTGCCGCCCGCGCCATCTCCTCGACATCGTGGACGTCAAGGCTGCCCTGTTCGGTATCGAGCATCACGGCGTCGACCGCGAGCTCGGGCAGACCGAGGAACTCAACCAGCGCGCTGCTGGGGTAGTCCGCGTTGATAACGGCGACCCGCCGACCTTCGCGCAGCTTCTGCTTGAACTGGGCTCCGCCGTTCATTTGTCCTCCGTTTGCCCGGCCTTGGAACCAAACGCGAGCTCTAGCGCCCGGGCCTCCTTCGAGAGCAGGGCGACGATGGTCTCTCGCCGTTTGGGCTGCATTCGGCTGGTGATGGCGGCGATCGACAACGCGGCGATGCCGCGCCCGAGAGGGTCCCGCACAATCTTCGCCACTGCAGCCATCTCGGGCAGCATCAGCCCCTCGTTCAGCGCATAGCCCTGCTCTCGGGTGCGCTTCACCAGCATTCGAAGCTTGGCTGGCGTGAAGTTGGGCTGATCAGCGAGCCGCACCCGGTTGCGCTCGATGATCCCCTCGACTTCGGCATCCGGCAGGCATGCCAGCAGGGCCAGGCTGCCCGCACCCAGACCGAGTGGCCGGTAGTCGCCAACATTGAGCGTCAGCGTGCGGATCGGGAAGGATCCGACGACGCGCGCCGCGCACATTGAGTTGTCGCCCGAGCGCAGCGAAAGGTACACAGTGTCCTGGGTTTCGTGCGCGAGCCGTGGCATGCCCGCCTCGGCAAGCCGGACCATGTTGAAGCGCGCCGCCGACGCTATGCCCATGCGGAACAGCTTGAGGCCTGGGTAGTAGAGGTGCGATGCGTCGTAGTCGACGAGGCCGAGGTTGCGCAAGCCCACCAGCAATCGGTGGGCGGTCGGCTTGGACAAGCCGGCCAGGGTAGACAAGGGAGTCAACGCGATTCCGTCGCGCGAATGCTCGACCACCTGCTCGAGAAGGCACATCGCGCGGTCGAGACTCTGCGTCGGCGACCCGGGCTCAGTGGGGGATTCCTTCGAGACCTGCTTGGATGCGGCAGTCTTGCTCACGGCGGTGTGTCGCCTCTGGGCGGCTCGGGGCACTGTAGGACCGGGAACGCCGACGTTACGTCTATCGAAATACGCATACCGTTAATCGGTATTCCGCAGTATGCTCGCAGCAGACGCCGAACACAAGACACAACTTGAGGTTGCTCGCCAATGAGACCAGTCGCCGCCACGAGCCCTGCCATAGTCCTCATAACGGGGGCAAGCAACGGGATAGGGCGAAGCATTGCGCAGCGTGTATGCGACGAAGGGGGACGCGTCGTGAACCTGGATCGGGCCCCGCCGGCGGCGAGCCTTCCAGGGGAGGATTACATCGAGGTTGAGTTGACCGA
>MELE01000122.1:7829-10811 GCA_001768615.1 Acidobacteria bacterium RIFCSPLOWO2_12_FULL_67_14b | reverse complement strand
GCCCCCGTGGTGCGCCTCGTCAACTGCGTCGGCATGGTTCGTCCTGCGTCCCTCGAAGAGACTCGCATCGAGGACTTGGAAGCCGTTCTGTCGCTGACGCTGCGGTGCGCGCTCCAATGCACACAGGCCCTGGTCCCGGTGATGAAGGCCCATGGTGGCGGCCGCATCGTCAACATCTCCAGCCGGTCCGCCAACGGCAAGCACCTGCGTACCGCGTACTCGGCCGCGAAGGCCGGGCTTCATGGCATGACGCGCACCTGGGCGCTCGAGCTCGCACCCTTCGGCGTCACAGTGAATGCGGTCGCGCCAGGTCCCATCGGAACCGAGCTCTACCAGCGCGCCAACCCAGACGACAGCCCGCTCACGCAGGCCACTGTCGCGACGATTCCGATGAAGCGCATCGGGCGTCCCGAGGACGTTGCACAGGCGGTCGCGTTCTTTCTCGACGATCGCTCGGGCTACGTGACCGGACAGGTGCTGTTCGTCTGTGGCGGACTCAGCGTCGGCCAGGTACCCGTATGAACGACCCAAGGAATAGACATCCAATGCAGACGGAAGAAGAACACATCACTGGCGGGCAAGCACTGGCGAAGATGCTCCTGGCAGCCGGCGCGGGCCCGATTTTCGGCATGGGCGGATTCCAGTTCCTGCCTTTCTACGACGCAGCGCGTCGTCTCGGCCTCGTTCACCATCTGATCAACGATGAACGAGTCGGCGTGTTCGCCGCCGACGCCTACGCCCGAGTCAGCGGCCGTCCAGGTCTTTGTGACGGCACCCTCGGTCCTGGCGCCATGAATCTGGTCACAGGGCTTGCCGAGTCGTTGAACGCGGGCGTGCCGCTTGTCGCATTGGTGTCCGACACACATCGTGCGCATTCGTGGAAGAACATGACGCAGGAGTGCCGGCAGATCGAGGTTCTCAGGCCGGTGGTCAAGGAAGTGATCCGCGTAGAGCGCATCGACCGCATTCCGGAGCTGGTCAGGCGCGCTTTCGCGGTGGCTACGTCCGGCCGCGCGGGTCCGGTGCTGCTGGACTTTCCCGAAGACGTCGTCCATGGCGAGCACTCCTTCGACTCGGCGGAATTCCGCATCGAGGAGGCCACTACCCGCGCGCCCTCGCGCCGCTCGCGCCCTGCGGCCAGCGACACGGAACGGGCGGCAAAGCACCTGGCGAGCGCGAGACGACCTCTGCTTCTTGTCGGTGGCGGGGTGCACCTGTCGGGCGCCCATGCAGAGCTTGCTGCGCTCGCGCGCCAGGAAGCGATACCGGTCGCACACACCATGAGCGGCAAGGGCTCGATGGCATGCACCGACCCTTTGTCGGTCGGCCTGTTCGGCCGATTCGATCGGATCGCCAACGGACTGATCGCGGGGTCTGATTGCCTGCTTGTGGTCGGCTGCAAATTGGGCGAGATCGCCACCAAGCGGTTCACCCTTATGCCACAAGGCGTCCCGCTGATACACCTTGACATTCTCGGCGAGGAGTTCGGTCGGACGACTGAACCGGACGTGGCGCTGTGCGGAGACGCCAGTGAGGGGCTTCGCGACCTGCTCGCCGCGCTAGAAGACGGTGCCGCGCAGCGGCGGCTCGAACGGCAGCCCTACCTCGCCGAGGTTGAGCGCCGGAAGGAAGGGTGGCAGGTCTTTGCACAACCGCGCTACACGTCGGCCGAGGTTCCGGTCAACATGGGGCGGCTGATTGGCGAGTTGCGGCGCGCCTTGCCTGCGCAGGGCATCGTGGTCGCCGATGGCGGGTTCGCGGCGCACTGGACGGGCCTGCTCTTCGACACGCAGGTCGCCGGCCGCAGCTACGTCGCCAACCGTGGGCTGGCGTCGATCGGATACGGCCTTCCCGGGGCCGTCGGAGCCAAGCTGGCCCGACCCGACGTGCCCGTGGTAGCCATCACCGGCGACGGCGGCTTCAACATGACGCTGGGCGATCTCGAGACCGCGCGGCGCGTTGGCGCTGACGTGGTCATCGTGGTGGTCAACAACGCGGCGTCCGGCTACGTCAAGTCGCTGCAGCACTCCATGTACGGACCCGGCAACTACCAGTCGTCCGACCTGGTCGAGATGGACTATGCCCGCATCGCCGAGTCGATGGGGTGCAGGGGACTGCGCGTGCAAACACCCGATGCGCTGTCTACCGCGTTTGCCACGGCACTGGCTGTTCGCGGCATGCCGACCGTGATCGATGTCTGCGTGACACGCGACCCGGGACAGATGCTCCCGGCCACCGACAGCCGCGCCATGAAGGTCACGCCCGGCGACAGGCCGGTTTGACCGCCATCCCAACTCGCCTTGCCGGCCCGTCGCCGCGCTTCATGGAGAACCCCCAAATGATGACCTATCCCCTCAGCAGCCTCGGCTCCGCCGTGGAAATGGCGCAGAGGGCGCTGCGCAACATCGAGAGCTGGAATCCGATAGTCAACGCGATGATCACCGTCACGGCCGATCACGCAATGCGCAAGGCCGAGGCGCTGGACGCCGCGGCCATGTCCGGACAGTGGTGCGGGCTGCTCCACGGCATGACGATCAGCATCAAGGACAACATCGACATGGCCGGGGTGCCGACAACCGCAGCGACCGCCATCCTCCGCCACAACGTGGCATCACGCAATGCGTTCGTCGTGGATCGCCTGGAGCGCAACGGAGCGATCATTGTCGGGAAGGCGAACCTCCACGAGTGGGTCTTCGGCCCGACGAGCCAGAGCCTGCACTTCGGTCCCGTCTGCAACCCATGGAACCCCTCACACATCCCTGCCGGGTCGAGTGGAGGCTCCGGGGCGTCCGTCGCAGCCGGCATGTGCGTCGGGTCGATTGGCAGCGACACCGCAGGGTCGATCCGACTGCCCGCGTCATTCAACGGCGTCGCAGGCCTGCGCCCGACGGCAGGGCGCATCTCGAACTCAGGCAGCATCGCCGTCAGCCCACCCTTCGATACGCTTGGCCCGCTGAGCAGGAATGTCAGCGATGTCGCCCG
>MELE01000122.1:0-7821 GCA_001768615.1 Acidobacteria bacterium RIFCSPLOWO2_12_FULL_67_14b | reverse complement strand
CGCCCGTATCTTCGCGGCCATAGCGGGACACGACCCTGGGGACCCTATGTCGGCAGACCATCCGATGCCAGCCTTCCTGGAGACGCTTGGCGAGCCGGTGCAGGGAATGCGCATGGGCATCATGCGCCGCTGGTTCTTCGACGACCTGGATCCGGATGTCGAGCGCGCGATGGAGGCGACCATCGACGTCTACCGCGACCTGGGCGTCGAGATCGTCGAGGTCGATTTGGGCGACGTCGAGAACGCCCAGTCGATGCTGACCTTCGGAATCGTGGTCGCCGATGCGCTGCAGCGACATCAGGAGCGCATTGAACGGCAGCCGCAGGACTACGGGGACGACGTGCTGATGCGCATGCGGCTCGGGGAAAAGGTCTCGGGCGTCCAGTATGCGCAGTCGATGCGCTGGATGGAGGCCTGGCGTCATCGGCTCAAGGGGGTATTCAGGGACGTCGATGCCCTGCTGTCGCCGACCACGCCTCGGCCGGCACCAGCCGCCAAGGGCCTGGACTTCGCGCAGGCCATCCGCCAGATTCCGCGCTTCAGTTGCGCGTGGCCGATGGCTGGCATTCCCAGCCTGGCCGTGCCCTGCGGCTTTTCGGCTGACGGGCTGCCACTATCTCACGAGCTGGCGGCGCCCTGCTTCTGTGAACCGACTGTCCTTCGCCTGGGACACGCCTTCCAGAGCGTCACCGACCACCATCTCCAGTGTGCGAGATTGCCCGATGCGTGAAGTTCCTTTCACGCCCGCTAGCAATTCTCCGCTGAGCGGATTGCGCGTTCTGGACCTCTCCCGCCTCGTGGCCGGGAACATGCTGTCCATGCAGCTCGCGGATTTCGGCGCTGAGGTCATCAAGGTGGAGGAGCCCCGCGGAGGCGACACGCTGCGCCACTGGAAAGAGAAGGGGCCCGCGAATGCCGACGGGGTCGACGTTTGGTGGAAGATCTACGCTCGCAACAAGAAGAGCTTGGCGCTCGATCTCCGAGCTGAGGCAGGCAAGCAGGTGCTGCGCCAGCTGATTCCCGGCGCCCAGGTTCTGATCGAGAGCTTTCGGCCCGGAACCCTCGAGAAGATGGGGTTCGCCCCGGACCTCCTGCACGCTTTGAACCCGAGGCTCGTCATCGTCAGGCTTAGCGGATGGGGTCAGACGGGGCCCTATCGCAACCAGCCTGGCTTTGGCAGCTTGGTCGAGGCTATGTCAGGGTTCGCGGCGAAGAACGGCTTTCCCGGACAACCTCCGATGCTTCCCAACATGGCACTGGCCGACATGGTTGCGGGCCTGTACGGCGCGTTCGCCGTCGCCGCCGCTGTGCGCAACGTCGAAACCAAGGGGGGGGCTGGCCAAGTGATCGACCTCTCGCTGGTCGAGCCGCTGCTGTCCATCCTCGGGCCGGACGCCGCCGCCTACCGTGTCAGCGGGCTGGTGCCCTCGCGGACCGGCAACCGCACGTCGATCTCGGCGCCGCGGAATGTCTACCGGACAGCCGACGGAGAGTGGGTCGCCCTGTCCGCCTCGACCCAGGGCATGACCGAGAGGCTCTTCCGAACGATCGGCCGCGCGGATCTCATCGACGATCCTCGCTTCCGCAACAATGCGGAGCGACTCGAGAACGTTGAGGCCCTGGACGCGATCATCGGTGCATTTATCGGTGAACGATCGCTCGGAGAGAACCTAGCCTTCTTTCGCGCGGCCGAGGTGACTGTAGGGCCGGTTTACGACATCAGCCAGATCGTCACGGATCCGCACATTGTGGAGCGGGCGGTCCTCGTCGAAGCGCCGGACCGGGACATCGGCTCCGTACCCATGCATGCAGTCGTACCCCGGCTGTCTGTCACGCCCGGGGCGCTGTCGCGGCCAGCCCCCCGATTGGGCGAGCACACAGCCGAGATCCTTGAATCTGCGGGCATGGATCCCGCGTCGATCAGGCGTCTTGCAGAAGAAGGAGTCATCGCATGATGGATCGCGAGCACGCACTGGCGCTGCGATCGCAGCTTTTCGTGCCGACGCTGTCGTCGAAGTTCGTGGCCAAGGCGCACACGCGGGGAGCGGATGCCGTGATCGTCGACCTCGAGGACGCAATCGCAGCGCATGCAAAGACGGCCGCGCGGCGGGCGCTGCAATCGGTGACGGACGAGATTGCAGCCCAAGGAATGCCGGTATTCGTACGTATCAACAACGATCCGAATCACCTGGAGGCCGATTTGGAGGCCGCCATGGCCGCCCGCGTGGTCGGCATCTATCTTCCCAAGGCAGAGGATCCACGTCAGGCGTGCGCCATCGCCGAGGCGTTGAAGGGAACCCCTCTCGCGCTCGTCCTTCTCATTGAGTCACCGATGGCGGTGCTGCGGGCCGCCGAGCTGGCATCGTGCAGCAGCCGCACCGTTGCACTCGTATTCGGCAGCGAGGACTATTGCGCGATCCTCGGGATCCGGCCCGGCCTTGAGGCCATGCGCATCCCTGCCCATGCCGTGGCACTTGCCGCGCGCGCCTACGGCTTAGCAGCCTGGGGCGTGACTGGCACGATCGCCGAGTTCAGCGATCTCGAGGCATTCACGGCGATGGCGCAGGCCTCGCGTGATGTCGGCTATACGGGTGCCCTGGCCATCCATCCGCGCCAGGTGGCACCGCTCAACACCGTGTTCGGAGTGCGAGAGGAGGAGGCGGCAGAGGCCGCAGCCATCGTCGAGGCCTTCGATGCAGCCATGGCCGAGGGTCGCGGCGCCGTCGCTCACAACGGACGCATGCTCGACCTGCCAATCGTCGAGCGAGCACGTCGGGTGCTCGCTCTTGCGCGGCGTGGGCACTGAATGCCGGAGGTGCTCGGAAAGAACACTTCAGGGAGCACGAGAACTGTCAATTAGGTACAAGGTAAGTTTGAAGTTGACCCACTTTTGCGGGCACCCGATCCTTACGAGAGGAGGAGTCCTGACGTCTCCCCCGTTCCCGGTCAGTACTTAGCTGGAGTCGGACGGCTTTTCGGTGGTTGGCCTGACCGTGCTTCGACGAACTCGCGGGGGTCAGGTGACCGAGCGAGCCGTCACATGTAATCACGAACGCCGCTTCGGCGCGCGGCATCGGGCCGTTGTTACGCCGAGGGCGTCTGCGGCGCGTAAGCGGCAGCGAGGCGTTCGTACAAGCGCCAGCGGAGCGTGACGTCCTGCTGGGCGAGCTCGGCGAGCTCGCGGGCAGCCTTCGGATCGAGGAGCTGCAACGAGCGATAGCGCGTCTCGGCGTAGGCGTAGTCGGTGAAGGCGATGCTGGGCGGCTTGGAGTCGAGCTGCAGCGGGTTCTCGCCGCGCGCGGCACGGCGCGGGTCGAAGCGGAACAGCGGCCAGTGGCCGCAGGCGACCGCCTTCTTCTGCTGCTCCAGGCCCTTGCTCATCTCGAGGCCGTGCGCGATGCAGTGGGCGTAGGCGATGACGATCGACGCCCCGTCGTAGGACTCGGCCTCGACCAGCGCCTTGACGGTCTGGCCGTCGTTCGCGCCCATCGCGACCTGCGCGACGTACGCCGTGCCGTAGGTCATCGCGAGCAGCCCGAGGTCCTTCTTCGCCTGTTTCTTCCCCGAGGCGGCGAAGCGGGCGACCGCGGCGCGCGGGGTGGCCTTGGACATCTGGCCGCCGGTGTTGGAGTAGGACTCGGTGTCGAGCACCAGCACGTTGACGTTGCGCCCGGCGGCGAGCACGTGGTCCAGGCCGCCGTAGCCGATGTCGTAGGCCCAGCCGTCGCCGCCGATCATCCACACGGACTTGCGCACCAGGTGCTCGGCGATGGCGAGGAGCCGCTTCAGCGCGGGCACTTCGGTCGAGTGCGGAAAGCGCGCCAGCGCGGATTCGAGGGCGTGCTTGAGCGCGCCGACGCGCGCGCGCTGGGCGGCGAGCTCGCCCTCGTCGGCCTGCGGCGCGCCGAGGATCGAGGCGACGAGCCCCTCGCCCACGATGGCGCGCAGCCGGTGCGCGAGATCGCGAGCCTGCTCGGCGAGCTTGTCGAGCGCGAGGCGCATCCCGTAGCCGAACTCGGCGTTGTCCTCGAAGAGCGAGTTCGCCCAGGCCGGCCCCCGCCCCTCGGCATTGCAGGTCCAGGGCGTGGTGGGCAGGTTGCCGCCGTAGATCGAGGAGCAGCCGGTCGCGTTGGCGACCAGCATGCGCTCGCCGAAGAGCTGGGTCGCGAGCTTGAGGTAGGGCGTCTGGCCGCAGCCCGAGCAGGCGCCGGAGAATTCGAACAGCGGCTCCAGGAACTGCGAGCCTTTCGCGGTCGCGCGCTTCACCGAGGCGCGCTCGACCTGCGGCAGCGACAGGAAGAACGCGAAGTTCTCGCGCTCGGCCTGGCGCAGCGGCCGCTGCGGCTGCATCACGAGGGCGAGCTTGCCGGTCTTCTTGTCGCGCGCGCACACCGCGAGGCAGAGCTCGCAGCCGGTGCAGTCCTCCGGCGCCACCTGGATGCTGTAGAGCTTGCCGGCGTAGTCCGCGCCGCGGTAGGCGGTCGACTTGAAACTCGGCGGCGCGCCTGCCTCGAGCGCCGCATCGAAGCTCTTGACGCGGATCGCGGCATGCGGGCACACCAGCGCGCACTTGTTGCACTGGATGCAGATGTCTTCGTCCCAGACCGGAATCTCGGCGGCGAGGTTGCGCTTCTCCCATTTCGAGGTGCCCACCGGGAAGGTGCCGTCGAGCGGCATGGCGCTCACCGGCAGCCGGTCGCCCTTGCCGGCGATGATCGGCGCGAGCACCTTGCGCACGAATTCCGAGGCGCCGGTCCAATCGGGACCAGCGATTTCGTCAGGAATCAAGGTTTTCTCAGGAAGGGCGACTTCTTGGAGGTGCGCGAGCGCGCTGTCGATCGCGGCGTAGTTCTGCGCCACCACCGCCTCGCCCTTGGCGCGATAGCTCTTGAGCGCCGCCTGCTTGATCGCCGCGATCGCCTGGCCGCGCGGCAGCACGCCCGAGAGCGCGAAGAAGCAGGTCTGCAGCACGGTGTTCACCCGGCGCCCCATGCCGGCCTCGCCCGCGACGCGGTCGGCGTCGATGACGAAAAGCCTCAGCGCGCGCTCGCGGATCGTGCGCCGGATGAGCGCGGGCAGGCGCTCCCAGACTTGCGCCGCGCCGTAGGGGCTGTTCAGCAGGAAGATGGCGCCCGGCGCGGCCGCTTCCAGGACGTCGGCGCGCTCGAGCAGCTCCCATTGGTGGCAGCCGATGAAGCCCGCGCTCGCGACGAGATAGGTGGCGCGGATCGGCCTCGGGCCGAAGCGCAGGTGCGAGGCGGTGGTCGAGCCCGATTTCTTCGAGTCGTAGACGAAGTAGCCCTGCGCGTACAGGGCGGTCGCGTCGCCGATGATCTTGATCGTGTTCTTGCTCGCGCCGACGGTGCCGTCCGAGCCCAGGCCGAAGAGGATGGCGCGCACGGTGTCGGGGCCCTCGGTCGAGAACGACGCATCGACAGCGAGGCTGGAGAAGCTCACGTCGTCGTCGATGCCGACGGTGAAGCGGGTCTTCGGCGCGGGCCTCTCCAGCTCGTCGAACACCGCCTTCGCCATCGCCGGCGTGAACTCCTTGGAGCCCAGGCCGTAGCGTCCGCCCACGACGCGCGGTCGCGTCGCGAAGGGCGCGCAGCCGGCATCGAGCTCCTCGTCGAGCGCGGTGCGCACATCCTGGTACAGCGGCTCGCCGGCCGAGCCCGGCTCCTTGGTGCGATCGAGCACCGCGATCGCCTTCACGGCCGGCGGCAGCGCGCGCACGAAGTGCGCGGCGCTGAAAGGCCGGAACAGCCGCACCTTCACCAGGCCCACTTTTTCGCCCGCGGCGTTGAGCGCGTCGACCGCCTCTTCCGCCGCGCCGGCGCCCGAGCCCATGATGACGAGCACCCGGTCGGCGTCCGCCGCGCCGTAATAGTCGAACAGGCGGTAGCGCCGGCGGGTCAGCTGGGCAAGGCGCTCCATCGCGGCGAGCACGACGTCCGGGCAGGCGCGGTGCAGCGCCTCTGCCGCCTCGCGCGACTGGAAGAACACGTCGGGGTTCTGCGCCGAGCCGCGCAGCACCGGGCGCTCGGGAGACAGCGCGCGCAGGCGGTGGCTTGCCACGGTCTGTTCGGGCACCAGCGCCCGCAGCTCGCCGGACCCGAGCGCCTCGATCTTGGCCACTTCATGCGAGGTGCGGAAGCCGTCGAAGAAATGCACGAACGGGATGCGCGAGGCGAGCGAAGCGGCGTGCGCGACCGCGGCGAGGTCCTGCGCCTCCTGGACGCTGCCTGAAGCGAGCAGCGCCCATCCGGTGGTGCGCACCGCCATCACGTCGCTGTGGTCGCCGAAGATCGACAGCGCGTGCGTCGCCACGGCGCGGGCGCTGACGTGGATCAGCGCCGGCGTCAGCTCGCCCGCGATGCGGAACATGTCCGCAATCATGAGCAGCAGCCCCTGGCTCGAGGTGAACGTGGCGCCCAGCGCACCCGCCTGGATCGCGCCGTGCAGCGCGCCAGCGGCCCCGCCCTCGCTCTGCATCTCCACCACCGCGGGAACCGCGCCCCAGAGATTGGGCCGCGCCTGCGCAGCCCACTCGTCCGCCGCCTCGCCCATCTGCGAGGAAGGCGTGATCGGGTAGATCGCGATCACCTCGGATAGCTGGTAGGCGACCCGCGCCGCGGCCTCGTTGCCGTCCAGCGTGACCCAGCGGCGATTCACAAGTCCCCGCTACCAGCGGAACGTCGCGCCGAGCAGGACCGCCGTGTCGAGCTCGGCGCGATTGAGGCGCTTGCGCACGCCGAAGTCGAAATCCATCTTGTCGGAGAGCGAATAGATCAGCCCGAGCATCGCGAACTGGGCGTTGCGTCCGGGCAGGAACGGATCGTCCTTGGCGCCGTTGGTGCGCACTCCCGCTTCCCCTACCAGCTGCAGGTCGTCGCGCAGGGCGTACCCAAGGCCCGCCGAAACGCGCCACAGGTGCGCGCGGTTCGCCTCCGCGTCCGCCGGCAGCTCGTAGCGGGCGCGCGTATAGGCGACGTTGGCCAGGAACGTCCAGGGCCCGGCCTCCTGCGTCAGGATGAAGTTGACGCCCCAGGACAACCTCCCGCTCCCCAACCCCCGTTCTTCATCGCCCGTGGGAAGGGAGAGGCCGGGCTTGAGACCGAGGCTGAGACCGTTTCGCTCGAAGAAGCGCCATTTCAGCTCCAGCGTCGAGTCCCCCGAGCCCTCCGCGGCTTGCGTGACGGTCCCATCTCCGGTGGTTCGCTGGCGAAGGTGGCTGAGGCCGAAGGCGACGTCGAGGCTGTCGAGCACGCCGTAAGTCAGCACCGGGTTGATGAGCGTGAGCTTGCGGACCTCGTGGACCGCTCCGCTGCCCGCATCCGCCGTGCGGGCGTTACGGTCGCGCTCGGCCATCAGCTCGAGCTGCCAGTTGCCCGAGCCTTGAGTGCCGGTGTCGTCGGTGATGTACGGATGCGCCGCATGGAGCGGCCCCGCCCAGAGGGCGCACAGAGCGATCCACAGCGCGCGCCGCATCATCGCGAACGCGGACTGGCTATCTTTCAGGGGCGGTAATCTTCCGCAGCTCGCCTTCGCTCAGATCCTTGCGGCGCTTGAGGCTCCAGTTGCCCACCCATTTCTTCATCACGTCAAGCCGCTGCGCGCGCTCGGCCTCGCTGCTTCCCAGCCACATGTTCATGTTGCCCGGCTTGCCGTCCTTGGTGTTCTTGCCGTCGTCGAGCCGCCGCATGAGCGCGCCGGCGTCCGAGCCGTTCACCAGCACCACCAGGTTGGCGTAGCTGTCGAAGCGCGGGCCTTTCATTTTTTTCTTCCAGCTATCCTTGTTCTTCTCGAACTCGTCCAAGGTCG
>MELE01000121.1 GCA_001768615.1 Acidobacteria bacterium RIFCSPLOWO2_12_FULL_67_14b | reverse complement strand
ACGCTCTGATCGGTCGGCTTGCTGTCGGCGCTTTCGATCACGCCCGACAGCGCGGCGATCTTGTTGTTCAGCCTGATCGGGTAGTTCAAGGGGTCCTGGCCGCTCCGGTTCTTCACCTGGTAGGCCTCTTCCTCGACCGCCGTCAGCGGCTGCATCAGGCCGTCGGCGAGCTTCTGGATCTCCACCTTCTTGCGCGGCGGCACCTTCTGCAGGCGCTGGTTGATCTGGTCCCGGAGGTTGCGGATATCGATCACGGCCTGGTTGGCCTCGCTCACCTTGTCGCGGACGCGCATCGACAGCGTGAACTGCTCCCGCAAGTCGGCCTCGCTGATGCCGGCCGCCTTCAGCCGTGGATCGAGCGCCACGGTGAAGTCCCGGGACTTGGTCTCGCCGTTGGCGGTGACACGGATCGTGTACCGCCCCGTCGGCGCCGCCGGGCCGCGCTGCGGCTGCGCCGCCCACATGATCATGCCCGGGAACACCGTGGCGCCCTCGTAGCGCATGTCCCACGCGAAGCGGTTGATGCCCTTCGCCGTGGCCACCCGCACGGCACCCTGGCCGAATGGACTGTTGCCATCGCCGGCCGGTGCGGACTCCGGCTTTGACGTGCCCGTGAACGCCCGCAGCACCGTGTCCTGGGCGTCGAGGAACTCGATCTTCACCTCGTCCGCCTCTTTGTTCAGGTAGTAGTCGAAGGTCACGTTGCGATCGCGCCCGCGCATCGGGGTGAGCGGCTCGAACAGATGCAGCGTGTTGGACGTCAGCTCCGGCGTCGCCTGCCGCAGCACGCCGATGTTGTCCAGCACGTAGAAGCCGCGGCCGTGCGTGCCGATCACGAGGTCGCGTTCCTCGACGACGATGCCGTGGACCGGGGTGACGGGCAGGTTCAGGCGCAGCGGCTGCCACGTGGCGCCGTCGTTGAACGAGATGAAGATGCCGTGCTCGGTACCGAGGTACAGGAGGCCGCGGCGCTTGGGATCTTCGCGAATCGTCCGCGCGAAGTCGGTCTCGGGAATCCCGGTGGTGATCTTCTGCCACGACTTGCCGAAGTCGGCCGTCTTGTAGACGTACGGCTTGCGGTCGCCCATCTGGTAGCGGTTGCCGGCGAGGTAGGCGACGCCGTTCTGGTGCGGCGACGCCTCAATCAGGCTGATGCGGGTGAACTCCGGCAGATCCGGCGGCGTGATCCGGTTCCAGTTCTTGCCGCCATCCTGCGTCACGTGCACCCACCCGTCGTCCGAGCCGGTCCAGATGGTGTTGGCGTCCTGCCGCGACGGCGCGATGGTGAAGACCACGGCGTAGGTTTCGACGCCGGTCTGGTCCTTGGTGATGGGACCGCCCGAGGCCTGCATCGTCTTCGGATCGGAGCGGGTGAGGTTCGGGCTGATCTTCTCCCAGTTCTGCCCGCCCGTCGTGGTGCGGTAGACGTGCTGCGACGAGGCGTAGAGCACCTTGGTGTCGACCGGCGAAAAGACGATGGGGAACGTCCACTGGAAGCGCTCCTTGATGTCGATCGACGACCATCCCATCGGGTTGTTCGGATAGATGTGAATGGCGCGCTGCTGGCCCAGCTCGCGATCGAGCCGGCTCAGGTTGCCGCCGTAGCTGCCGGCGTAGAACACCGCCAGGTCGTTCGGATCGGGCGCGATGTAGCCGCTCTCGCCGCCGCCGACGGCGTAGAAGATCGGCGGCAGGCTGCCCTCGCCCCCACCCGGATTGGCCTGGCTGCCGACGCACGCCGTGCTGTTGTCCTGCTGCGCGCCGCAGATGTGATACGGCACGTGCTTGGTCGTGAACACGTTGTAGAACTGGCCGGTGGGAATGTCCTGGCCCGTCCAGGTCTGTCCGGCGTTCACCGAGACGTTGGCGCTGCCGTCGTTCGACTGGATCATCCGCTTGTTGTCGGTCGACGAAATCCAGAGGTCGTGATTGTCCCCGTGCGGCGGGCGGAGCGTCGTATTCAGCGTCTTGCCGCCGTCGGTCGATCGGTAGAACTGCACGTTGAGGATGTAGAGGGTGTCCTTGTCCTTCGGATCAGCGAGGATGCGCGTGTAGTAGAACGCGCGCTGCCGGATGTTGCGGTTGTCGTTGATCATCTTCCACGTCGCGCCGGCATCATCGGAGACATACAAGCCTCCGGCCGCCTCGTTTTCGACCAACGTATAGACGCGGTTGCCGTCGACGCCCGACACGGACACGCCGACCTTGCCCCACACGCCGCTCGGCAGCCCGGGGTTCTTCGTGATTTCGATCCACGAATCGCCGCCGTCGGTGGACTTGAACAAGCCGCTGCCCGGGCCGCCGCTCGACATGCTCCAGGGCGTGCGGTTGGCCTCCCACAGCGACGCGAAAATGACGTTCGGGTTCTTCGGGTCGATCGACAGGTCGACGCCGCCCGTCCGTTCGTCGCGGAACAACGTGCGCCGCCAGGTCTTGCCGCCGTCGGCGGACTTGAAGATGCCGCGCTGCGGATGCTCGTTGTAGACCTGTCCCAGCACCGCAGCGTAGACGATGTCGCAGTTGGTTGGATGCACCCGCAGCCGCGCGATCGCCTGCGACTCGCGCAGGTCGGTGAGGTGGTCCCACTTGACGCCGCCGTCGGTGGTCTTGTAGACGCCGTCGCCCTGAATGATGTTGCCGCGAAACTGCGTTTCGCCGCCGCCGATGTAGACGACGTCAGGATTCGACTGGCATACGGCCAGCGAACCGATCGAGGAGGTGTTGATCTTGCCATCGGTCATCGGCGACCAGTTGCTGCCGCCGTCGGTGGTCTTCCACGCGCCGCCGCCGGTGGCGCCGAACCAGTACTCCATGGGCCGCGCGTCGCTGCCGCCGACGGCCACCGATCTCCCGCCGCGGGCCGGGCCGACGCTGCGCCAGCGCATGCCGCTGTAGAGGCTGGGATCAACCGCGCCGCCTTGGGCAGTGGTGGCCGGTGAAAGGCAGAGAGCGCCAGAGAGAGCAAGGCCAAGGGCCGCAAGGGTGAATCGCATCATCCGCGTAGTGTAGTTCAGCGCGCGAGACGGACAAGGCCAAACACGTTCAGGCAGATGATCCGCAACCGGCGGACGAGCGCCAGGGTGACGCCCGTCACGGGATTGAGCCCGAGGACTTGCGCCACGGCGCCGGAGCCCGCCTCATCTATTCCCAGCCGGTATGGGATGAACTTGAACGCAATGGTGACGAACCGTCCGGCGCTCTCCATGAGGAACGCGTCCACCAGCGTCGTTCGATCGCCGCCGGGAAGCAGCCTGAGCACGAGCCAGACCTCGGCGACGGCAGCCGCGTGGAACGCCGCTTCCCACATCGCGACGTGGGCCAGCCGGCCGATCGGCCAGCGCAGGACGCCGTAGATTCGGGCTTCGACCTCACGCAGGGCGTCGGCCGGGACCGTGGAGCGTCCGATCAGCCTCGTGACGATCGGTTCGATCCTGGAGAGGACGGCGGGCTGGATCCGGGCCGCCCAGACGGCCCCCACCGCCGCCATCGCGATGGCGGCCAGGAGGACCTCCGCGATCTGCTCGAGCCCGCGCGGGACCGCCGCGCGTTGCAGGAACAGCCAGGTGCCGGTGAGCAGGACGACGGCGACCGAGGCGATGTAGAACGCGTTCTCAATCGTGACCGAGGCCACGCTGGTGACGGTCGACAGGCGCACCCGCGTCATGATGATCTTGGTCGGCTCGCTCGCGAGCAATCCGAGCGGGGTCAGGTTGCCCACGGCATCGGCGGCGAGCATGGCGCCAAAGGCCTCGCGAAAGCGAAACTGCGGATCGCCGGCGCAGAGGATCCATGCCCGCGCGCGGACCATCATCCGGGTCGCTCCCAACACGACGACGGCAAGGAACCACCACCCGACGCTGGCCACGCCGGCGATCACCTCGCTCCACCCCACGCGCCGGACGGTGAATACGAGGAGGGCGACGCCGACGATGGCGACAACGACGTTGACGGCTGAGAATCGGGGGCGCATCTGTGCCGGGACGAGCTCTATTGCTTGACGAGCTCGACCCGGCGGTTCTTCGCGCGGCCCGCGTCGGTGTCGTTGCTGGCCACCGGCGCGAGCGGACCGACGCCGTCCGCGCGCAGGCGGGCGGCTGCCACCTTGTGCGTCGTCGTGAGCGCGGTGACCACCGCCTGGGCCCGGCGTTTCGAGAGGTCCAGGTTCTGCGCCAGCGGGCCGACGTTGTCGGTATGGCCGACGACGTGCACCGTGAGCGCGGGGCTGGCCGCGAGCATCCTGGCAATCTCGGTCAGGGCCGACGCCGATTCGGGTTTGACGTCCGCCTTCCCGGTGTCGAAGAGGATGTCGTACACCGCGACGTGGCCCACGCTGCCAAGGTCTTTGGTGAGCGCGGCGGCCGAGATCTTCACGAGGCCGGTGGCCATGGGCTTCACCTCCACCACGACGAAGCGCGTCTCGAGCGGTTGCACGTGCAGCGCGACGTAGACGTCGCCTTCGGGTCGCGCCAGTTTGGCGGCCAGGTATCGCGCGTCGTCCCCGTTCGGGATGTACCCGAGGGCCCGATAGCCCAGTTGCCCGCCGCACTGTTCGCCCTTGCACGTGAACAGCGTCGCGAAACCGGCCGCCTTCAGCGCGCTTTCGTAGTTCCGGAAGACTTCCAGCGGCGATCGGCCGGGCGGCGTGCCGTAGCCGAACGTCGACAACTTGCCCTCGACGTGTTCCGTCTTCGAGAACTTGCCATCCTTGGTCGGTCCGGTCGGGATGTCGAACTCGTCGAACGCCACGACTTCCAGGCCCGCCCCCTCCGTCGATCCCGGATACGCCGGAATGAGCGGATGGCCCGGCTTGGGGGCCTGAGCCCACACGGGTGTCGCGAGGGCGGCCATCAGGAGGATTGTGGCGGGGAGCTGTCGTGTCATGCTGTTACCTCTTCCATCACGCAGGCGGGAACCGATGGACGACAGTATAATCGCGCGGGCAATTCGGTTTCTGCGGGAGGCCGGCACATGGCAGAACGACTGGTCGGCACCAACTACGTCACGCCCGACATCGAGGCCAAAGTCACGGGCCGGGCGCGCTACGCCGAGGATTTCCGCGCCGAGGGCATGCTGTTCTGCAAGCTGATGCTCAGCGAGCGGCCGCACGCACGAATCCTCGGCATCGACACGAGCCGCGCGCTGGCGCTGCCCGGCGTGCGCGCCATCATCACGGCGGAAGATGTGCCGCCGTTGGGCGGGACGGCCGAGCACTGCCTCACCAACGAGCCGGTCTACGCCGGAGAACCGATTCTTGCCGTGGCCGCGATCAGCGAAGAGATTGCGGCCGAAGCGATCGAGCTGATTCGGCTCGACCTCGAGCCCCTGCCCCACGTCACCGATCCGATTGAGAGCCTGCGCCCCGGTGGCCCTGACGCACGCACCGACGGCAACGTGTGGGCCCCTGCCGCCCCGCCCGCCTCCGCCGAGGCTACGGCGGGCAGGCCCGCGTCGGGTCAACCGCCGCGGCCGTCGATCCAGCGCCTCAAGTGGACTGAGGCCGAGTTTGCCGAGGCCGCCGAGGGCCGCATGCCGATGGGCAAGGCCATGGAGGAATGGTCCTTCGGCGACATCGAGGCCGGGTTCACGAGCGCCGCCGTCGTCGTCGACGAGACCTTCGTCGTGCCGTCCACCGGGCATCACCCGCTCGAGACGCGCAGCGCGATGGCGTTCTGGCAGAACGGCAAGCTCCACCTGCACTGCTCCACGCAGAGCGTCGTACGGACGGTGGACGCGGTGGCGCGCTGGGTCGGCATCGAGCCGAAAGACGTCGTATTGATCTGCGAGTACACCGGCGGCGGTTTCGGCAGTAAGGGTGGCGGCGCGGTGTCGATGGCGATCCCGGCGCTGCTGTCGAAGAAGGCCAACGCTCCGGTGATGATGCGCATCAGCCGCGAGGAAGAAAGCTACATCGGCCGCGCCCGTACCAACATGGTGGGCCGCGCGAAGCTGGGCTTCGCGAAAGACGGCCGACTGCTCGCGCTCGACCTGTTCATCGTCCAGGACAACGGGCCGTACGGGCCGATGGGCGATCACCGGTCGGCGGGCAACGCGGCGTCGCTGATCTATCAGCCCGCGGCGATGCGGTGGCGCGCGGTGAACGTGCTGACGAACACGCCGCCGCGCACGCAGCAGCGGTCGCCGGGGCCGATGCAGGCCAACGGCATCATCGAGGGCGTGGTCACCAAGGCGGCGAAACAACTGGGCATCGACCAGGTCGCGATCCGCCGGATGAACTCGCCTGAGGGCAAGGCGCTGTACGGCCCGCCGGATGCGAAGGGCGGCCGGCGTCACATCACCAGCGCGTTCGTCAAAGAGGCGCTCGACCGGGGCGTCGAGCTTTTCGACTGGAAGACGCGCGTCGCGCTCGCCGGTCAGCGCCGCGGATCGAAGGTGCGCGGTGTCGGCGTGGCCGTGGGCCCGCACGGCGCCGGTTCAATTGGCTACGACGGCCTGATGACCATCCGGCCGGACGGCAAGCTCTACGTGCAATCGGGCGTCGGCAACCTGGGCACGCACTCGGTGATCGATCTGGCGCGCGTGGCCGCCGACGTGCTCGAGATGCCGTGGGAGAAGGTCGAGGTCAACTGGGGCGACACGAGCAAGGGCCTGCCGTGGACGTGCATGTCCGTGGGCAGCCAGACGACCCACGCGATGACGCGCGCCAATCATGCGGGCGCGATGGACGCCAAACGGAAGCTGCAGGAGATTGCGGCGAAGGACCTCGGCGGGTCACCGGACGACTACACGCTGGGCGGCGAGCGCGTGTACCGCGCCGGCAACCCGTCACGTGGCCTGAGCTACGCACAAGCGGCGAGGCGCGCGATCGAGCTCGGCGGAAAGTACGACGGTCACGAGCTGCCGGCCGACATTCACGCGGTGACCAAGACGGCCGCCGCCATCAACGCCGGACTCGGCCTGATGGGTGTCGCGAAGGACGTCTATCCCCGCGACGGCGACACCTATTCCTTTGTCGCCGGTTTTGCCGAGGTCGAAGTGGACGTGGAGACCGGCGTCGTCACGCTGATCGATTTTCTCGGCGTCGGCGACGTCGGCACGGTCGTGAATCCCCGCAGCCTCGTGGCGCAGATCAACGGCGGGTGCTGCCTCGGCATCGCGCATGCTCTGTATCAGAAGCTCGTGTACGACCCGCACTACGGCCTGTCGCTGGCGCGCCGGTTCCACTACAACAAGCCGATGACCATTCTCGACATTCCGGAAATGAAGGCCGAGGCGCTGAACATCGCCGACCCGGAGACGCCGGTGGGCGCCCGCGGTGTCGGAGAGCCCCCGGTCGGCGCGGGCTTCGGCGCCGTCTTGAATGCGATTGCGGATGCGATCGGCGTCGACGCGTTCCGGCGGGCGCCGGTGACCTCCGATATCGTGCTGATGTCACTCACGCACGGCACGCGGATGCACGAAGCGCTTCAGGCACACATATAGCGGGGCGCCTTGACGCTTTCTTGCATTGACGATTGACGATTGCGCGATCGACGGATTGTCTGGTGATCGTCGATTGGTGATTTGGGGAGTCGATCTCGCGAATGGCGATCCGGCGATTGGACGTGGCAACCCCGGGATGGGTTGCCCAGTCGCAAGTGCGCTCAGCCCCGGATCCGTCGAACCGTCTGGTCGGTCATGCGGACCATCGTGGCTCAGTTGTGTTCTCCGAGCCAGCCGCGCCGCGTTATCCACTTCACCCCTTCAATCACGGCTACGATCGAAACCGCCAGTGCCGTTGTCAGCACCCAGTCACCTGGCGTCAGGCTGAACGTCCCGAACGATCGCTGGAAGAATGGCACATAGATGATGATGCCAAGCATGAGCATCTCCCACGCGATCGCCAAGTTGAGCCACCGGTTCGCGAACGGCCGGCGCACCACCGACAGCCGATCGGATCGGCAGTTGTAGGCATGGAAGAACTGGATCAGCACCAGCGATACGAACGTCATCGCCATGACGTGCTCGAGCGGCCGGCCCGTTCGCAGGAGCCACGTGAAGAGGCTCAGGTTGACGAGCCCCGACCACAGTCCTCCGACGAGCAGGACGGTGATGACCGGGCGGGTGAAGATGCCGGCCCGCGGATTTCTCGGCTTCTGCTCCATCAGATCCGCCTCGGGCGGATCGACCGCCAGCGCGAGCGCCGGCAGCCCGTCCGTCGCCAGGTTGACGTAGAGAATGTGGACGGCGCTCAGCGGCAGCGGAAGCCCTGCCAACACCGCACCGGCCAGGAGCACGATCTCCCCGACGTTGCATGACAGCAAGTACATCAAGTACTTCTTGATGTTGCCGAACACGATGCGCCCCTCCTCGACAGCCGCGACGATGGTGGCAAAGTTGTCGTCGAGCAGGGTCATGCCGGCGGCTTCCTTGCTCACGTCGGTTCCGGCGATGCCCATTGCGACGCCGACGTCGGCTTTCTTGAGGGCCGGTGCATCATTGACGCCATCTCCCGTCATGGCCACGACCTCGCCGCGTTGCTGCCATGCCGCCACTACGCGAAGCTTGTGGGCTGGCGACACGCGCGCGTACACGGCGATGTCGGCGACGTTGTGTTCGAGCTCCTGATCGGTCATCGCGTCGAGGTCCAGCCCCGACACCACGCGCCGGTTCCCCAGGATGCCGACTTCTCCGGCAATCGTACTGGCCGTGAGCGGATGATCACCGGTGATCATCACTGGGATGATGCCGGCGGCGACGCAGGTCTCCACTGCCACCTTGGCTTCGGTCCGCGGGGGATCCATCATCCCGACGAGGCCGAGCAGCGTCATCTCGCGTTCCGCCGCCTCGATGGAGGCGCCGGATTTCCTCGCGACGGCGAGCACGCGAAGGCCTTGGCTGGCCAAGTCTTGCTCGACGCGGTGGATCCGCTCGCGATCCACCGCGGAGAGGGCCACGTCTTCGCCGGATATCAGATGGTTGGCGCAACTGGCCAACACCTGATCGGCAGCCCCCTTCGAGTACGCGGTGACGCCCGTGACCGTGGCGTGAAGCGTGGTCATTTGGCGCCGTTCTGAGGTGAACGAAATCTCCCCGGTGCGCGGCTCCTGTTCGTTGAGATCGAGAGGATTGAGCCCAACTTTGATCGCCGCCACCACGAGCGCACCTTCCGTGGGATCCCCGTCGACTTGCCACCGTCCGTCGCGCGTGACGAGCCGCGCATCCGACGCCAGGGCGCCCGCGCGCAACAGCTCACGCACCGCGGGCGGCGGTTCGACTCTGCGGCCCGCGTCCAAGACATGGCCGTCGGGGTCATACCCCGCGCCCGACATCTCCCTGATCTGTCCGTCGGCGAAGACTTGCCGAACGGTCATCTCGTTCTTGGTGACGGTACCCGTCTTGTCGGTACAGATGACCGACGTGCTGCCGAGCGTTTCCACGACCGGCAGACGTCGGACGAGCGCGTGGCGTTTGACCATCCGTCGAAGGCCGATCGCGAGCGAAATTGTCACGACCGCGGGCAGGGCCTCCGGTACCACGGCGACGGCGAGCGCGATGCCGAACATGAACATCTCGATGGGCGGCAAGCCACGCCAGAGGCCAAGCGCGATGACGAGCGCCACGACGATTAGGGCGGCCTTGCCCAACGTGGCGCCCAGACGGTCGAGATTCTCTTGCAGCGGCGTACGACCGGCTTCGACCGTCAGCACCATCTGGGCGATGCGGCCAAACTCGGTGGACATGCCGGTAGACACGACCAGTGCCTGGCCGCGGCCGTGAGCGACCAGCGTGCCCGCATAGGCCATGTTTGTCCGGTCGCCAAGCGCCGGACGTTCGTCATCGAGACGCGCGGTGATCTTCTCGACCGCCGTCGACTCACCCGTGAGCGCAGCCTCATCGATGGCCAGGTTGACGGCGTGAATCAGACGGGCGTCAGCGGGAATCCGGTCGCCAGCGCGGAGGAGCACGACGTCCCCAGGCACGAGCTCCCGCGCCGGCACGACGCTTTCGAGCGCGTCGCGCATGACGCGTGCAGTGGGGGCGGCCATGCTCCGCAAGGCCTCGATCGCACGTTCGGCGCGGTGTTCCTGGATGAAACCAAGCATCACCGCGAAGAGCACGATCACCGTGATGACCACGGCTTCGAGGGTGTGGCCGAGCAGTCCCGAGACGAAGGTCGCGCTGAGCAGAATCACGATCAGCACGTTCTTGAACTGGGCCGCGAACGTGTGCCAGGCGGACGCGCGCTTCACGGCCTGGAGCTCGTTCGGCCCGTACCGGTGCAGGCGTTGTGCGGCCTCAGTGATCGCCAGTCCAGTTACGGAGGTGCGCAGCATCTCCAGCGCGTCGTTCACGGAGAGGGTGTGCCAGCCGACCGCTCGTTGCGATCCAGACTCCTGCATAGCGATGGTCCCAGGATCGCGTTTCGCCGGTGCGCCAGGTGCCGCCTTCACGCGCACTGCAGGACGGCGTACGCCGCCAGGTGGAGCCCCGCGCGTAGTAGGCCGCAGAGTCCCCGCCCATCGAGCCCCTGCGCCAGCAGAGCCGCAGCATCCTTCCTCAACTCGCGATCGTGGGCGAGCGCACGGTGCACGCGGCCGCGATCGATCGCTCCCCAGACCATGACGACAAGGACCGCGCACGCGGCCAGCGGCCCAGCGATGTCACCGACGAGTCTCCACGCGCCCATGTCTTGCTCCCGGCGCTCCCAGAATCGACGATACGCGAGGTCTGGCAACATAGACAAATAGATACTTATGAGGTATTTGTTAGTTTTTAAGTATGCAACCAGTCCGTTCGGGAGGCGCCGCAATGGCATGGCTGAACTACCATCACCTGCGCTACTTCTGGACCGTGGTGCGGGAGGGTGGCATCTCGAAAGCGGCGGACAAGCTGCGGCTGTCGCAGCCCACCATCAGCGCGCAAGTGAAGATGTTGGAGGACGCGCTCGGGGAACGCCTGTTCCAGCGGAAAGGTCGCACGCTCGTGCTTACCGACGTAGGCCGTGTCGTGGACCGGTACGCGGACGAGATCTTCACCGTCGGTCACGAGCTTCTCGAGACACTGAAGGGACGGCCGTCGGGCCGCGCACCTCAGCTGACTGTGGGCGTGGCGAATGCCGTGCCGAAGTTGGTGGTCTACCGTCTGCTTCGTCCGGCGACCGAGGGCACCGAGGCCGTACAGATCACCTGCCGCGAGGGCCATCCCGACCAGCTCATTGCGCAACTGGCCACACACCTGCTGGACGTCGTGATCAGCGACACGCCCGCGCCTCCGCACATCCGCGTGAAGGTCTTCAATCACCTGTTGGGCGAGTCCGGCACGACGTTCTTCGCGGGTGCCCCGCTCGCACGCCGCCTGCGGCGGCGGTTCCCCCGTTCGCTGAACGGCACCCCGACGCTGCTGCCCACCTTCAACACCGCGTTACGACGTGCGCTCGAACAATGGTTCGAGGCCAAGGATCTGCATCCAACCGTGACCGGGGAGTTCGAGGATTCGGCGCTGCTCAAGGCATTCGGGGAGGCGGGCCAGGCGGTGTTTCCCGCTCCCACGGCGATCGAGCGCGATGTATGTCGGAACTATCGCGTGGCCGTCGTCGGCCGCACGTCCGCCGTACGGGAGCGATACTACGCGATTTCCGCGGAACGCCGCCTTAAACACCCGGGGGTCGTGGCCATCACGAGCGCGGCGCGGACGAAGGTGTTCAGCTAAGGGACCGCTAGCCTTCGACTTTCACGTTCACCCGCGTGCGCTCCGTGAACTCCGAATCAGTGGCCGTGAGTTCGAGCTCGTAGAATCCGGGCGCGGAAAACCGTGCCTTCGTTCGCGCCGCGCCGGGGATCGTGAACGTCACCGCACCCGGGCCCCTCAGCATCTTCCACTCGACGACCAGCGCCTTGCCTCGCGGCAGGCCCTCGTCGTGCGCGCTGCCGAACAGGTTCAGCTCTTCGTTCAGCGCGACCGACAGCGTGGCGGGGTTGTTCGGCCGCGAGGTGACGCCGAGCACGCGCACGGTCGGCGGACGATTGAGGCACACGCCGCGTGGGACCTTCGCGTAGTCGATCTTCGACAGGGCCGGCGCGCCCTCGACCAGGTTCCAGTTCGACTGCAGCATCCGCTCGCTCGTGCCCGTCGTCGTGCCGGCGTAGCCGAGCGTCCACTTCATCTTGCCGTCGAATTCGGGGCCAACGACCATGATGCATTGAAAGCGCCAGTGGCCGGGCTTGAACGTGGTCGGCTGCAGGCGGTCGCCTGGGGCCGGGGCGAACGCGTTCATCGGGCCCGGCGGGATGGTGACCACATCCGCGTTATGGCTGAAGTAGGCGAACGAGAGCGTGAGGCTGCCGTCGGGGTTCTTGAGGAACCCGTCGTACACGGGGTAAATCGGCTGGTTCTGCTGGGCGCGCGCCACCGCGACCAGCGCAAACAGCGCCACAAATGTGCCTGCTGTCGCCCTCATCAGGACTCCTCCCGGGTGCGCGACCCAAGGCGGAACTAAAGTTCCGCCTCTACAAATGTCAGGTCTCGCCGGTGTTAAAGTATGCGCTGAGTTCGGAAAGCGCAACACGAGGAGGCCTGATGGTCACCGCACGGCAGCTTACCGGCGTTACGGGGTTGGTCTTCGCAATCGGCCTGTCGATCTCCACCCAATCGGTCACCCAGGCGCAGGCGCCCGCCGCCGCGCCGGCCCCGACCTTCACCAAAGACGTCCTGCCGATCCTGCAGCGGTCATGTCAGAACTGCCACCGCCCGGGCACGCCGGCGCCGATGTCGCTGCTCACCTACCAGGACGCGCGGCCGTGGGCCCGCGCCATCAAGGCCAAGGTGACCAGCCGCGAGATGCCGCCGTGGCACATCGACCGCAGCATCGGCGAGTACCTGCAGGATCCGTCGCTGAGCGATCGCGAGGTCGCGCTGATCGCCGGCTGGGTCGACGGCGGCGCGCCGGAAGGCCGCGCCTCGGACGCGCCCGCGCCGCGCGTGTTCCCGGCGAGCAGCCAGTGGACTTACGGCGAGCCCGACCTCATCGTCCGCATGGAGAAGGGCTTCAAGATTCCCGCCGAGGGCCCCGACTTCCTTCCCGAAGAGGTCGTCGATCCGAAGCTGACCGAGGATCGCTACGTCAAATGGGTCCAGATCATTCCGGACGCCCATCGCGCCGTGCATCACGCGCACGTCTACGTGGATCTGCCTGAAGGCACGGACACCGAGGGCCTCGGCCTCGGCATGGGCTCGAACGTCGGCAACTCGATGGATCTGATCGAGTACGGCGCCGGCAACGACGCCGACCTGTTTCCCGACGGCACCACGAAGGTGCTCAAGAAGGGCTCGCTGTTCCGCTTCGAAGGCCACTACCACCCGTACGGCGAAGAGACGTTCGATCGCATGCGCGTGGGCATCAAGTTCTATCCCAAGGGCGTGGTGCCGAAGTACGCGGTGACGTCGCATCGCATCCGCACGGGCGTCGGCAACGACTGGGTCCTCAACCGCGAGCGCATCGAGGACCTGCTGCTCCGCGCCGGGTACAAGCTGTCGATCGACGAGCCGTCGATGCCGACCGGGGCGCTGATTGCGGAGAACCCGCTGCACGCGGCGGCGTTGCTGAGCATTCCACCCAACTCGGTCGTGCAGCACGAGCGCTTCTGGCCGCTGCCGAAGCCGGCGCTGATCGTCAGCTTCCAGCCGCACATGCACTTCCGCGGCTCGCGCCTGCTGCTCGAGGCCATCCATCCCGACGGCCGGCGCGAGGTGCTGACCAGCGCCACGCACTACCAGCAGAACTGGCAGATCACCTACAAGTACAAGACGCCGCACCTGTTCCCGGCCGGCACCATCCTCCACACCGTGTCGATTCACGACAACACGGCCAACAACAAGCACAACCCGGACCCGACCGCGTGGGTCGGCTGGGGCAGCCGGACGATGGACGAAATGGGGCATGGGTGGACCGACGTGGCGTTCCTCACGGACGTGCAATACAAAGAGGAGCTCGCGAAACGGAAAGCCCCGACAACCGACTCGCGCCAGTAGGGGTCAGGCACCTTAACATCGAAAATGACGCAGTTTCTGCGACGTTGGCAAGAACTGCGATGAACTCGATGTTAAGGTGCCAGACCCCATAGGAGTTGCCATGAAGAGCATGTTGGCCGCAGGTGTCGTGGCTGTTGTTGCGGTCTCGCTGACGTCGATTGGCGCGCGGCAGCAACCTCCTTCCGTAACTGTCGACGCCGATGACGTCGGCGGCATCGTCAGGAGCTCGAAGGGGCCCGAAGGCGGCGTCTGGGTGATTGCCGAGACGGCCGACCTCCCCACCAAATTCGCGAAGATCGTCGTCACCGACGACCAGGGGCGATACCTGCTGCCCGATCTTCCGAAAGCGAATTACACCGTCTTCGTGCGCGGCTACGGGCTCGTGGACTCACCGAGGGTCGAGGCGACGCCGGGTCAGGCACTGAACCTGACGGCCGTGATTGCGCCAAGCGCGCACGCCGCGGCGCAGTATTACCCGGCCGGCCATTGGTACTCGATGATGCGCGTCCCCGAGGGCAGCGAGTTTCCGGGCACGGGCCCCACCGGCAACGGGATCTCTCCCAATATCAAGAGCCAGGCGGAATGGCTTCGCCTGATCAAGTCTGGCGGCTGCACCGCCTGCCACCAGCTTGGGAACAAGGCCACGCGCGAGGTGCCGACCTCGCTCGGCAACTTCCCCTCGCTCGCGCACGCCTGGGAGCGCCGGATCCAGTCGGGGCAGGCCGGCGCGCAGATGCTGGGCGGCGTCAACAACCTCGGCAAGGAGCGCGCGCTCCTGCTGTTTGCGGATTGGAGCGATCGCGTCAACCGCGGCGAGGTGCCGCCGGCGCCCTTGCGGCCGCAGGGCATCGAGCGCAACGTCGTGATGACGATGTGGGACTGGGCGGATCCGAAGGCCTACCTGCACGATCAGGTGTCGACCGATCGCCGCAACCCCACGCTCAACGCGAACGGACTCATCTACGGCGCGCTGGAGTTGAGCGCCGACTACACGCCCGTCCTCGATCCGGTGTCGCACACGATCAGCCAGATCAAGCTGACCGTGCGCGATCCCAAGACGCCGCCGACCTCCCCGAAGGTGCCCGCCGCGTCGCCGTACTGGGGCGATGAGGCGATCTGGACCAGCCGCAACAACGTCCACAACCCGATGCTCGACGAAAAGGGCCGCTTGTGGCTGACCTCCGCGGTGCGTCCGCCCGACAACCCGGCGTTTTGCAAGGAAGGCTCGGACCATCCGTCGGCGAAGCTGTTCCCGATCCAGCGGGCCGGCCGGCACCTGCAGGTCTACGACCCGAAGACGAAGGAGCTGACGCACATCTCCACCTGCTTCGGCACGCACCACCTGATGTTCGCCGAAGACGCCAACAACACGTTGTGGACCAGCGGCGGCGGACAAGTCGTCGGCTGGTTGAACCGCAAGATGTTCGACGAGACCGGCGACGAAGTGAAGTCGCAGGGGTGGACGGCGCTCATCATGGACACCAACGGCAACGGTAGGCGCGACGCGTACGTCGAGCCGGCCGAGCCCGTCGACCCGACGAAGGACAAGCGCTTCGGGGCGGCGTTCTACTCGGTGGCGCCGGCGCCTGATGGCTCGATCTGGGGAACGGTGCTCGGCTTCCCCGGGCAGGTGGTACGCCTCAATCCGGGGTCCAACCCACCGGAGACCGCCCTCGCCGAAGTCTACGAGCCGCCGTACATGGATCCGAAGGCGCCGGGCTTCTCGCCGCGCGGCGGCGATGTCGATCGCAACGGCGTGTTCTGGGCCGCGCTCGCCAGCGGCCACCTGGCCAGCTTCGATCGCCGTAAGTGCAAGGGGCCGCTGAATGGACCGAAGGCCACAGGCCAGCATTGTCCCGAGGGCTGGACACTGTATGCCGAGCCGCTTCCCCAGTTTCGCGGCGTGCGGGACGGCGGCAGCGTCGAAGCCAGCTACTACACGTGGGTCGATCAGTTCGACACGCTGGGCCTCGGCGCCAACACGCCGATCAACACCGGCAATGCGTCGGAAGGATTGCTGGCGCTGAAGGACGGCAAATGGGTCGTGCTGCGCGTGCCGTATCCGCAGGGGTTCTACACGAAGTGGATGGATGGGCGCATCGACAACCCGCGCGGCGGGTGGAAGGGCCGGGGCCTGTGGGCCACGGTGAGCACGCGCGCGCCGTTCCACATGGAAGGCGGCAAGGGCACGACGAGCAAGGTGTACAAGCTGCAACTGCGGCCCGACCCGCTCGCCCGATGATGCGAAAAGCCAAGGCGGGTCTGGCGGGTCTAAAGACCCGCCTCTACGTTGCGATCGCGCTGCTGGTTCCAGCGACGCTCGGCGCGCAGTACGGCACGACCGGCGGCGAGTGGCGCACGTGGGGCGGCGACCTCGGCGTCACGCGCTACGCCCCGCTCGACCAGATCCACGCCGGCAACTTCAGCACGCTGGAGGTGGCGTGGCGGTTCCGGACCGAGAACCTCGGCTCGCGCCCGGACTTCAACCTCCAGACCACGCCGCTCATGATCAACGGCGTGCTGTATGCGACGGCCGGCGAGCATCGCAACGCCGTGGCTCTCAACGCCGTCAGCGGCGAGCTGCTGTGGATGCACCGCCTCGAGGAGGGCCGGCGCGCGCAGCTGTCGTCCCGGCGGCTCTCGGGCCGCGGCGTCGGCTACTGGACCGACGGCAAGGGCGACGAGCGGATCTTCTACGTCACCATCGGCTATCAGCTCGTCGGCCTCGATGCGAAGACCGGGCATCCGCTCCAGGACTTCGGGGTGAACGGCGTCGTCGATCTGAAGAAGGACGCCGACCAGGAGCTGGATCCGGTCGAAGGCGAGATCGCGTGGAACGGCGCGCCGGTGGTGGCCAAGAACGTCGTGCTGGTGGGCGCGGCGCACCGCGCGGGCACGGCGCCCCGCAGCCGCAGGAACGCCAAGGGTTACATCCGCGCCTACGACGCCCGCACCGGCAAGCGCCTCTGGATCTTCCACACCATTCCGACCCCTGGAGAATTCGGCAACGACACGTGGCTCGAGCAGTCGTGGGAGTACACCGGCAACACCGGCGTGTGGACGCAGATGACCGTCGACGAGCAGCTCGGCATCGCCTACCTCCCCGTTGAGATCCCAACCGGCGACTACTTCGGCGGCCATCGTCCCGGCAACAATCTGTTCGGCGAAAGCCTCGTGGCCGTGGACCTCGAGACGGGCAAGCGCATCTGGCACTACCAGTTCGTGCACCATCCGATCTGGGATTACGACATCCCGTGCGCGCCGATCCTCGTGGACCTCACCGTGGGCGGCCGGAAGATCGCGGCCATCGCGCAACCGACCAAGCAGGGCTTCGTGTTCGTGTTCGACCGCAAGACCGGCGCGCCCGTGTGGCCCATCGAGGAGCGTCCGGTGGAGAAAGGGACGCTGCCGCGCGAGTGGTACTCGCCGACGCAGCCCTTCCCCACCAGGCCGCCGCCGTTCGAGCGGCAGGGCTTCCTCGCCGAATACGCGATCGACTTCACGCCGGAGCTCAAGGCCGAAGCCCTGGCCACGATTGCGAAGTACAAGATCGGCCCGATCTACACGCCACCCATCGCGCGCGGTGAGGGCGGCAAGGCCGGGCTGCTGTTCATTCCCAACGGTGCGAACTGGCCGGGCGGGTCGTTCGATCCGGAAACCGGCATGCTGTATGTGTACTCGCACACGCTGTTGCGCGTGCTCTCGATGGTGAACGATCCGAAGCGGTCCGACATGGCCTACATCAGTGCCGGCGGCGGTTCGGAAGACGGCGGCGGCGGCGGGCTGGCCGTGCAGGGCCTGCCCCTGGTGAGACCACCCTGGGGACGCATCACGGCGATCGATCTCAACAAGGGTGAGATCGCATGGCAGATCGCTCACGGTGAAACGCCCGACGCGGTGAAGAACCACCCGGCGCTCAAGGGCCTCACGATTCCTCGCACCGGCCGGCCCGGCGGCGCCGGCGGCAGTTCCGGCGGCATCGGCACGCTCGTCACCAAGACGCTCGTCATCTCCGGCGAAGGCGGCACGGTGAACCTGCCGGACGGCCAGCGCGGCGCCATGCTGCGCGCCTACGACAAGCGCACCGGGGCCGAAGTCGGCGCCGTCGCGATGCCCGGCGCCCAGACCGGATCGCCCATGACCTACATGCTGGGCGGCAAGCAGTACATCGTCGTCGCCGCCAGCAGCTCGATCAGGCCGGGCGAGCTGATCGCGTACAAACTCCCATGAAAACGATCGTGGCGATACTGCTCGCGGTGCCTCTGCTCGCCGCCGACAAGTTCGGCGACGTCGAGATCACCACCTTCATTCACTCCAGCATCCAAATCGAACACGCCGGCAGGGTGATCCATGTCGATCCCTGGAGTCTGGCCGACCTGTCGCGCGCGAAGCCCGCGGATCTGATCCTCATTACGGACGATGTGGGGCATCACCTGGACGTGAAGGCCATCGCGCGGCTGCGCAAGCCGGGGGCGCCGGTGGTGATCGCCGCCAACGGCCGCACCCAGGTTCCCGATGGCATCGTGATGAACAACGGCGAGGCGCGCGAGTTTGCCGGCGTCCGCGTCGAGGCGATCGGCGCGTACGACATCAAGCCGGGCGATCCGTATCACCCGAAGGGCGAAGCCAACGGCTACGTGATCACGGTCGGCGGCCAGCGCATCTACGTGGTCGGCGTGACGGAGTGCGTGGCCGAGGTGCGGGCCGTGAAGAATGTGGCCGTCGCGTTCTTCCCGCTCAACCTGCCGCTCGCCCGGATGGAGCCGGCCGCGGCCATCGCGTGCATCGCGGCGATCAAGCCGAAGGTCGTCTATCCCTATCACTACGATCAGGAATGGGTGCGGCCCGTCCCGGCAGGCGGCTCGAGGCCGGCCCCGACGACGCGGGGGCTGCAGGAACTGAAGACGGCGCTCGAACGTCAGCAGATTGAAGTCAGGCTTGCGAACTGGTATCCGGCGCAGGCGCCGGAAGGCCCGCGGGCGGGAATCGACTGGCCCGGCTTCCGCGGCATCGCGGCCCGGGGCGTGGACGATGGCAAGGCGCTGCCGGCGAGCTGGAGCGTGCCGGAGTCGCGGCTGGTGAAGTGGCGCGTGCCGGTCGCGGGCCTCGGCCATTCGAGCCCGGTTGTGTGGGGCGACATGGTCTGCACGGCCAGCGCCGTCAGCGGCACGCCGGACCCGCAATTGAAGGTCGGCCTCTACGGCGACATCACCTCCGTCGTCGACGCCACCGAGCACAAGTTCGTGGTGATGTGCTTCGACAAGGCCACCGGCAAGACGCGGTGGGAACGGATTGCCAAGACCGGCGTGCCCGCGGTGAAGCGGCATCCCAAGTCGACGCACGCCAGCTCGACGCTCGCCACCGACGGCCGCCACATCGTCGCCTTCTTCGGATCGGAAGGACTCTACGTCTACGACGTGAAGGGTGAGTTGATCTGGAAGAAGGACTTCGGGGTGCTCGACTCCGGCTTCTTCATGGTGCCCGACGCGCAGTGGGGCTTTGCCAGCTCGCCGGTGATCCACAACGGCCGCGTCATCGTGCAGGCGGACGTGCAGAAGGGCTCGTTCGTCGCGGCGTTCGACATTCGCAGCGGCCAGGAGCTATGGCGTACAGCACGCGCGGACGTGCCGACGTGGAGCACGCCCGCCGTGGTCTCGATGAACGGGCGCGACCAGGTGATCGTCAACGGCTGGAAGCACATCGGCGGCTACGACCTCGAGACGGGCAAAGAGGTGTGGCGCATGACGGGCGGCGGCGACATTCCCGTGCCCACGCCAATCGTGGCGCACGGCCTGGTGTTCATCACCAACGCGCACGGCAAGCTGTCGCCGATCTTCGCGATCAGGCCGACGGCCGCCGGCGACATCTCGCTGAAGGAAGGCGAAACGTCGAGCGCCCACATCGCGTGGAGCTACCTCCGCGACGGCGGCTACATGCAGACGCCGATCGTGTACGGCGACATCCTGTACGTGTGCCGCGACAACGGCGTGCTCAGCGCGTTTGACGCGAAGACCGGCGTGCGTCACTACCAGGCGCGCCTCGGGGACGGCCGAACCGGCTTCTCGGCGTCGGCGGTCGCCTCTGGCGGACGGATCTACTTCACGAGCGAAGACGGCGACGTGTACGTCGTCAAGGCCGGCACGGCGTTCGAATTACTTGGGGCCAATCCGCTGGGCGAAGTCGCCATGGCCACCCCGGCGATTTCGGAAGGCACCCTGCTCTTCCGGACACGAAACCACCTGATCGCCGTCGGCGAGCGTTAGTGTCTTGACCTCAAGAAGTATGCCTGTTTGAGTCAAGTGTTTCAGGGGGCACGTCGGACGTCGAGGGGTGGCACATTGCCGATTGGCGATCGACCGATTCAGCGATTGTTGGGTGGTCGG
>MELE01000120.1:19826-64952 GCA_001768615.1 Acidobacteria bacterium RIFCSPLOWO2_12_FULL_67_14b | reverse complement strand
CTCACCTTCGAATCCCGGCTCGAACACCAGCGTCGGTAATGACTGTGCCGAGGCCTTTGCGAGCAGTGCAATGGCGAACGCCGTGGGCAGGAGGAGGCGCTTACCGAAGTGTGCAACGATAGACATAGGTTTGGGCTAGGTCGTGCACTGCCAGGAATTGCGCAGCAGACGATAGTCTGTGTAAGGGGGGCCTCGCAGGAGCTTATAGTCATCATGCGACATTCGAAGGTCAAACTGTCGTATAAAGTCGCACTAAACTTTGCGGTCTGGCGCGGGTTATCAAGAGAGGGCGTCCATTCCCTCTAAAATGCTTACTTTCAATAGTTTAGCCACCTCCATCGACATGGACCCGGCTGCCACGGACGAGGAGCTCGCCCGCGCGATCGGCGAGGGCGTTCGCCCAGCGTTGCTCCTGGCATGGATGAGACGCGAGTCGCAAGGTGCCGTGGCACCTGTGCTCGGGACCGCGATGCGCGATGCGGCCGCGCGCGAATCGCTGGCCGCACGACGATTGGACGTGGCACTCGCGCTGTTACGCGCCGCCGGCGTCCCCTCGCTCGTCTTGAAGGGCGCGGCGGTTTCTCAGCTGTGCTATCCAGAACCGTGGCTGCGTCCGCGTAATGACGACGATGTGCTCGTGCCGGCCGACGGGTTTGACACGGCACAGGCCGCGCTTCGAGACGCCGGCTATCAGGCGGCGCCCCAGAACCCGGCTCCGGAGATCGTGGGGCAGGCGCACCTGCACTTGCCGCTCGGTGACGGCCATTTCCACGCGATCGATCTGCATGCGCGCCCGCTCGTGCCGGCGGCCTTCTGCGATCTGCCGCCGTTCGAGACGCTCGAGGCGGCGGCGCTGCCGCTGCCGGCGATCGGGCCCGGCGCGCGAGGCCCCTCGGCGCCCCACGCGCTGCTGCTGGGCTGCGCGCACCGGGTGGCCCATCACACGCCGACGGAAGATCCGACTTGGCTCGTCGATTTGCACCTGCTGGCGGAGCGCCTCGACGACCGCCAGTGGGCCGACTTCGCCGACCTCGCCGTGCGTTCGCGCGTGGCCGAAGTGTGCGCCGCCGAACTGCGGCGCGGCATCAGCACCTACCAGACCCCGGTTCCGGCCGGCGTCCTGACGCGCCTGGCATCGGTGCGAGGGGAGGAAAGCGCCGCGTACCTGGTCGCCCTCGGGCCGCTCTATTCGCATTGGCTCCAGTTCCGCCACCGATCGGGCGTGCGCGCGCGGGCCGGCATGGTGGCCCACCATGTGCTGCCGCCTCGCGCCTACATGGAAGCCAGGTTTGGGGCCGGCCCGTCGTACCGGTTGCCCTGGCTTTACACGCGCCGCGCGGTGATGGGCTTCGGGCGTTGGGCCCACGAGTTTGCGCAACGGCGCCGGCAGGCTTGATCCGATGCCGCCGCCGTCCGTGTTCTCCGCGCTGGGACTCTTCGTGCGAGAGGGGTTTCTGTCCCCCGCGGAGCGCGCCGATGTCGAGCGCGCGATGCGCGAGAGCGTCGGGGGCCCGGCGGGCGTGTACGGCGAGGCCACCCGGGGGCGCCGGCATGCCTCGGAGCTCTCGGTCGACGCCGGCCTCGCGCACCGCATGGCGGCGGCGGTTGCGGCGCTCGGCGCAGATCTCCAGCGTCACTTCCACGTGCGTCTTTCGGACGCCGAGCCGCCGAGCTTCTTGCGGTACGTGCCTGGCGACCATTACGCCGCGCATCGCGACCGCCCCGACGCCCGCGTCGATGCCGCCGCGAGCCGGCGCGCCGTCTCGGTCGTGATCTTCGTCAACGGCCCTGACGGGCCCGACGGCTTTGAAGGCGGGCGGCTCCGGTGTTACGGGCTGCTCGGCGAGGGCCTCGCCGAGATCGGGATGGACATGGATCCGGTCGCGGGCACGCTCGTCGCGTTCGAGTCGGGCCTGCTGCACGAGGTGACACCGGTCGCCGCCGGTACGCGCTATTCGATCGCGTCCTGGTTCTCCGCCCACGAGTCGGGTTGATCCACGCCGGGGTCCTCGCGCGAGCCCGATCGAACCTGACTCGTGCGCTGATGCAGCAGCGCGGCCATCAAGGTGGCGCACAACACGGCGTTGGCGGGCATCACCAACGGTGTGTCCCAGGCGCTCTGGACGGCGATGCCGACGAGGCCGGCCGCCGCGCCCACGCGCACCCAGAACATCTCCCCACGATCGGCCTCGAGCGCGCGACGGCCCTGGATGACGAGCGCCGCGAGTCCCGCGGCGGCCGGCACCAGCAGGAGCAACCCGCCTTCGGCGGCAATCTGCAGGTAGTGCGAATGCGCCTGGTTGAAGTACGACCAGCCGCCCAGGTGCGGAATCCAGATGCGTGATTGCTGATAGAGGAGGATCGCGATCCCGTACGCGCCGGCGCCGACCCCCGTGAGCCAGAAGTCCCGGATCATCGGCAGCGTCTCGCGCCAGATGATCAGCCGGTTGTCGGGCCGTGACGCTTCGGTGAAGGTGCGCTCGAAGCGCTCCGCCCATCCATCAAGATCGATCGAGCCGGCCACGACGATCAGCACGACGCCGGCCAGCGCCACCAGCAAGAGCGCGCCGCGCTGCTCGAAGTCGAGACGGCGGCGGGCCATGAGCCAGGCGGCAAGGCTGGCCGCGCCGGCGCCGGCCACCGCCGACCGCGACAACGTCAGCAGCAGCACGGCGACCATCACGAAGACGCAGGCACCGGTCAGCAGGCCGCCCGAATTGAGGACCTCGCGGATGTAGCGCCGCCACCCGCGCTGGCCCGCCACGTGGATGCGGAAGTGGGCGACCAGGTATCCCATCGATGCCGAGACCGCCATCAGCAGCCAGCCCGCGAAGTGATTGCGATTGACGAACGCCCCGAACGGGCTCGCATCGCCTTCGACGCGGATCGATCCCAGCAGGAGCGACGGATCGACCGCGCGCTGCACCGCCGCGATCACGGCCACGAGCGCGCCGAACAGCGCCAGCAGCCGGCAGTACCGCCGGGCGCCGCCGCCGGCGGAGAACACCGCGCGCGCCGCCCAGAAGGCCAGCACGGCGATGGCGAGCGTGCCCAGCGCGTTCAGCGTGCGCATCCAGTCGAGGGTCAGAGGCACCAGGATGCTTCGCTCGCCGACGAACGGCGTGAGCATGATGGTGGAACGCACGAGGTCGGCGTGCGGTGAAAGCAGATCGACGACGGGGCGGGGCAGCGGGATCAGCTGGAGGGCGATGGCGGCCAGCGCCATCACGCAGGCGAGGTCGAGCAGCCGGCTCGATCGGGGCCACGCGAACGCCAGGTGATAGTCGGACAGGACGGCGAGCGCGGCGAGAACCAGGAGCGGGAGCGTGGTCCACGGCAGCGCGCCCGCGTAGAGGCCGTAGGAGCCGGCCACGAGGGCGGCGAGGAAGGCGCGCTGCACGCCCGGGATCTTACGCCGCCGGGGCTTCGGCGTAGTAGCTCTTGTACTGGTGGCCGTAGTAGCGCGAGTAGTAGTACTTGTTGCGGGCGAAGTCGACCTTGTTGAGCACGGCGCACAGGTGGCGCGGGTTGCCCGACAGCAGGGTTTCCACCGCGCGCTCGGCCAGGCGCCACCGCGTCATCTCGGACCCGACCACGAAGGTCACTCCCGCGACGAGCGGCGCGATGATCACGGCGTCGGTCACGGCCAGCACCGGCGGCGTGTCGATGATGACCCAGTCGAACGGCCCGTTCTCGAGGCCCGAGATCAGCGCGCGCATGCGATCGGCCGCCAGCAACTCCGACGGGTTGGCCGGCGTGCGCCCGGCGGTGATCACGAGCAGGTTGGGATCGTGCGTCCGCTGGACCACTTCACGCATGCGGGCCTGGCCGGCCAGCAACTGCGACAGGCCGCGGTCGTTGGTCATCCGTAGCGCCTTGTGAACGCTCGGGCGGCGCATGTCGGCGTCGATCAGCAGCACGCGTGACCCGCCGACGGCCAGCGCCATGGCGATGTTGACCGCGGTGGTCGTCTTGCCCTCGAGCGGCTGGGCGCTCGTCACCGCCATGACCTTCGGCCCGTCCCCGGGCAGCTGCGAGACCAGCGCGGTGCGCAGCGTGCGGAACGCCTCGCCGAAGTCGTGCGGCACCGGGCCCGACAGCAGCGGGTGGCGATCGCCGCGGACCGCCGGCACCAGGCCGAGGAACCGCAGCTTCAACCGGCGCGTGATGTCTTCCGGGGTCTTGACCGTGTCGTCCAGGTAATCGATGCCGAACGCCGCGCCGAGCGCGAACACCAGTCCGAAGGCGAGGGCGTAGATCCAGTCCTGCCGATGGTTCGGTGACGACGGACTGCCGGGCACCTGCGCGCGATCGACGAGGCGGATGTTGTTGGTGCGGCTGTTGGCCACGACGCGTAGTTCCTTCTCACGCGTCAGCAGCGAGTTATAGATCTCCCGGTTCGACTCGGCCTCGCGCAGGATCAGCGTGTAGTCGACGCCCTTACGGCTCAGGTCGGTGGCGGCCGCCTTCTGCTCGTTGAGCGCCTGGGTCAGCGTGCGCTCCTGCACCACGGCGGCCTCGTACTCGCTCTTCGCCGTCTGGATGGCCTTCTTGATCTCGGCCTCCAGCTGCAGCTTCACGTCGGCCAGCTGCGTGGTGACCTTCTCGTACTCAGGGTGCCGCGGGCCGTAGCGCTCCGAGATGCGCCCGCGATCGCGCTCGACCTCGCTGACCCGGTTCCTCAGGCTCAGCACCATCGGGTTCTGGAGGATCGTCGTGATGGTCTCGGTGTCCTGGCCCGCACTGCGGACCTGGTTCCAGACGTTTTCCTTGGTCAGCCGATTGGTCCGCGCCCTGGTCACCTCGTCGTTGAGCTGCGTCAGCCGCGCCACCACGATGTTGCCGCTGCCCTCGGCGAGCCCGCCGGCATCCTGCCGCTCGCGGTAGTCGGCGAGCGCGCGTTCGCTGGCCTTCACGAGGCCCTCCTGCCGCCCGACCTCGCCGGTCAGCCACTCGAGGCTCTTGTCGAGATTGGCCGCCTTCAACTCGAGGTTCTGCGCCACGTACTCTTCGGCGTAGGCATTGGCCGCCTTCGCTGCGAAGGCGGGATCGGCGGCCGTGAACAGCAGGTCCACCAGCCGGCTGCCGCGAATCTGGTTGACGCCGAGGTGCCCGATCAACGCGTCGGCGTACGCTTCGGGATCGCCGCTCTCGGCCGTGGCCACCGGTGACGGCGCCGGCGTCGAGCCGAGCACGATGCGCACGGGCCAGTAGGCGTAGGTCTTGACGGTCGAAATCGCCTCGGCCAACGCCGTCGGCTTGGCGCCCTGTCCGTTGAACTCGGGCACCGTGTGCAGCTCGAGCTTCTTCGCGGTCCGCCGCGCCAGCTCGCGCCCGCGGATGATGCGCAGCTGCGTTTGCAGGTAGACCTCGGGGTCCTGCAACGTGAAGTTCTGCGAGATGTCGGCCGGGGTGCCGAGGCCGGCGGTGTCTTCGTCAATCAGCACGCGTGACTGGGCCTGGTACTGCGGGATGGTCGTGTAGCTGTCGACCATGTTCCAGGCCACTACGAGCACGAACACGGCCATCGCGGCGCGCCGGTACTTGAACAGCACCGACAACCGATCGAGCAGGTGGGTCTCCTGCGACAGTGGCGTGAGCGCGTGAGTACCGGCCTGAAGGTTTGCCGGCGTGTTGGGTCCGTTCATTGCAGGTCGATCCCACGCCGCCCTAGGGGTTCGGGATCCCCGGCGTTACCGGCAAGCCAGGTTCAACCGTCAGCACGCCAACGCTGGCCGCCTGGGACACGGCGCTGTTGGCCGTGCTGCCCAACCACCAGCCGAACGACCGCGTCCGCGCCGTCAGCCGCACGAGCGTCTGCACCACTTCGCCGGCGCCGACCGTCGTCGCTTCGCTCAAGGCCGCCACGCCGCCGCCGGCGAGCGTCATCTCGACCACGTAGGTGCCGGGCTCGATCGAGCGGAACGCAAACGCCCCTTCCGCGTTGGTCGTCGCCACCTGATCGATCGTGCCGGACCGCAGGTTGCGCAGCTGGATGTGGGCGTCGGGAATGACCTCGTCGGCGCTGTCACGCGCCGTCCCAATCAAGGCGTTGCCCGCCTGCTGGTAGGCCCCGGCGCCTTCGTCAAGCACCAGCTTCGGCGTCGTGCGGACGAACGTGCCCTGCTGGGCGCCGGCGCTCCCCGCCAGGACCATCACCAACCCGCAGCCGATCAGCCATTTGGTTGTGCGCATACAGCCTACCCGTCAGGACTGAATAGCCCCGGACTATGTTACCTGTCCTTATCGGACGACGTGACCAAGAACCTGAGACTACACTACATGACATTATATGACAATATTGTCGTTTGTGTCTAGTCCAGGTGCACAAGTTGTTGACTGGCCTCGTTTGTCCGCAAACGGCGTAGGATTCGGGCCATGACGACCCGCATCCTGGTACTTTTGACTGCGCTCACGGCCACCTTGGCGGCCCAATCGTCGCGCGCCCCCCAGATTGACTCGATTCGTCAGGATCACCTGCGGGCCGATTTGTTCTTTCTCGCCGGCGACGGGATGCAGGGGCGGCTCACCGACACGCCGGCCAACGCGGTGGCGGCCGACTGGATCCGCTCGCGGTTCGAGCGGCTGGGCCTGCGGCCCGGCGGGCACGCCGGCACCTACGAACATCGCTACCAGCTGATGACGGCGTCGCTCGGCGACGGCAACGCCGCCTCGTTTGGCACCGCCGACGGGTCGGCGCGCACCGATCTCCGGCTGCTGCAGGATTTTTATCCGCATCGCGTCTCCGCAAGCGGCGAGGTCACGGGGACCGTCGTCTTCGCCGGCTTCGGCATCGTGTCGCCGGAGCGCCGCCACGACGACTACAAGGACGCGATCCGAGGCGGCGTGGCGCTCGTGCTCGATCGCGAGCCGGGCGTGAACGATCCCGCGAGCCCATTCGACGGGTTGGTGACCGCCGAAGCGGCCACGCCGTTGCAGAAGGTGCTGGCCGCGCAAGCGAAGGGCGCCGTCGGCGTGATCTTCGTCGAGGACGTTCACAACCAGGCCGGCGCGCCCTCCAACTTCAGCGCGCAGGCGGGCAACTACTGGCCTGCGGCGCCGCCGCGCGTCGAGCGCTACACCCTGATGAAGTGGGCCGAGCAGGTACGCATTCCAGTGGTGCAGGTGTCGGCGTCAATCGGCGAGGCGCTGGCGGCCGGCGCGAAGCGTCCGTTCGTGGAGCTGGCGCGCACGGCGGAAGCGCCCGGCGGCGTCATGCCGGTGCCGCTCAACGTCTCGGTACGGCTGAAGACGAGCGTGGCCCGCCACACGGTGCCCGATCGCAGCATCGTGGCGACGCTCGAGGGCGCCGATCCGCAACTGAAAAGCGAGTACGTGCTGATCGGCGCGCATTACGATCACGAGGGCGCCGACGGTCCCCGCCTCTTCAACGGCGCCGACGATGATGGGTCGGGCATCGTCGGGCTGCTGGAGATCGCGGAGGCCTACGCGCTGGCCGCGCAGGCCGGCCGGCGGCCGCGGCGGTCGATCATCTTCGCGGCGTGGAATTCCGAAGAACGCGGCTTGCTCGGCGCCTGGGCCTACACCGAGTTTCCCCTCGTGCCGCTCGACCAGATCGTGGCCAACCTGAACATGGACATGATCGGCCGGAACGAAGAGGTCGAAGCGGGGGGCGGCGGGCGGTTCCGCGGCCTCGAGATCCAGACCGCGGAATCGAACCAGAACGCGAGCAACATCATCGGCTCGGTGCGCAATCCCGATCTGCGGGCTGCGCTCGACCGCGCGAACCAGGGCATCGGCCTCGAGTTGAAGTACCGCTACGACAACAACGCCTCGAACCTGATGCGCCGCAGCGATCACTGGCCGTTCATCCAGCGTGGCGTGCCTGGCGTCTGGATCCACACCGGTCTGCATCCCGACTACCACACGACGAACGATCGTCCCGAGAAGATCAACTACGTGAAGATGGAGAAGATCGCCCGGTTGGTGTACCAGGCCAGCTGGGACCTCGCCGCCTCCGCATTGCGGCCCGCGTTGCGGCCGGTGCTGCCGCCGCCGACCGCGCAATGACGCGGCTGTGGGCGATGGTGCTCGGCACCGTCGCCGTGTCGGCGCTCGCGTCGCTGCGGGCCATCGTCCTGTACCTGCCGCCGCCGCTGCGCGTGCCGGGGACGGCCGGCATGATCGCCGCCGGTGTGCTCGGCTGCATTCTTCTCCTGCGGGGCCGCCTGCGTCCTCGGTGGGTCCTGATCGCGGCGAGCGTGCTCATGGTGATCGTGGCCGGCGCGATCTATCCCAGCGCCGACGCGCGCAGCCAGATGGGCCTGGGATCGGACCAGGACGATGCGTTGAGGGACATGGCGTCGGGCATCATGGCCGGGCGCTACCCGTTTGCGACGCCGACCTATCTGGACAACCCGCCGAGCCCCGGCCCGGTGTGGGTCCTGCTGCACGTACCGTTTGTTGCGGCCGGTGCGTACATTCTGGCCCCGGTCGTGGCGCTGGCGCTCGGCGGGTGGACACTGGCGCGCACCGCGGGCGGCATCGCCGCGGCCGGCGCCGGTGTGATCCTGGGGACGTCGCTGGTGTTCTGGGAAGCGGTCGCGATCGGATCGGATCAAGTGGCCGTGGGATGTGCGAGCGCGATCCTGCTGCTGCTCGCGGTCGAGACCCGCGCGACATCCACGGCCATCGGCGTCACGGCGCTGGCCGTCGCCGTGGGGACCGCGCGAGCGGTGTTTCCCTTTGTGCCCGCCGCGATTGGCCTGATCGCGCGCGGCCACAGGCTGGGCAGCGTCGCCACGCTGTCGGGGGCGGCGCTTGCCGTCATCATCCACCTGGCGCTGTTTCAATGGGGGCCGGGCGGCTACGGTCCGATGCACGTGTTCGGCGAGGCGGCGATCATGCTGCCCGGCTGGCAGGCGTCGGCGGGCGCGGCCGCGACGCTGGCGACGCTCGCGGTGGTGATGGCGATTCGCCCCCGCCGAATCGCGAGCCAGATGGCCGGACTCGGCGTCGTACTGGCGGTCCCCTTGATCCTGATGATGGTGGTGCGGAGCGCGGAGGACTTCTCCGACATCGCCTCCTGGGGGGCCAACTACGTCGTCCCCGCCGTGGTCGTGTTGGCCGCCGCCACCGGCCTGGCGGTGGCCGAGGTGGCCCGGAATTCCCTGGGCAAGGTGGTATAAAGAGTTGATCCCATGACGACCAAGATCCTGAGGCGAGTAGTGGGTGCGGCCCTCCTGGCCGCCAGCACCGGCGCGGTGACCGGCGCCAGCGACTGGCCCGAATGGCGGGGACCGTCGCGCGACGGGCGGTCCGCCGAGACCAACCTGCCGTCGAAGTGGTCGCCGTCGGGCGACAACCTGGCGTGGCGGATCCCGATCGGCAGCCGGTCGTCCCCGGTCGTGTTCGGCAACCGCATTTACCTCAACACGCCCACGGGCGATCCCGCCAACACGCAGGAGCGCCTGGTCGCGCTCGATGCGGAGACCGGGAAAATCGTGTGGGAGCGGCGCTTCAGCCTGTACCTGAGCGACGTGCCGCAGCACCGCTCGTCGTGGGCGTCGCCCGCCGTGGATCCGGAGACGGGCAACATCTACATGTTCACCGTCGCGGCGCAGCTCGTTTGCCTGGCGCCCGACGGCAAGGTGCTCTGGGATCGATCGCTGCCGGACGAGTACGGCGCGGTGACCACGCACGGCGGGCGCACGACGTCGCCGATCATCGAGGGCGACAAGGTGATCCTGAACGCCCTGATTCTCGCGTGGGGCGATCTCAACCGCACCGGCAACCGCTACTTCGCGTTCGACAAGCGCACGGGGCACACGGTCTGGGTGAGCTCGCCCCAGGCGCGGCACTACGACACGAACTACTCGACACCGGTGGTCGCCACCATCGAGGGTACGCGCGCCCTGGTTGTCGGCGGCACCGACGGCGTGTATCACGCGTTGAAGGTGAACACGGGCGAGAAGATCTGGTCGATCGAAGTGAGCAAGCGCGCCATCTTGAACAGCGCGATCGTCCGCGACAACGTCGCCTACATCACGCATGGTGAGGAGAACATCGACACCACCGAGATGGGCCTGATCGCGGCGGTCGATGCGACGAAGACCGGCGTGTTGGGGGCGGATGCGTTCAAGTGGCGGACGCGCGGCTTCCTGCCGACCTACGCCTCGCCGGTGCTGGACGGTGATCGCCTCTACACCATGGACAACAGCGCCATCGTCGGCGCCTTCGATTTGAAGACCGGCGCGCGGTTGTGGGAAAAGACGCTCGGCACCCTGCAGAAGGGGTCGCCGGTGCTGGCCGACGGCAAGCTCTACGTCGGCACCGAGAACGGCAAGTTTTTCATCCTGCGCCCGTCGGCCACCGGGGTCGAGGTGCTCGACGAGGATCTGCTGGGCCCGGCGCAAACGCCGGAGCCGATCGTGGCCTCGCCGATCGTGGCCGATGGCCGCGTCTATGTGACGAGCATGGAGGCTCTCTATGCGATCGGTAAGCGGGTTGCCGCCCGTCGCGCCCCCGCTGCCCCCGCTGCCCCTGCCGCCCCCGCCGCCCCCGCCGTCGTCCAAGTGTTCCCGTACGAGTCGCTGCTGTCGCCGGGGCAGAGCGTGACGCTCAAGGCGCGGCTCTTCGATGCCAAGGGCAACTTCATTCGCGACGAGCCCGCCGCGCAGTGGGCCGTGGATCAGCTGGCGGGCGGCGTGGATGCGAAGGGTGTCTACACGGCGCCGGGCGCGGGCTCGACGGCGGGGTTCATCAAGGCCACCGTCGGCGGCTTGAGCGGCACCGCGCGCGTGCGCGTGATCGCGCCGCTGCCGTGGAGCTTCGATTTCGAGAACGCGACGTCCGAGGCGCCGCCGTCGTGGTGGACCGGCGCGCCCGGCAAGGTGTTTCAACGCACGGTCGAAGGTGCCGGGAACGTCCTGGTGCGCCCGCGTGACGACACCGTCGGCCGCCGCTCGAAGGTGTACTTCGGCCTGCCGAACGCCGCCGGGTACACGATCGAGGCCGACGTCCGCGGCCGCGAGCAGCGGCGCCAGCGCGGCGACGTCGGTTTGATCAACGAACGCTACGGCCTGGTGCTGTTCGCCAACGGCCAGAAGCTCGAGCTGCACCCGTGGCAGGCGGCGGACGAAATGACCGTGCGCGTGCCATTCGCGTGGGACGCCGACCAGTGGTACCGCATGAAGCTGCGCGTGGATCACCTGGCCGACGGTAGCGCGCGCATCCGCGGCAAGGTGTGGCCGGCGGCCGACGCCGAGCCGGCCGCCTGGACCGTCGAGAAGATCGACAAGATCCCCCACCAGATGGGAAGCCCCGGCATCTACGCCGACGGCATCTCCGACGTCTACTTCGACAACGTGAAGGTTTACAAGAGCCAATGATGAAACGCGCGTCCTTTGTCCTCATTCTTCTGCTGGTCGCCGGCGCCGGCCTGTCGGCCGACTGGCCCATGTGGGGCGGCACGCCGAGCCGCAACATGGTCTCGCCCATGACCGGCCTCCCGACCGCGTGGGACATCAAGACCGGGAAGAACGTGAAGTGGGTGGCCGAGCTCGGCTCGCAGTCGTACGGCAATCCGTCGGTCGGCAGCGGCGTCGTGATCATCGGCACGAACAACGAAGCGCTGCGCGATCCGAAGCAGCCCGGCGACCGCGGCGTGGTGATGGCGTTCCGCGAGGCCACCGGCGAGTTCCTGTGGCAGGCGACCTTCGAGAAGCTGTCGTCGGGGCGCGCCAACGACTGGCCGTACCAGGGCATCGCCAGCTCCGCGCTGATCATGGACGGCGTGGCCTACTTCACGTCGAACCGTGGCCAGATCGTCGCCGCCGACGTCCAGGGCTTTCACGACAACGAGAACGATGGCCCCACGAAGGACGAGAAGCTGACGGGCAAGAACGATCCCGACATCCTCTGGGTGTTCGACATGATCGAGGAGGTCGGGGCGTTCCCGCACAACCTCGCCAACTGCTCGCCGGTCGCCGACGCCAACCTGCTCTACTGCAGCACCGGCAACGGCCAGGACGAAAGTCACGTCAACATCCCGTCGCCGAAGGCGCCGTCGCTGATCGCGATCGATCGCACGACGGGCAAGCTCGCGTGGGAAGACAACTCGGTGGGCGATCGCATCCTGCACGGCCAGTGGTCGACGCCGGCGGTGGGCGACATCGGCGGGGTCCGGCAGGTCGTGCACGCGCAGGGTGACGGCTGGGTACGCGGCTACGAGGCGGCCACCGGCAAGAAGCTGTGGGAGTTCGATACCAACCCGAAGGAATCGTTGTGGCCCAAGACGCGCAACGAGGTGATCAGCACGCCGGTGATTTTCGACAACGTGGTCTATATCTCCAACGGCCAGGACCCCGAGCACGGCGAAGGCGTCGGCCACGCCTACGCGATCGACGGCACCAAGCGCGGCGACATCACCATGACGGGACGGCTCTGGCACTTCGACAAGATCCGCCGCTCGATCTCGACCGCCGCGATCAAGGACGGCCTGATCTACCTCGCCGACTTCAGCGGCTTCCTGCACTGCCTCGATGTGAAGACGGGCAAGCTGTACTGGACCCACGACATGTTCGCGGCCATCTGGGGGTCGCCGATGCTGATCGGCGACAAGATCTACCTCGGGGATGAAGACGGCGACGTCGCCGTGGTCGAACACGGCAAGACGTTCAAGCTGGTGTCGGAGCAGAACATGGGCAGCTCCGTCTACGCCACCGCGGTCCCGGCCAACGGCGCGCTGTTTATCATGAACCGCAACCAGCTCTACTCGCTGGCCGAGGGTGCTCAGCTCAAGAAGTAACAAGGCAGAAGGCAGAAGGCAGAAACGAATCGTGAACCGCCGCGATTTTCTCGGTGCCTGCGGCGCGCTCGCGCTGGTCCCACGCGTCGTCGCGCAGTCCAGGCCCGCGCCGATGGCGCCGGCCGATGCGTGGCCGCAGTTCCGGGGCTCCCCATCCCTCACCGGCGTCTCGGCCACGACCATCGCACCGGCCCCGAAGCTGGCGTGGGCCTGGGAAGGCGGCGAGGCGTTCGATTCCTCCGCCGCCATCGTCGACGGCGTCGTCTACGTCGGCACCGCAACGGGCGAACTCATCGCGGTCGGCCTCGCCGACGGCAAGCTGCGCTGGCGCTACCAGGCCGGCGAGTCGATCGGCGAGTCGTCTCCGGCTGTGGTGGGCGGCCGCGTGTTCATCGGCGATCTGCTCGGCGTCGTGCACGCCGTCGGCATCGCCGACGGCAAGCCCCAGTGGACGTTCAAGACCCAATCCGAAATCAAGTCGTCTCCGGTCGTCGTCGGCGACACCGTGTTGATGGGTTCGTACGACGGCAGGCTGTACGGGATCCACGCCGCAACCGGCAAGCAGCAGTGGGCCTACGCCACCGAGAACTACGTACACGGCACGCCGTGCATCGTCGGCAGCGCGGCGCATTTCGCGGGCTGCGACGAGGTGTTTCACGCCGTCGACGTGAAGACGGGGCGGGAGCAGTTGGCGACCTCGGCCACCGCCTACACCGGCGCGTCGGTGGCCATGGTCGACGGGGTCGCCTACTTCGGGACCTTCGACAACCAGGTCCTCGCGCTCGACCTGAAGTCGCGCAAGGTGTTGTGGCGCTACGAGCATCCCGATCGGAAGTTTCCGTTCTACTCGTCCGCGGCGGTGGTCGATGGCCTGGTCGTGCTGGGCGGCCGCGATCGGATGGTGCACGCGCTCGATGCCAAGTCGGGCAAGGCGCGGTGGACCTACATGACGCGCGCGCGCATCGACTCGTCGCCCGCCGTCGCCGCCGGCCGCGTCTACGTGGGATCGAACGACGGCCGGCTCTACGCGCTGGATCTCGCCAGCGGAAAAGTGGTGTGGGAACACGACGAGGGCGCCGCGCTCACCGCGTCGCCCGCGCTCGCCTCGGGTCGACTGGTGATCGGATCGACCGAAGGCCGCCTGCTCTGCTTCGCGTAGAGGCGGGTCTTCAGACCCGCCTTTCGCGTGGAGGCGGGTCTTTAGACCCGCCTGGCGCGCGAACTATAATCACCCCGCCATGAGAAAAGCCCTGCTTGCCGCCATCGTCCTGTTCGCATCGCTCGGCGTGTTCGCCCAGGAGCCGGCGCAAGACGGCGCCCGCGCGCAGGACCCGTGGTCGGCCGGCACGTTCGCCGGATTCCGCCTGCGCGCGGTTGGTCCGGCGTTGATGTCGGGCCGCATCAGCCACATCGCGGTGCATCCCACCGACAAGCAGACCTGGTATGTCGGCGTGGCCTCCGGCGGCGTGTGGAAGACCAGTAACGCCGGCATCACCTGGACGCCGGTGTTCCAGAACGAGGGCGCCTACTCGGTGGGCTCGGTGGTGATCGATCCGAAAACCCCGAGCACGATCTGGGTCGGCACTGGCGAGGCGAACAACCAGCGCAGCGTCGGCTACGGCGACGGCATCTACCGCAGCGACGATGCGGGGCGGACGTGGCGCAACCTCGGCCTCAAGACGTCGGAGCACATCGGGCGGATCGTGATCGATCCGCGGGATTCCGACGTGGTCTTCGCCGCCGCCTACGGTCCGCTGTGGACGTCGGGCGGCGACCGCGGCCTCTACAAGACCATCGACGGCGGCAAGAGCTGGACCAAGGTGCTCGAGGTCAGCGAGCACACCGGCATCAGCGACGTCGCCATGGATCCGTTCGATCCCGACGTGCTGCTGGCCGTCGCGCACCAGCGGCGCCGGCACGCGTGGACCCTGATCCACGGCGGGCCCGAGAGCGGGCTCCACAAGTCGACCGACGGCGGCAAGACGTGGCGCCGCGTGCGCGAGGGCCTGCCGGGCGGCGATATGGGGCGCATCGTGCTCTCGTTCTCACCGGCGAAACAGGGCGTGGTCTACGCCAAGGTGGAACCGGCCGGCGCGCCGGTCGCGATCTTTGCCTCGCCCGACTCCGGCGACAGTTGGGAGCGCCGCGGCAACGTGCAGGCGCAGCCGATGTACTACAAGAACATCCACGCCGATCCGAAGAATGCGGATCGGCTCTACGTGCCCACCGTGCAGACGCAGGTGTCCGATGATGGCGGGCGCACGTTCCGCGGCCTCGGCGAACGATCCAAGCACGTCGACAATCACTACGTGTGGATCGATCCAGACAACACCGATCACCTGCTCGAGGGGTGTGACGGCGGGCTCTACGAAACCTGGGACCGCGGCCGCCTGTGGCGGCACTTCACCAACCTGTCGGTGACGCAGTTCTACAACGTCGATGTCGACAACGCCTCCCCGATTTACAACATCTACGGCGGCACCCAGGACAACAGCACGCTTGGGGGCCCCTCCCGATCGCGCGGCCCGCAGGGGCCGACCAACAACGACTGGTTCATCGTCACCGGCGGCGACGGCTTCGTCGCCCGCGTCGATCCGAGCGACCCGAACATCGTCTACGCGGAATCGCAGTACGGCGGCATCGTGCGGCTCGATCGCCGCACCAGCGAGCGTGTGTCGATCCGGCCCGTGGAAGGCAAGGGCGAGCCGCCGCTGCGATTCAACTGGGAGTCGCCGTTCATCATCAGCCCGCACAACCCGGCGCGGTTGTACTTCGGCGCCAACAAGCTGTTCCGCAGCGACGACCGCGGCAACACGTGGCGGGCGATCAGCCCCGACCTGACGCGGCAGACCGACCGCAACATGCTGCCCGTGATGGGGCGGGTGTGGCCGCCGGAGGCCATCGCGCAGCATCAATCCACAGCGACCTGGGGCAACATTTCGACCCTGAGCGAGTCGCGAAAGCGCGAGGGCCTGCTCTATGTCGGCACCGATGACGGGCTGATCCAGTTCAGCTACGACGGCGGCGGCACCTGGCGAAAGAGCGAGAACCCCCCGGGCCTGCCCGACTACAAGACCTACGGCGTCTACGTGCAGCGTGTCTTCGCGTCGAAGATCGACGAGAACGTCGTTTACGCGATCTACGAGAACAGCAAGAACGGCGACTTCAAGCCATACGTGTTCAAGAGCGCGAACCGGGGCGCCACGTGGACGTCGATTGCCGGAGACCTGCCGGCCAACGGACCGGCGTTGTCGTTCGCCGAGGATCACGTCAATCCGGACCTGCTGTTCTGCGGGACCGAGTTCGGGTTGTTCTTCACGGCCGACGGCGGGAAGAAGTGGATCCGGTTGCGCACCAACCTGCCGACCATCGCGGTGCGCGACCTGGCGATTCAGGAGCGCGAAGACGATCTCGTGCTGGCCACGTTCGGCCGCGGCTTCTACGTGCTCGATGACTATGCGCCCCTGCGGCAGGCCACCGCCGCCGTGTTCCAGAAGGACGCGCACCTGTTCACCGGCAAGCCGGCGCTGCTCTCCGTTCCCGAAACGGGCAAGGCGCGCGGCTCGCAGGGCGAGCAGCTCTGGATGGGGGAGAACGAGCCCGAGGGCGCCGTCTTCACCTATTGGATCAGGGAAGCGCCGCAGACGCTGCGGCAGCGGCGCCAGGACGCCGCGCGCGCCGCCGAGCAGAAGAAGGAAACGCCGAAGTATCCCACGCCGGCGGAACTGACGGCGGAAGCCGATGAAGACGCGCCGCAGACGTTGCTGACGGTGACGGATGCCTCCGGCAAAGTCGCACGGCGCCTGACGGTGCCGGGCGGACGCGGTATTCATCGCTACGTCTGGAATCTCCGCGGCGTGCCGGCGACCACCGGCGGCGGCGGATTCGGCGGCGGTGGTGGCGGAGGCGGTGGCCAGGCCGACCCGCCGGCGATTCCGGGAGGCACCGGCGGCGGCAGTTTCGTGCCGCCGGGCGTCTACAAGGTATCGCTGTCACGGCGCATGGATGGCGCGCTGAGCTCGCTCGGCGCCGAGCAGGCGGTCACGGTAGTGGCCGACCCCGCCTCGACGATGTCGCCCACGGCCCGCACGGCGGCCACCGAGTACCAGGACAAGGTCGCGAAGCTCCAGCGGTCCATCACCGGATCGCTGGAGCAGGCCAACAGCATGAAGACGCGGACCACCGCGATTCGAGCCGCGCTGGTGGACTCGCCGGCGGATCTCAAGATGCTCGACGAGGCGGTCCGCTTCGACCAGCGGGTCACGGCGGTGCTGCGTAAGCTGCGCGGCGACGAAACGCTGCGCGGGCTGGAGTCCGGATCGCCCTCGACCATCCAGTCGAGGGTCAACTCCGCGGTGGCCGGTGCGCGCGGCTTGAGCGGCGCGCCCACCGGCACGCAGCAGCAGAACTATGCGATCGCCTTCGACGAGCTGTCCGCCGAGATCACCAGGCTCAGGGCGCTGGAGGCCGAGTTGAAGAAATTCGAGCAGCAGATGGAAGCGGCGGGCGTGGCCTACACGCCCGGGCGGTGGCCTTAACGTGTACCTTGCATTGCCAATCGACAATCAGTCAATCGTCAATTCCCCGCTCTACCTGAACTCGACGGTGATGGTAGGCCCGTCGATCTTGATGCCCTTGATGTCCTTCAGGTAAGGCTTCACTTCCGACAGCGAGGCGTCGGGCCCCAGCTTGCTCTGCAGCGCCTTGAACTTCGCCTCGTCGGCGAGCAGCGCCTCCATGTCCATCTCGAGGAGCGTGATCCGCGATCCGTTCACGTACTCCGCGTTGGTCTTGATGATCGGCCCGGCGACCTCCAGATCGATGTTGATCTTGAAGCCCTGGAACATGGTCTTGATCATGTTCATCATCATCGGGTTGGTGAGGTCGGGGACATCGCCCGCGTCGGCCGGCGGCTTGCCGCCGCCGCCGCCCGGCTTGTCGGTGAACGCGATGGTCAGCACCGAGGTGCTGCCGTTGCGAGCGAGCTTGAATTTGACGGGGTCGTCCTTGGTGGGCTCGGAGGACATGCGGCCGTCGGCGCTGCCGCTCATGCCCGGGTCCTGGCTCACCTGCACCTGGTTGATGTCGTCGAAGGCGAAGATCGCCTTCACGCCCTCGAAGCCGCTGGCGTTCTTCGCGGGCTCGGCCGACAGCAGCCGCACGCCCTTGCCCATGCGGGCGGCCGTGCGCTCGAGGTCGGCCTTGTTGAGCACGTTCGGGCCCTGGCCGTTCTGGGCCACGCCGGGCATCATCGCCTTCAGCGACGCCACGTTCATCAGCGTGGTCTGTTCCACCGTCCCGCTCCCATCGGCGTTGACCTTGATGAGCGTGGTGCTGTTGATGCAGCCCGCGAGGCCGATCGACGAGACGAGGGCGAGCAGGACGCGAATCGAACGCATATGGGTCTCCTCCGGGCAGGTCTGACCCATCATATCCTTCGCCGCCATCCGGCTGTTGGGGCGCGGGTCTTAAGACCCGCGCCTACGTATACTCGGGCATGGCACCAGAAGGAGAGGGCAAGACCGCGCTCGTCACCGGCGCGTCTTCAGGGATCGGGAAGGCGTTTGCCGAACTGCTGGCGGAGAAGGGCTACGGCCTGATCCTGACCGCGCGGCGGCGCGACCGGCTGGAGGCGCTGGCCGCGGACCTGGCGACGCGGCACGGCGTGCCGACGCGGATCGTCGTGGCCGATCTGGCGGATCCCGAGGCGCCGGCGCGGATGGTCGCGGAGCTGGGCGGCGCCCGGGTCGACCTGCTGGTGAACAACGCCGGCTACGGCGTGCCCGGCAGCTACACCAACGTGGCGTGGTCCGAGCACCAGCGGTTCATGCAGATCATGGTCACCGCGGTGTGCGATCTCACGTACCGGCTGTTGCCGGGAATGGTCGAGCGGGGATGGGGCCGCATCATCAATATCGCCTCGGTTGCCGGCATGGTGCCGGCGCCGGCGGGCCACACGCTGTACGGAGCCGCGAAGGCGTTCGTGATCCGGTTCTCCGAGGCGCTGTCGGCCGAGAACGCGGCCACGGGCGTGCACGTGACGGCCGTGTCCCCCGGCTTCACTTACAGCGAGTTTCACGACGTCACCGGCACCCGCGACAAGATGAACCGCGTGCCGGCGATGTTGTGGCTCGACGCGACCACCGTGGCGAAGGAAGGGTACGCGGCCGTGATGGCCGGCGACGCCGTGGTCGTGAACGGACGGATTTACAGAATCCTGATCTGGTTGAATGGCGTGCTGCCCAAGCGGCTGGCGCGGTGGGTGTCGGGCAGCGCCGGGCGCCGGTACCGGAAAGCCTGAACTTCAGGCCCTCGGGGCCGTATATATAGTCAGGCCCTCCCTATGGAATCCCTCATCACAGACCTGCGGTACGCCGTCCGGTGGATGGCCAAGAGTCCCGGATTCTCGCTGGTGGCCGTCTTGTCCCTTGGGATGGGCGTGGGGGTGAACACCGCGATGTTCTCGCTGGTGGATTCGCTTCTGTTCCGGCCGCTGCCCGTGACGTCGCCGCAGACGCTGGTGGACGTGTTCACGGCCGGCGGTGACGGCGACGAGTACGCGACCTCGTCGTACGCGGACTACCTGGATCTGAAGGCGCAGAACACGGTGTTCAGCGACATGATCGGCTACAGCCCGATGATGGCGCCGCTCAGCCTGGGCGACAGGTCGCGCGTCACGCTCGGGCAGGTCGTCACCTCCAATCATTTCTCGATGCTCGGCGTGCAGCCGTTTCTCGGCCGCATGCTCGTGCCGTCCGACGACGACCCGGCGGCGGCGCGCGTGGTCGTGATCGCGCATCGCATGTGGCGGCGCGAGTTTGGCAGCGACCCGGCGATCGTGGGCAAGTCGCTCACGCTGCGCGGGCTTCAATACACCATTGCCGGCGTCGCGCCCGAGTCGTTTACCGGCGTGGTGCCCCTGCTGACCCCGGAGTTGTGGCTGCCCGTGCGGCACGTGGACGAAGTGGAGCCCGCGGGCATTACGTCATCGGTACCGTCGCCGACTGGGAACACGCGCCTCGAGCGGCGCGGCACGCGGTGGATGTTCGTCAAGGGCCGGCTCAGGCCTGGGGTGACCGCGGCGCAGGCGCACGCCAATGTGGCGCTGATCGGCGCGCAACTCGAAGCCGCCAATCCCGTGACGAACAAAGGCAGCAAGATCGCGGCGGTGCCTACCGAAGACGTGCGGATGTTCGTGCCGCAGGCCGGCGGCGTGCTGTCGATCAGCGCCGCGGCGCTGATGGCCATCGTCGGGCTGGTGTTGCTGATCGCGTGCGCGAACGTGGCGGGCATGCTGCTGGCGCGCGCGTCGGCGCGCCGCCGCGAGATCAGCGTGCGCCTGGCGATTGGCGCGAGCCGCGCGCGGCTGGCTCAGCAGTTGCTCGTCGAGGGCCTGCTGCTGGGCACGCTCGGCGCCGCGGTGTCCGTGGGGTTGGCGTGGGCGCTCGTGCAGGCGCTTCTCGGCGTCGCCCTGCCGCTGCCGGTCGACGTCGCGTTGGACCTCCGCATCGATGCGCGCGTCCTGGCGTTCTCGCTCGCCATCGCCACGGCGACGGGCCTGGTGGCCGGGCTGCTGCCCGCGCTGAAGGCCTCGGCCCCCAGCCTGATCGACGATCTTCGCGGCGAAGCCCCCGCCGGGCGGATGGGCGGACGCCGGTTCACGCTGCGCGACGCGCTCGTTGTCAGCCAGGTCGCGCTGACCGCCGTCCTGCTCGTCGTGGCCGGCCTGCTGCTGAGGAGCCTCGGCGCCTCGCAACGCGCGGATGTCGGGTTCGAGCCGCAAGGCCTCGCCGCCATCGCGCTCGATACGGACATGGTGCGCTACACGCCGGAGCGCGGCCAGCAGTTCTGGCGCGAGGCCCTGGCCCGGACCCGCGCGCTCTCCGGCGTCTCCTCGGCCGCGCTGGTCTCGCCCACGCTGCCGTTCACCTTCAATTTCAACCAGCAGGAGATGCGGATCGACAACCGCACCTACACCGAGGGGCAGCGCGGAGAAATCATCGAGAACGTGGCGATGTCGCCCGGCTACCTGGGCACGCTCGGCGTGCGCCTGCTCGAAGGCCGCGACGTCGACGCCTCCGACATCACGGGCAGCCCCGACGTGGCGGTGGTCAACGAGACGATGGCGCGGAAGTTCTGGCCGAAGGAGTCGGCGGTCGGCCATACGTTCCAGACGATCAACCCGACGCGCTCGCGGTCGTTCCGGATCATCGGCGTCGCCGCCGATCACAAGCGGCACGGCGTGCTGGAATCGCCGACGCCGTTCGTGTACTACGCCAACGCGCAGCGGACCGGCAACTACAACTTCCTGGTGGCGCGGTCGAGCGGCGACGCCGCCACGCTGCGCAACACGATGCGGCGCGAGCTGCTGGCGATGGATCCGGGCCTGGTGATCATGTCGGCCAGCACGATGGAAGAGCACATGGGGGCCTCGCTGATGCCCGCGCGCGTGGGCGCCATGCTGGCGGCCGCGTTCGGTGGCCTCGGTATGCTGCTGGCGGCGATCGGATTGTACGGCGTGATCGCGTTTTCGGTGGCGCGCCGCACGCGCGAAATCGGCGTGCGCATGGCGCTGGGCGCCAAGCCGCCCGGCGTGATGGCCATGGTCATGCGCCAGGGATTCACCATCGTCGCGGTCGGGCTCGGCGTCGGCGCGCTGCTGGGCGCCGCGGCCGCGTTCGGACTGCGGGGACTCCTCTACGGCGTGCAGCCGCTCGATCCGATCGCGTGGTCGCTGGCCCTCACCGCGATGATGCTGGCGGCCGGGCTGGCGAACTTCGTGCCGGCGCGGCGCGCGATGCAGATCGATCCGATGTCGGCGCTACGATCGGAGTAATCATCGACTCGGGCTTCGCCGTCGCGCCTTCGGCGCTCCTCGACTCGGGCTTCGCCCTCGTGGGCGTCGCGCCTTCGGCGCTCCTCGGACTCGGCGCGTCGCGCCTCGTGTGAGTCGGCCTTCGGCCTCCTGAGCCTCTCAGCGGCAGCCTATACCGCCCACTCAGGTGCCAGCACTTCCGCCTGTTCGAGCACGAGCTGCGTGGCCTTCTCCTGCTTATTCCGTGCTTCCGTGTTTCCGTGGCAAGCATTTGAGGTCTGCAGCGTCGGGTCCCAGCGAAGGCGATATACTTGCAGCCTTTCCGGAGGAGATGCTGATGTCGAGATCGTGGCGCAGGTTTTCGTTGTGCGCGGCCGCGTGCCTGACCGCGGCCATGTCGCTGTCGGCCCAGCAGACGAACCCGACGCCGGCGCGGCAGGCGGGTGACGGCGAGGGGCCTTTCGATCGCCTGGTGATCCGCGGGGTCACGGTGATCGACGGCACCGGCGCCCCGCCGCGCGGCCCGATGGACGTCGTCGTCCAGCAGAACCGCATCCACGAAGTCACGAGCGTGGGGTTCCCGGGCGTCCCCATCACCGATCGGTCGCGTCCGCAGAAGGGCACGAAAGAGATCGACGGCACCGGGATGTACCTGATGCCCGGCTTCGTCGACGCGCACGTCCACTGCGGCGGCGGGCAGGCGCGCGAGCCCGACTATGTCTACAAGCTCTGGATGATGCACGGGGTCACCACCGTGCGCGGCGTGCCCTGCGGCTCGATGGACTGGGACCTGCAGCAGCGCGAGCTGTCGGCGAAGAACCAGATCGTCGCGCCGCGCATCTTCGCCTACCACCGTCCGTTCACGGGTGAAGGCTGGGACCGCACGCGCCTGCAAACGCCCGAGACCGCGCGCGAGTGGGTGCGGTTCGCGGCCAAGAAAGGCGTGGATGGCCTCAAGCTCGGCGCCCTCGATCCCGAGATCATGGCGGCGCTGCTGGACGAGGCCAAGAAGTTCAACCTCGGGTCGACCGCCCACCTCGACCAGATGGGCGTGGCGCGCATGAACGCCCGCGACGCGTCCCGCCTGGGCCTGGGCACGCTGACGCACTACTACGGCCTGTTCGAGGCGCTGCTGAAGGACAACGTCGTCCAGCCGTTCCCGGTGACCCAGAACTACAACGACGAGCAGCACCGGTTCGGCCAGGTCGCGCGGTTGTGGAACAAGATCCACCCGCGCGGCAGCGAGCCGTGGAACGCGCTGATCAAGGAATGGGTCGACCGCAAGTTCGTCCTCGATCCGACGATGACGATCTATTCGGCGGGCCGCGACGTGATGCGCATGCGCAACGCCGACTGGCACGAGAAGTACACGACGCCGTCGCTGTGGGCGTTCTATCAGCCCAACCGCAACGCGCACGGCGCCTACTGGTTCTACTGGACCACCGAGGACGAGATCGAGTGGAAGCGGTTCTACCAGGTGTGGATGTCGTTCATCAACGACTACAAGAACGCGGGCGGCCGGGTGACCACCGGGTCGGATTCCGGCTTCATCTACCAGACCTACGGCTTCGGCTACATCAACGAGTTCGAGATGCTGCAGGAGGCCGGTTTCCATCCGCTCGAGGTGATTCGTTCCGCGACGTTGAACGGCGCGCTGACGCTGTCGGAGCCGAAAGGCAAGCCGATCGACTTCGGGATCATCCGGCCCGGGCTGCTCGCCGACATGGTGATCGTCGATCAGAATCCGCTCGAGAACTTCAAGGTCCTCTACGCCACCGGCGCCGTAAAGCTGAACGACAAGACGGCCAAGGTCGAGCGGGTCGGCGGCATCAAGTACACGATCAAGGACGGCATCGTTTACGATGCCAGGAAACTGGCCGCCGATGTGGCGGCGATGGTCGAGCAGGCGAAGCAGCGCAAGCCGACGACATCGGCCAATCAGCAGGATTAGCCAAAAGACATGCGCATACTCGGAAAAATCATCCTGGTTCTGCTGCTGCTGGTCGTCGTCGTGGCCGCCTGCGGTGTCGGCTATCTGTACTTGGTCTATCCGAATGTCCCGGCGGCGCCCGCGTTCAAGATCGAGCCGTCGCCGGAGCGGCTGGCCCGCGGGCAGTACCTCAGCGATCACGTCGTCGGGTGCACGACCTGTCACTCGCAGCGGGACTGGACCCGCTATTCGGGTCTGATCAAGCCCGAGACGCTCGGCCGCGGCGGCGACAAGTTCGACCTCGGCGGGGCGGGCGTGGTCTACGCCAAGAACATCACGCCCGCGGCCATCGGATCCTGGACGGATGGCGAGCTGCTGCGCGCCGTCGCGGCCGGCGTCTCGCGCGACGGCACGCCGCTGTTCCCCCTGATGCCGTACCCCCACTTCGGCCAGATGTCCGAAGACGATGTGCATGCCGTGCTCGCCTACATCCGATCGCTGAAGGCGATCGAGGGCGCCGTGCCCGATCGCACGCTGGCATTCCCGATGAACTTGATCGTGCGGACCATTCCCACCGCTGCGGCGTTCCAGCCGCGGCCGTCGCCCGACAGCAAGGTGGCGTACGGCAAATACATGACCGACGCGGCGCTCTGCAGCGACTGCCACACGCCGATCGACGATCGCGGACAGCCGCTCCCCGGCCGCGACTTCGTCGGCGGCATGGAGTTCATCGAAACCGGCTACCGCGTGCGCTCGGCCAACATCACTCCGGATGCCGACACCGGCATCGGCTCGTGGACCGAGCAGCAGTTCATCGACAGGTTCAAGGGGTTCGAGACGCCGTCGAACGCCGAGCTCGGCGACGCGGAGCGGCGGCAGAACACGGTGATGCCGATCACGATGTACGCCGGCATGACCCGCGAGGACCTGTCGGCGATCTACGCCTACCTGCGAACGCTGAAGCCCGTGGTCAATCGCGTGAACAAGTTCCCGGACGCGAAGTAGAGTTAAGAGTGCAGAGTTAAGAGTTAAGAGTTAAGAACGAATGTTTGACTACCTGACCGGGATCTACAACATCACGCCCACGCCGTTCGATCCCGATGGCGCGCTCGACGAGCCAAGCCTTCGGCGGCTGACCGAGTTCACGCGCGGGACGCGGGTCAACGGCATGACGATCCTGGGCGTGCTGGGCGAGGCCGACAAGCTGACCGAGGCCGAGCGGGATCGCGTGACGTCGATCGTGATCGAGACTGCGGGCGCCGACTTTCCGATCTGCGTCGGGACGACGCACGCCGGCACCGACGGGTGCATCGCCTACAGCCGGCGCGCCCAGCAGCTGGGCGCGAAGGCCGTGATGGTGGCGCCGCCCCGGCTGGCGAGGACCAACGACGCGGCGCTCGAACGCCACTACGTGGCGGTGGCGGAGGCGATCGACATCCCCGTGGTCGTGCAGGACTTTCCACCGGCGGTCGGCGGCATCACGATGAGCGTGGAGCTGATTGCGCGGCTGGCGGCGGCGTCGCCGAGGCTCGCGTTCCTCAAGCTCGAAGACGAGCCGGCGCCGACGAAAATCACGCAGATCCGCGCGGTGTCGACCGACGTCCGGATCTTCGGCGGGCTGGGCGGCATGATGTTCCTCGAAGAGCTGCGGCACGGCGCCATCGGCACGATGACCGGCTTTGCGTTCCCCGAGATCCTGGTCGACATCTACTCGCGGTTCACCGCCGGCGATCTCGATGGCGCCACGGACGTGTTCTACGGGTTCCTGCCGATCATCCGCTTCGAGAACCAGCCGCGCATCAACCTGGCGCTGCGCAAGCACATTTACCAGCTGCGGGGCGTGATCGCGCACGCGCGGGTCCGCGCCCCGTTCACGCCCGTCGACGCCGACACGCTGAAGGACCTCGACGACATCCTCGAGCGCATGGAACTGCTCGCCCCAAGGCGGCGGCCGGCCTCTAACCAATAACGAATAACGAATAACGAATAACAAACAGCCATGGATTTCGGATTGAAGGGAAAGCGCGCGATCGTGATGGCGGCCAGCCGCGGGCTGGGCTATGCCTCGGCTCTGGGACTGGCGCGCGAGGGCTGCCATCTCGTGATCTGCAGCCGCGACCAGGCGCGAATCGAGGCGGCCGCCGAGACGATTCGGCGCGAGACCGGCGCCCGCGTGAAGGCGCTGACTGCCGACGTGAGCAGTGCGTCCGAAGCCAGGCGGCTGGTCGATACCGCCGTGGCCGAGTACGGCGGCCTCGAGATCGTCGTGCACAACGCCGGCGGTCCTCCCGCGGGCGAGACCCTCGCGATGAGCGACGAGCAGTGGCAAAAGGCGTTCGAGCAGAACCTCTTGAGCTTCACGCGCATCGTTCACGCGGCGGTGCCTGAGATGAAGAAGGCCGGGTACGGGCGCGTGCTGACCATTGCCTCCTCGTCGATCAAGCAGCCGATTCCGAACCTGGCGCTGTCGAATGCCCTGCGTGCGGGCGTGTGGGGACTGGCGAAGACGCTGTCACGGGAGCTCGCCCCGAAAGGCATTCTCGTCAACGTGATCGCGCCGGGCCGGATCGACACCGAGCGCATTGCCGAGCTCGATCAGGCCAACGCCCAGAAGAGCGGCAAGCCCGTTGACGAGGTTCGCAAGGCATCGGTGGCGACGATTCCGCTCGGTCGGCTCGGCCGGCCGGAAGAGCTCGCGAACCTGGTCGTGTTCCTCGCGTCTCAGGCCGGCAGCTATATCAGCGGCCAGGCGATAATGGTGGACGGTGCGGCGGGGAATGCCTTGTAAGTTCACAGTTCACAGTTCAGAGTTCACAGTTGAAGTTTGAAGTTTGAAGTTTAAAGTTACTGCCGTCGCGCTCGTGCTCGCTGCCGCATCCACCGGGGCGCAAGTCGTGGTTCCGGCGACGCGTCCGGAATTCTCCGGGTTTCTCACTGAGCTCAAATCGCAGGCCCTCGCGCGCGGGATTTCCGCCGACACCGTCGAGCTCGCGTTGACGGCGCTCGAGCCGCTCGAGGTCGTAGTCGAACGGGACCGCACGCAGGCGGAAACGGTCCTGACAATCGATCAGTACCTGCAGCGCCGACTCACCCGGACCTTCGTGCGCACGGCCCGGGAGAAGGCGGCTGCGCATCGTGGCGTGCTGCGCAAGGTGAGCGCGGCCTATGGTCCGCCCCCGCGCCTGATCGTCGCCGTGTGGGGGATGGAATCCAACTTCGGCCGGTTCACGGGCACCCGACCGACCGTGCAGGCCCTGGCCACGCTCGCCTGGGAGGGCCGGCGCGGCCCCTTCTTCACCGGCGAGCTGATGGACGCGCTGCAGATCGTGGACCAGGGCCACATCGACCTCGATCGCATGAAGGGGTCGTGGGCGGGCGCGATGGGGCAGACGCAGTTCATGCCGTCCTCCTACCTGGCCCACGCGCAGGATTTCGACGGCGACGGCCGCCGCGACATCTGGGGCACGCTGCCCGACGTGTTCGCCTCGATTGCCAACTACTTGAAGGCGTACGGCTGGCAGCCGGGCCAGGCGTGGGGGCGCCAGGTGAAGCTGCCCGCCGGCGGCGCGGCGCCGCTGGTCGAGACGATCGGATTGCGCGACAGCGGATGCCGGGCGTCACGCGAGCTCACGGTGGCGATTCCCCTCGCGAAGTGGCAATCGCTGGGGGTGCGGGCGATCACCGGCGGCGCGCTGCCGAAGGTCGATCGCATGGCCTCCCTGCTGCGCGCCGGCAAGAAGACGTATTTGGTCTACCCGAACTACGACACGCTGCTCGGCTACAACTGCGCGCATGCCTACGCGCTCGCGGTCGGTCTGCTCGCCGACCGCATTGGCGAATAGCGCCGGCCAGGCCGTCGAATCCGCCAGGCTAATCGGGACACGACCGGGCGGGGTACCCGTCATGAACTGACGTCCCGGGCCATTCAGCTCACCGTCAGGACAGCCCTTCGTGCGGCCGTCTTGGGCTCGGTGAGCACCACGATTTGTCGGTCCAGGGTCGCCAGGACGCCGCCGTGACGAATGGCGAGACCCAGCAGGTAGGCGTCGGTGACCTGTTGATGTCCGATCAGGCGCACGCCGGCAAACGCCACGGCCTCCGCGAAGGCCAGATCGTCGGCCCACAACGCGTGATCCTTGGCCGCCGTGTTCGCGACCAACACCTGCGTCGCGTCGCGTGGCTGCACCGCGTCGCGTGAGAAGGCCGGGTTCGACACGATCCGCACGAAACCAGCCTGCGTGATCGGACACGTAGCCCAGCCCCGGCTCCGATGGCGGGCAAACCACGCCACCGCCAATTCGTGCTGTTCGTGGCTCGGCCAGAGCAGGGCGATCAACAAGTTGGTGTCGAGCAGATAACTGCTCACACGCCCTCGGCTTCGATCCGTCGCACTTCCTTGGTCGTCACCTTCGGTGAATCAGCGGGGAGCTGGAACATGACGAGGCCGTTCCTGTCCAGCGAGGGCGTCGGCGCGCTCAACCCGCGCCGCACCAGGTCCGAGATGGTCTTGCCCAGAGAGACGCCCCGGAGCTTGGCGTGACGAGCGACCAACTCGACGATGTCATCATCAAGTGTAATGGTTGTTCTCATACGCTAATGATGCGTTAGATATGGATTGATGTCAAAGATCGCTTTTCGACATCAGACTACCCAATACAATCTGGTCCCGGGAGTAAGGCCATCAAGCGCCACGGTGTGCCCGTATCGTGGGCCTCGAGGCCGACTCGAGGATAAGATCGTGGGTATGAGCACCCCATCCAAGCCCTCCGCCGCCGCTGTCGTGACCGTGTTGGCGCTGGCCGCGGCGTCGATGGCGGCCGCCGTGTATTTCGGCGGCAACGGCCAGCTGCCGCTGGCCATGACCGGCACCGGCCTGTTCGTGCTGCTGGGCGGCCTGGGCTTCGAACTGGCCCGCCGTCGATCGGCCTAATCAGCTTTCAGCCTTCAGCTTTCAGCCTTCAGCCTTCAGCCATCGGCCTTCAGCCATACGATAGACTCGTCGGCGCGGTGGCCGACGATTCCGACCTCTCAAGACTGCTGGCGGCTTGGGCCCGGAAAGACAGCTCCGCCCGCGACGAGCTGGTTTCACTGGTCTACGACGAGCTGCGGCTGATCGCGCACCGGTATCTGAAGGGCGAGCGGCCCGGGCACACGCTGCAGACGACCGCGCTCGTGAACGAGGCCTACCTGCGGATGATCGACCTCGATCGCATGCAGTGGACCGACCGCACCCATTTCTTTGCGATGGCGGCGACGTTGATGCGGCGGATTCTCGTCGACTACGCGCGCCAGCGAGGGCGCGACAAGCGCGGCGGCGACCTGACGATTGTCTCCCTCGACGGCCATGACGCGGCCCAATCCCAGGGTCTGGATATCGAGGCCCTCGACGGCGCGCTCGAACGGCTGGCCGCGCTCGACCCGCAGCAGGCCCGGATCGTCGAGCTGAGGTTTTTTGGCGGCCTGACCGTTGATGAGACAGGCGCCGCCCTGAACGTCTCGCCGTCAACCGTCAAGCGTGAATGGGCGTCGGCCAAGGCGTGGCTGCTGCTCGAGCTCGAATCACGATGAGCACCCGCCCGGAAGACTGGGTCCGCATCCGCGCCGTGTTCGATGGCGCCGCCGGTCTGGCCGCGGCGAAGCGGAACGCCTACCTCGATCGCGCGTGCGGGTCCGACGCCGGGCTGCGCCGGCAGGTCGACGCGCTGCTCGCGTCGCACGATCGGGCCGACACGTTCCTCGAGACGCCGGCCCGCGTCGTGATCGGCGAGCCGTTGGACGCTGCGGATGAGATCGTCGGCACGCGCATCGGTTCGTACGACGTCGACTCGCGCATCGGCGCGGGAGGCATGGGCGAGGTCTACCTCGCGCGTGACTCGAAGCTCAATCGGCCCGTCGCGGTGAAGCTGCTGTCGCGGCGGTTGAGCCTCGACGAGGATCGGCTGCGCCGGTTCCGGCAGGAGGCGCACTCCGTCTCCGCCCTCAACCATCCCAACATCCTCGTGATCCACGATTTCGGCGATCACGATGGACGGCCGTTCATGGTCACGGAGTTCGTCGAAGGCCAGACGCTGCGGCAGCGGATGCAGCATTCACCGCTGGCGATCCAGGAGGCCGTCGCGATTGGCCTGCAAGTGGCCCACGCGCTGTCGGCGGCGCACGCCCGCGGCATCGTCCATCGTGACGTGAAGCCGGAGAACGTGATGGTGCGGCCCGACGGCTATGTGAAGGTGCTCGACTTCGGCCTCGCCAAGCTGGCCGACACACCCGCGGAAGGCGGCCCGGCGCTGCGCACCAGTCCCGGCGTGGTGATGGGTACGCCCCAATACATGTCGCCCGAGCAGGCGCGCGGCCTCGAGCTCGATGCCCGCAGCGACATCTGGAGCCTCGGCGCGATGCTCTACGAAATGGTCACCGGGAGCCCGCCGTTCAGCGGTGCCACGTCCGCCGACCTGGTCGCGGCCATCCTCAACGCCGAGCCGGTGCCGCTCGATCTGAAGGCGCCGCAGGCGCCACCGGGGCTCGAGCGCATCGTGGCGAAGGCCCTCCGCAAGAACAGGACCGAGCGGCACTCGAATGGCGCGGAAGTCAGCGCGGAACTCGCCGCGCTCAGCAAGCAGCTCGAGTCCGATCGCCCGGGTCAGCCGGCCCAGCCCGTTCGCGATCTTCGGCCCGACGACGATGCCGGGTCGACCCCGCGCAGCCGGATTGCGAAGCGCACCCGCCTGGTGGTGCTGCCGTTCCGATTGTTGCGGCCCGATGCCGAGACGGACTTTCTCGCCTTCAGCCTGGCCGATGCGATTGCCACGACGCTCTCGAACCTCGACTCGTTGATCGTGCGATCGAGCCTGGCCGCCGCGCGCTTTGCCGCCGCGGAACTCGATCTGCGGGCGCTGGCGGCCGCAACGGAAACCGATGCCGTGCTGGTCGGCACGCTGCTCCGCATGGGGCCGCAACTGCGCGTCAGCGCGCAGCTGCTCGCCGCGCCGGAAGGGACGATCATCTGGTCGGACCGCATCGATGTGCCGGTCGACGATCTCATTCGCATCCAGGACGAGCTGAGCGAGCGCATCGTCGACTCGCTGTCGCTGCCGCTGGCGGGGCGCGACCAGCAGATGTTGCGCGGCAACGCGCCGGCCAGCGCGAAGGCCTACGAACTGTACCTGCGCGGCAACAGTCACTTCTATCATTCGGACGACTGGACGATCGCGCGCGACCTCTACGTCGAATGCGTGGCCGAAGATCCCGCGTACGCGCCGGCGTGGGCCCGGCTTGGGCGGTGCTATCGCCTGACCGCCAAGTTCCGATCCGCCACCGTCGCGGTGATGACGGAGAACCTGCGGCGCGCGGACGGGGCGTTTCGCAACGCTTTCGAGATCGACCCCGACCTGCCGATCGCGCATCACCTCTACACGCCGCTCGAGACGGACCTGGGCCGAGCCGAAGAGGCGATGTTGCGATTGGTCCGCCGGGCCCGCCAGCGCCGGGCCGATCCGGAGCTCTATGCCGGACTCGTGCACGCGTGCCGCTACTGCGGCCTGTTCGACGCGTCGGTGGCGGCGCACGCGCACGCGAGGCGAATCGATCCGCAGATTGCCACCAGCGTGGCGCAGACGCACTGGATTCGCGGCGAGTTCGAACAGGCGATCGAAGGCTTTGGCCCGCACGGCTTCTTCTTCGGGCTCCCGTACGTCTCGCTGGGGCGGAACGACGAGGCGCTCAAGGCGGCCGAACAGGCCTCGGGCGTTGTTCGTGACGCCACCACCCGTTCGTATCAGCGGATCCTGCCGCTGTTACTGACGGGGAAGACGGACGCGTGCCGCGAGCTGCTCGACGAACTGGCGCCGCGGAATCCCGATCCCGAGTCGATCTTCCATATCGCCCGCACCTACGCGCGGCTGGGTGCGACCGCTGCCGCGGTGACGCAATTCAGCCGCGCCGTCGATGCGGGCTACTTCTGCGCGCCGGGGTTCGAGCGCGATTCGTGGCTCGACCACCTGCGCGCCGATCCGGTGTTCACGGCCGCCCTGGCCCGCGCCCAGGTCCGGCACGCCCAGGCCGTCCGCAAGTTCCGCGAGGCAGGCGGCGAACGCCTCCTCGGCCTGGCGTAGTCATTTGGTCGGGTTGTCGGCCGGGTTGACGTAGTTGACGAGGAACGGGCCCTGCCCGTAGATCTGCACGACCGTCTCGCCCTTCGCGCTGGCGTAGTGGCGGCCCATCTTCGGCATCACCGTAAACGACCCCGCCGGCAACCGGTGCATCGATGCGTCATTGCGCTTGTCGCCCAGGCCCATCGAAAACAGCCCGGAGATCACGACGATGTTCTCGTCGGTCGGGTGCCAGTGGGGCGCGATCTTGTACCCGTCCGGGAACTTGAGGCGGAGGCTGAAGAAGCCTTCCTTGCCCGGATCGCCGTCCAGGACGGCGATCTGCGCCCCGGGCGGAAGCACCGGGGGCGCCGGCCCCCACGTCAGTTCGGCGGGGGTGAAGGCCACGTGCCTGGGCGCTTGCGCGAGAATGCCGGCGGGAGTGCCGAGTAGAGCCACGAGAGTAAGGCCAGCTGCGGTTCGAGTCAAAGACGACATATGGGACCTCCTGTTTTTTGTCCTTGCTTGATAAGGCGCTGTTCGCCGGAAAAGGAGGTCAACCGTCGCGGACGCGAGTTTGGATAGAATCGAAGGATGATTCAGCGTGTGTTTGCCTTCCTCATGATTCTCTCGGTGGCGGCGTGCGGGCCAGGCGCGCCCGCCCCGTCGAGCGCGCCCGCTCCGGCGGCCACGGCGCCCGCCCCCGCCCCGAAGCCCGCGGCGGCCATCACCTTGCTCGAGCCCGCCGACGGGGCCAGCGCGGGGCACATCGATCTGTTTCGCTGGTCCGCCGCTGACGGGGCCGATGGCTACATCATCCGCATTCTCGGCAGCGACGGCCGCGTCGTCTTCGAGAGCCCGCTGCTGACCGCGACTGAGGCGCACCTGCCCAAGACGGTGGGGCTCGAACCGGAAGCGCACACGTGGAGCGTGACGGCGCGGAAGGCCGGCGAGGCCCTCGTGGCGTCGCCGGTGTTCAAGTTCACCATTACCCCATAGGACGTCATGACGAAGGACCTGCTGAAAGGCCTCAACGAACATCTCAAGCTCGAGTTCCGGGCGTCGCACGAATACCTGGCGATGTCGATCTGGCTGTCGGAACACGACCTGCCCGGATTCGCCACGTGGATGCGGAAGCAGTCGGCCGATGAGCTGATGCATGCGCAGCGGATCATCGATCACCTGGTCGAGCGCGATCAGAAGGTCACGCTGCCCGCCATCGCGGCGCCGCCGGCGTCGTGGAAATCGGCCGAGGCGTTGTGCGAGCACCTGCTGAAGAACGAGCAGGACGTCACGGCGTCGATCAACGAGCTGTTTGCGATGGCCGAAAAGGCGAAAGACCGCCCCGGCGTCGTGATGCTGCAGTGGTTTGTGACCGAGCAGATGGAAGAAGAGGCGGCGGCGCGCGCCGTCCTCGGACGCATCCGCCTCGCCGGCAACACCGGCGTCGGGCTGCTGATGATCGATCAGGAGCTCGCCGGCGGCTCGGTGCCCGGCATGCCCGTTTCGCCCGCCGGCGCGGCGTAAGACGGCCCGATGGCGGTGCAACGGTGGAATGCGGCTGACGGACCGGTCACCGAAGCCGCCCTTCGCGCCAAGCTCGAGTCGCGCGGGTATCGCATCGCGAAGTACGTCTACGAGCCGGGCACGGTGTTCCCCGACCACACGCACGGCGTCGACAAGATCGACGCGGTGGTGTCGGGCCGGTTCCGGCTCGTGGTGGGCGGGCACCTCGCCGTGCTCGGGCCCGGCGACTGGGTCGCCATTCCCCGCGGATCCGTTCACAGCGCGGCGGTCGTCGGCGACGACCCTGTCGTGACCCTGGATGCGGTGAAGCTGTGAAGGTGGCGATCTTCGGTTCCGGCGCCGTGGGCGGCTATTTCGGCGGACGTCTCGCGGCCGCGGGTGAAGACGTCACGTTCCTGGCGCGGGGCGCGCACCTCGCGGCCCTGCAGCAGGGCGGGCTCCACATCGAGAGCCCGGCCGGCGCGCTTCACCTGCCGAAGGTGTCGGCCACGGATCGTCCGCAGGCGGTGGGACCGGTGGACGTCGTGCTGTTCACGGTCAAGCTCTACGACGCGGACGCGGCGGCTGCCACGCTGACCCCCCTGATTGGCCCCGACACCGTCGTCATCACGCTCCAGAACGGCGTCGAGGCCGTCGACATGGTGGCGAAGCACGTCGGCAAGGATCACGTGGCCGGCGCCGCGGCCTACATCGTGATCGTGATCGACAAGCCCGGGCACCTTCGACACACGGCCGCGCATCAGCTCGTGTTCGGCGAGCCGGACGGGACGAGGTCGCCGCGCCTGGTGGCCTTCGAAGAGGCGTGCACGCGCGCGGGCTTTCACGCGAAAACCAGCACCGGGATCGAAACCGACCTGTGGGTCAAGTTCGTGCGGCTGTCCACCTGGAGCGGGATGACCGCGGTGACGCGGTGTCCGATGGGCGTGATCCGGGACGACAAGGATCTGTTCGCCATGATGATGACGGCGATCGACGAAGCGATTGCCGTCGGCCGCGCGAGGGGAGTCAGGTTTCCCGAGAACCTCGTCGACGAGACCCTCAAGCTGATTCACCGGTTCCCGGCCGAGTCGAAGTCGTCGATGTTCGAAGACCTGGAGCGCGGCCGCCCGCTCGAGCTGCCGTGGCTGAGCGGCGCCGTCGTCCGGCTGGGAAGGGAAGTCGGCGTCCCGGCGCCGACGCACCAGTTCATCACTACCGTGCTGTCGCCATTCGTACACGGCGCCCGCTGAGCGGATATGTGACGGAGATGGCGTTGCCGGTGCGCGGCGCGGCTTGGCCTTACCGGCACCTGGGGCGCGTCCGCGTTCCAGGTCATCGTCGGGTTCGCGTTGATCGTCGCCGCGCTGCGCGAGTCGATTCCCAGCCGGCCGTGGAGCCGCGTGTCGCTGTCACTGTGGCTCACGCTTCCGCTGGCCGCGCGCGCCTATCCGACCCGGCCGGCGCTGGCGGGGGCCCTGCTGGGCCTCGGCGCCGGCCTGATGGCCGACGCCGGCTGGCGCCTCTTCTGTCATTTCTCGGAACCCGCCCACGTGCTGTCCGCACACCTGGGCGCGGTCGTGATCGCGATGCTGCTCGGATCGGCGCTGGCGACGGCTATTTGCCGAGCTCAGCGTAGATCTTGGGCACGTTGTCTTTCGCGCCCGTCATCTGGTAGGCGCTGAATTTCTCCGGCAGCTTCAGGTCCGCCAATGCCTGATCGGCCGTCTTACCCGTCTTGATTGCCGCCTGGACGGCGGCGAGAAAGGCGCGATTGAATTCGCCGACCTCCTGGAGGTCCGCCCACGTCATCACGGTGCTGTGCCCGGTGATCACCGTGTCGACGTTCCTGATGCCGGCGGCCGCCTTGGCGAGCGTCTCGCCGATCAGCACGCCGCTGCCGCCGTTGTTCATGTCCAGCAGGGGTGTGCCCTTCCTCGCGAAGATGTCGCCGGCATGCACGGTCCGCAGGCCGCGGAAGACGACGAAGATGTCGCCGTTTGTGTGCCCGCGGCCGAAGTAGTAGAGGTCGATGGCGTCGGCGCCGTTGAGCACGGTCATCTTGTCCTTGAAGGTCTTGTCCGGCAGCGCGAACCTCTTCGACGCGTCGGCGAAGTTCGTCATCTTCGCCATGTTGGCGCCGGTGTTCTCGTGGGCGACGATTTCAACCGAGGCGGGGAAGAACTCGTTGCTGCCCACGTGATCGCCGTGCGTGTGCGTGTTGATGATGTGCGTGACGGGCTTCGACGTGACGGTCTTCACCTTGTCGAGGATCGCCTGGCCCCAGTTGGGGTTCTTCGTGTCGACGAGAACGACCCCGTTGGCCGTGATGAACGCGGCCGTGTTGCCGCCGCCCCCCGCCCCCGTGATCATGTAGAGGTTGTCTTTGACCTTCTCGATCTCCGCCACGTTCGGCTTGGCCGGCGTGGGTTGCTGCGCCTGCGTCACGGCCAAACCTGCACCGACGATGAGTCCGATCACCAGCCCACGCTTCATCACGCCCCTCCCGTCAGAAACACCCGTTCGACGAACCAGTACAGGCCCGCAAGGATAACGCAGATCGACCCGGCCAGCGCTACGCGCGCGGACCATGACACGCTACGCCGGCGGATGAGCTCCAGCACCGTGGCGACGACGCCGACGATGACGAGCTGGCCGAGCTCGACGCCGAGGTTGAACGCGAAGAGCGACCAGCCGAGCGCGGCCTGCGGCAGCCCGAACTCCTTCAACACCGACGCGAAGCCGAACCCGTGCACGAGCCCGAAGGCGGCTGCGAGCCAGGCACGAATGTCCGACGCCTGGCGGGTCGACCCCTGCCTGCCCTGAGCGAGGCGCTCTGAATCTGGCGACGAGTCGAAGGGGGTGCCCCGCAATACCAGGACGTTGTCGGCGCCCACCACAACGATGGTGAGCGCAATCAACGGCTCGATGTACCGTGACGGCGGCGAGACGATGTCGAGAGCCGCGAGCGACAACGTCAGGCTGTGGCCGATCGTGAACGCCGTGACGATCAGCGCGAGGCGTGAGAGCGAGCCGCCGAGCAGCAGCAGGCCGACCAGGAACAGGATGTGGTCGGGGCCGATCATGATGTGCTCGATGCCGGAGAGCACGAACGTCCGCACGACCGCCAGCCGGCCCTGCGTGGTGCCGGCGTAGTAGTCGGCGGTCTGCCGCGTCACGTCGAGGATGGCCTGGTGTTGCAACGCGCCGTCTTCGTAGATGTTGACGAACGTCTGGTGGATCGGGTCGTACGGGAACAGGTAGGCCTGCAGCCCGACGCGCGCGGGCTTCGCGCCTGCGACCGTGAAGGCGAGCCGCAAACTCTGGCGATCCGGGACCACGTCGACGGCGCCCCATTGGACGGCGGCGGCGCGGCCGTCGAAACTCAGCGCCAGCCGGGGCGACAGCAAGGCCACGAGCATGTCGCGGACGCGCGCGGCCACCGCGGGATCGAGCAGCGTGTCGGCCGCGGCCACGTTCAGGTCGTGGGCGGCGTCGAGATCGTGGACCACCAGCGTGCCGGTCACGCCGCTGGAATCGAGATGGAGGTCAAGATAGCTGAACGGCGCGGGATGCGCTCCGGCCGGCCGGGCCCACATGAGCAGGGCTGCCGCGAGCAGCAGTCGAATCAACGGGCGCCGCCTTAGAGTCCTTCGACCAGCACGAACTGCATGGTCGCTGCTCCGGCCCGCACCTTGCGCGCCGCCGTGTATTCGGGCGAGTCATACATGCTCCGCGCCGCCTCGAAGCTCGGGAACTCGATCACGACCACGCGCGAGGCCGCCTTCGCCCCTTCGAGCGTGGTGCTGCGCCCGCCACGAGCGAGGAACGTGCCGCCGTACTTCGCAATGATGCCCGGCGACAGCTTGGTGTAGGCCGCGTACTGTTCGGTGTTGGTCACCTCCGACTGCACCAGGATGTAGGCCTTCTTCGCCGGCGGCTGCGCCGCCAGCGACGCGCCGGCGACGGCCATCGCGGCGGCGAGCGCCGAACCGAGCACGAATGATCTCACCGACATGGTCCAACCTTCCTTATCGCGGGACGAGTACACGGGCCGTCGCCCACAGCCACGAGAGACAGATGACCGACGTCAGCAGCACGTCGCTGGGCCAATGCGCGCCGAGGGCGACCCGCGCGGCGCAGCCGAGTGCCAGCATCAGCGACGACAGCGCGAGGATCGACAGGCGGAGCGGCGTGGCCTTCTTTCGCGCCGACAGCACCGCCAGCGTGCCAAAGGTCGCGCAGAAGAACGTCATGGTCGTCGACGGAAACGTGAAGCCGCCCGGGCTTCCCACCACGGCAATCAGCTCTCCCGAGGGACGCGGACGGCCGAAGATCGCCTTCGTCGACTCCGCGCCGTAATGCTCGAGCGCGATCGCACCGGCGGCGATGGCCAGGCCGCGCCAACCCGCTACCGCGAACGCGAGCACCGCGGCGGCGGCCATCAGGTAATAGCGGTTGGGCGCCGGCGCGAGCCGGCTGATCGGATTCGCCCACCATGACGGGTCTGGCGCCAGCGACTGCAGGCCGCGGGCCACCGTCACATCGCCGGCGAAATACGGTTCCAGGGTCACGGCGACGCCAATCAGGAGCGTGACGGCAGCGGCCAGCACGAACGGCATCAAGGGGGATCGCATGCGGCTCACTGTACCGCATGGGGGCCCGCGAACACCGCGTAGAGCCCCGCGAGCGAGTACTCCTGCATCATGGCGAGGACGGCCCGGCGTCCCTCGCCGTAGACGAGCGCCCGCGCCCGGCGGCGCTCGATGAAGGCCAGCGTCCCATCGGGATTGCCGACCAGGGCGTCATGGGCGAGCCGGTCGAGCGCGCGTTCCTGCGTGATCGCGCTGTCGAGATACTGGCGTGCCACATCGGTGACCTCGGGCAACAGATCCGCGAGGAGCGTCTCGACGCGAACGAGCGCCGGCACGTCGGCCGCATTCGCTCCCGCTGCGGGAAAGAGGACGTCCCGATAGAGCGAGACGCGCTGGTCCTCCGGCAGCGCCAGGTCGGCGCCGACTTCGGCGGCGCCTTCGGCGAACAGCAGGTGCGGCCCGAAAGCCGGCACCAGCTGGAGCTCCTCGCGCTGGCGATTCGTGAACGTGACGTCGATCAACACCTGCTGCACGTGGTGCCCCGGATAGCCTTCATGACAGGCGAGCCGCAGGGCCCGTGCCACGTCGAGCAGCGCTTCGTCGTTGATCTGGAGCTCGCTTCGGTGGCGCCCTTGGTAGCGGGTAAATCCATCCCAGACCAGGCCTGGCTCCAGTTGGACCCGGACGCCCTCGTCGGGTGGCAGCCGGATCACCGCCGCCGTCGCCCGCCGGCAGGCCGCGATCGCCTGCTCGACCACGGTGACGCGCCGATCGGCCGGGACGCTCGTGCGGCGGCGAAGCGCGGCCACGCGCTCGGCGAGCGGCGAGGTTCCCGGCAGCACGCGCGCGATCTCCGCTCGCACGCGCTCCATGCGAGCGGCGTCGAAGGGCTCGGGCTCGACGCCGAATTCTTCGCGGAGCTGATCGTCGATGCCGGCCGGCCGGCCGAGTTGGCGCTCGGCCGCGAAATGCAGGGCCCGAAGCTGGGCGGCCAGGTAGCGATGCCTCTCGGCATCGTCACGGGAAGCGCTGGCCGGCGGGGCCCCGTGCACGTTTGCCTGCAGGGCTTCGATCTTCTTCAGCAGGCCTGCCACCGGAACCCGCGGGCCCGGGCGCCACGACTCGGGCCCGCGCCAGTCTTCGACCAGCTCGGGATCGTGCTGGGCAAGCTCGAGCGCGACGCGCACGTAGCCTTCCGCGATCGCATCGAGCGGCGGCACGCGCCCGGCGCAACTCCACGGCAACGCCAGCGCGACCAGCGCCAGCGCCACGCGCACGCGGAGCGTCGGTTGCCTTGTCATTTGTTGTCCGCGGCTGTTGACATCCGGTCACCGGTGAGGCTGAATGCATCATCTCATCAGTCCGGCACCCTTCATGGGGAGCCGGACTTGCTGCCGAGCGGGCATTTCGGTAACCGCTGGGCGCGTTCAGCTTTCAGCGATCGGCTCTCAGCCGAAGGCTGAAGGCCGAAAGCTGAGGGCCACTGGCAATTCACCTCGCTCCAAGTGAATTGCGCCGGATAAGGAGGAAACATGCGCCGCGTTGTCATCACTTTCTGCACCCTGATCGTGGCCGCGGCCTGTAACCAGCCGGCCCCACCCCCGGCCACGGGCGGCGCGCCGGCGGCCGCCAAGCTCGGCGTCCGCCCCGCCGGCGACACCGAGATTCAGCCCGACATGAGCCAGGTGCCGCCCGATCTGCAGAAAGTCTACGCGCACATCGACGAGCACATCGACGAGCACGTCGAGAACCTCCAGAAGTGGATCCGCCAGCCGAGCATCTCGAACTCCGGTGAAGGGATTCCCGAGTCGGCCGAGATGGTCAAGGGTTTCTTCGACGAGCTCGGGTGCCAGCAGACGCAGGTCTTCGACGTCGGCGTCACCGAGTACGGATCGCCCGGCAATCCCGTCGTCTACGCCAAGTGCGACGAGGGCGCGGCGAAGACCGTCCTCATCTACTGGATGTACGACACGATGCCGATCACGCAGCCTGATGCGTGGACGTCGCCGCCCTTCGAAGCCCGCCTCGTCGAGCAGGCGCCGTACAAGAAGGTGCTGATCGGCCGCGGCGCCACCAATTCGAAGGGGCCGCAGATGTCGCAGTTGAACGCGTTGCGCGCCATCAAGGCCGTGCACGGGAAGCTCCCCGTCAACCTGATCGTCGTGGCCGAAGGCGACGAAGAGCGCATGGACATCGGCCTCCGCAAGTTCGTGAAGGACCACCCCGATCTGCTGGCCGGTGCCGATGCGATGTACCTGTTTGGCGGACAGGCCGGGAGCGGCAGCGGCGGCTACGGCGGCGGCTCCGAAGGCTGCGTCTACGTCGAGCTGACCACCAGCGGCAAGTCCTGGGGGCGCGGCCCGACCGTGTCGGACATTCACGGCTCCAACAAGCGCAGCGTCGACAGCCCGGCCTGGCGCCACATCAAGATGCTCGCGTCGCTGGTGTCGGACGATGGCAACACGCCGCTGATCGACGGCTTCTTCGAGGGCATGAAACCGATCGAGGACTTCCAGGATGCGGAGTTGAAGGCCGCCGCGGCGCGCACCGACCTGAAGATCGCGGCCGAGAATGTCGGCGTCGCGCGCTACATCTCGGACGACCCGTATACGATGCTGAAGATGCAGCGCTACGGCACGTCGTTCAACATCGACGGCATCTGGGGCGGCAACATGTATGCGGGCGGCGCCGGCGCGATTCTGCCGAACAAGGTGACCTCCAAGCACAACTTCCGCTACGTGCCGAACATGACGGGCCCCGGGATCGTGAAGAAGCTGCGCGCGCAGCTCGACAAGAACGGCTACAAGGATGTCGAGGTCAAGATGATCGGCGACGTGCCGTGGGCGAAGATGAGCGCCGACTCGGACATCGGCCGCGCGCTGCAGCGCACCTATGAGGTCATGAACATCCCGCACGGCGAGCCGCGCACCCAGTGGTCCATCGGTGGTGGCGGCGCCGCGGCCGGCGGCTATTGGCCCGCCTACATGTTTGGCAACGGCGAGGTCGGCGAGAAGATCTCCAACTTCAAGGGCGTGCCGATTGTGGGCGGCGGCGCCGGCAACGGCGGCCGCGCGCATGCGGCCAACGAGTACTACGTCATCGAAGGGGCGGGGAAGGTGTACGGCATGGCGGGCGCGGAGAAGGCCGTGGCCACGCTGATGTACGCGTTTGCCGGGAAGATTCCGCCGGCGCCGTCGAAGCCGGCGCCGACGAAGACGAACTGATGATCGACGTTCACGGCCTCGCCAAGCAGTACCAGGTCGGCGACCACGTGGTGCACGCCCTGAGGGGCGTCACCCTGTCGGCCGCCGCCGGCGAGTTCGTCACCATCGTCGGGCCGTCGGGCTCGGGCAAGTCGACGTTCATGCACATCCTCGGCTGCCTCGATCGGCCGACGAGCGGGCGCTACCTGCTGAACGGACGGGATGTGTCGACGCTGCCCGGCGACGAGCTCGCGCGGGTGCGCAACGAGACCATCGGCTTCGTGTTCCAGGGGTTCAACCTCCTGGCGCGGACCTCCGCGCTCGACAACGTCGAGTTGCCGCTGTTGTACACGCGGCAGGGCGTCGTCAAGAGCGACGAGAGGCGAAACCGCGCGATGGCGGCGCTCGACGCCGTTGGCCTGACCGATCGCGCGGACCACCATCCCAGCCAGCTGTCGGGCGGACAGCAGCAGCGCGTCGCCATTGCGAGAGCGCTCGTCACGCAGCCGTCGCTGCTGCTGGCCGACGAGCCCACCGGGAACCTGGATACGACTACGAGTCATGAAGTGATGGAGATCTTCGCGCGGCTGCGCCGTGACCGCGGCATCACGATGGTCGTGATCACCCACGAGCGCGACATTGCCGCCTACGGCACACGCACGGTGGATTTTCGGGATGGGCTGATCGTCTCTGATGTGCCCAATGTCGCCCGCGAGATGGTGGGCCACAGATGACATGTCCAAAAGGCAGCCGCAGATGACGCAGATTACGCAGATTGAGCACTGCAGCCCCGAGCGGCCGAAGGCCGGCGCGGAACTCGGGGCTTTGCATCTGTGTCATCTGTGGCCCTCTTCGACTCGGCGGCGCCGAGCCGCCGCCTCGCTCAGGGCAGGCTGGTTTAGAGAATGAGGAAGTTGCTGCGGCACCCGGTGGTCGCCACGGCGATCAAGGCGCTCGGCCGTAACCGGCTGCAAACCGGGCTGACCGTGCTCGGCATCGCCGTCGGTGTGGCGACGGTGCTCGCCATGATGGCGGTCGGCGCGGGCGCGCAGCGATCGATCGAGCAGCAGGTGCGCGCCGCGGGCCTCAACCAGATCACGATCCGCGCCGGCAACTGGCGGCCGAAGGTCGAGGAGAGCGACGAAGCCATTGCGCACCAGGGTGATGCGCGCGAGTCGTTGCGCCATCCGCTGGAACGCCGGCGCGGCGACGTGATGCCGATCGCGTTTCATCCTGAGGACGATCCGATGGAGAAGCACGATCATCCCACCGCCCGCCAGCGGCTCGGCGATCTCGAGGCCGGCCTGGGCTCGGCGGCCACCATGACGTTCGACGATGCCGAGGCGATCCGGCGGCTGCCGGGCGTGCAGTACGTGGCCGGCGGCATTCACGAGAACGTCCGCGTGCACCTGGATCAGAAGCGGTGGTTCACCCGCATGCACGGCACCGACGTGATGATGCCGTCGATCAAGCGCGCCTGGATGTTCACCAGCGGCCGCTTCTTCACCGCGCGCGAGCAGGACCGAGCCTCGCAGGTCGTCGTGCTCGGCCAGGTCGTGGCCGATCGCCTGTTCGGCGCCGGCGCCAATCCCGTCGGCCAGGATGTCAGCCTCTGGAACCAGTCGTTCGAGGTAGTCGGCGTGATCACCAGCGCCACGTGGGTAGTGCGCCCGGCACCCGGAGACGATCAGTTCGATGCGGTCTACATGCCGTACACGACCACGCAGCGGCTGCTGAACCTGTCGAAGCTGAACGACATCACCGTGACCGCGGAATCGTCCGGGGACATCTCGCGGCTCTCGCGCGAGATCACGCGGCTGCTGCGCGTCCGGCACGGCATCGGCGACCACGAGTCGGACGACTTCACGTTGATTACGCAGGCCGCCCGGGCGCTGACCACCGGCGGCCTGCCGCCGAGCGTGGCCCGCGCGGTCGCGTCGAACGTCGCCGAGCTGGAGAAGGTGACGCTCGAGCAACTGGCGCTCACCATGGAGCGCGCCAGCCGCACGATGACGTGGCTGCTGGCGGCCATCGCCGCCGTGTCGTTGCTCGTCGGCGGCATCGGCATCATGAACATCACGCTGCTGTCGGTGACCGAGCGCACGCGCGAGATCGGCCTGCGCATGGCCGTCGGCGCCCGCCGCCGTGACGTCATGCGGCAGTTCCTGTTCGAGGCCGTGGTGATCAGCACCGCCGGCGGCTTGATCGGCGTCATCGTCGGCGTGATCGCGTCGATTGGGATCGCGCGCGCCTTGCGATGGGCCACCGTGGTGTCACCGCTCTCGGTGATGCTGGCATTCGGCGTGGCGGCGGCGGTCGGTGTGTTCTTTGGCTGGTATCCGGCCCGGCGCGCCTCCCGGCTCGATCCGATTGTGGCGTTGCGGCGCGAATGATCCGCTTTGTGCTGGTCAGCGCGCGAATCGCGCTGCGCGCGCTCGATCGCAATCGCCTGCGAACAGGCCTGACGATGCTCGGGGTCGTGATCGGCGTCGCCGCGGTGATCGCGATGGTGGCGCTCGGGTCCGGCGCCCGCGGGTCGGTCGAGACGTCGCTCAAGTCCGCGGGCACCAACATCATCCAGGTGAGCGCCGGCAACTACACGCGCGGCGGCGAGAGCATGAACATCGCCAGCGGGCTCGGCGCGGCGACCACGCTCTCGCCGGAGGATGCCGAGGCGATCCGGCAGATCGGGGGCGTGCAGGCGGTGGCCGCCGGCGTCCGCAACCGCGCGTGGGCGAAGGCGGCGCACCGGCAGTTCTTCACGCAGGTCCGCGGCGTGGAAGCGCCGCTGGCGGCGATTCACGGGTGGGAATGGCTGGGCGGCCGGTTCGGCGATGCTGCGGATGCGGCCGTGATCGGGCGCGCGGCGGCGCGCGAGCTCTTTGGCGAGGGCTTCGATCCGGTGGGCGAGCCCCTGACCATCGGCGATCGCCGATTCGTCGTATCGGGCTACTTCAGAACCAACGACAGCGACATGGACGAAACCGTGTTCGTGCCGCTCGCGGCGGGGCAGTCGATGCTGAAGGTCCGGCACCTCCACACGATCACGGTGGCGATCGAGCAGGCCGGCGAGGCCAGCCGCATCGCGGCCGCGATCACCGATCTGCTGCACGAGCGCCACAGCCGCGGGCGGCAATCGGCGTCCACCGGCGGGTTGGGCGGCAACCAGCTGCCCGGCGTCGGCGCCGGGACCGTCGACGACTTCACGGTCAAGACGCAGGCGGCGGCCAACGTGACCAAGGGCCTCTACACCTCGGTCGCCGCGTTCGCGCTCGCCAACATGCCGAAACTGGACGAGGTGACGCTGCAGGAGATGTCGAGCACGCTCAGCCGCGCCGGCTCGACGATGACGGCGCTGCTGGGCAGCATCGCCGCCATCTCGCTCGTCGTCGGCGGCATCGGCATCATGAACATCATGCTGGTGTCGGTCACCGAGCGCACGAAGGAGATCGGCATCCGCCTCGCGGTCGGCGCGCGCCGGCGCGACGTGCTGGTGCAGTTCCTGGTCGAGGCCATGGTGATGAGCCTGATCGGCGGCGCCGTGGGCGTGGCGATCGGGCTGGTGACGGCGGAGTCGCTGACGGCGATGCTCGATTGGCCCACCGAGGTGTCGCTGGCCACGGTCGCCTCGGCCTTTGGCATCGCCGCGCTCGTCGGGATCGTGTTCGGGTATTATCCGGCGCGCCGCGCCTCGCGCCTGGATCCCATCGCCGCGCTTCGCTATGAATAAGACGGCTCATCACGAGATCCGCGGTGACGATGAACGCGACGCCGCAGTAGAGCGCATAAGCCCCGGGTTTGGCGCGCGGGCCTGATCATCGCGCCTGTCGGCGCCCACCTCCTGCACCGCTTCCACCTGGATCAGAAGGAGTCGTAACGACAAACGGCAGCTCGATTTCGACGGGCTCGCCGCGTGTAACGTAGGTGACCTTCACCATCACGTCGCCGCCGACGGGCCGGCCCGCCGCGATCCAGCTCTCGCCGCTGTCGTCGATCGCCAGCGCGAGCGATTCGTCCGGCGCGCCCTTCCGCGTCACGATCATCATCACCTTCGACGCCACCGATGCCGGCAGGTCTTCGCGGACCGCGTTGCTGAACCAGATGCGATGCGTGCCGCCGCGGTCGACCACCACTTCGTAGTGCATGTCGCCATTCATCAGCACCAGCCCGCCGTGATGCGGTGAATGATCGCCATGCGGCGTCGTGATGCCGGCATGCTGCGAATCG
>MELE01000120.1:192-19798 GCA_001768615.1 Acidobacteria bacterium RIFCSPLOWO2_12_FULL_67_14b | reverse complement strand
AGCAAGCCCCCGCCACAAGGAGGAGAACCACCGTCGCGGGGAACCTCACTTGAAGATCGACTTGGGTAATTTGACGTGAACGCCCATCGTGCCATCGACCAGCTGTGTGATGGCGACATCGCCGGCGAGGCTGGTGAGCTGATACGCCTGGTGCTTGTCGATCTTCCTGGTGGCGGCGAGAAAATCCACCATCTCCTGGATCGCCACGCGCGTCGCCTTCGTCAAATCCACGTCGGTGCCCATGCTGATGAAATGCGTGGAGGTTTCCGCGCGCGGCCACGCCAGCGTCAAGCCCTTCCGCACGGTCAGCTGCACCTTGCCGCGCAGCGAGGTCTCGATCGCCGTCTGATCGACTTCACCGTCACCCTGCGCCGCATGCCCGTCGCCGATCTCGAACAGCGCGCCCGGCACGTGCACCGGGATCCAGAGCGTCGTGCCGGCGACCAGCTCCTTGTTGTCGAGATTACCGGCGTGGATGCCCGGCGGGTTGCTGCTGACGCGGCCCATCGCCGGCGGCGGCGCCACCCCCATGCTGCCGAAGAACGGCCTCAGCGGAATCACGATGCCCGGCAGGAACGTGGCCCTCATGTTCTTGCGATCCATCTGGATGATCGTGGGCCCGCGGCCGGCGACGCAGTTCTCGCGGATGAAGCCGCTGCAGCCGTTGTAGCCATAGGCGATTGGCAGGTCGATCGAGATCACCTTCACTTCGAGCGCATCGCCCGGCTCGGCACCGGTCACGAACACGGGCCCGGTCAGGATGTGCCCACCCGGACCGCGGTCTTTCACCTGCTCGACGATGGCGCGCAGGGAGGCCTGCACGTCGGCGGCGGGTACGCCGGCCTTCTCGAGCCGATCGGGCACCGACGTCAGCAGCGTGTCGACATCGATGATGTCACCGGAGGCGATGGTGAGCACCGGCTTGGACTCCGACCAGTAATGCCCGTACGCGACGGTCCGGGGTGTGGCCTCCAGCCGATGCGTACGTGGTGACTGGGCGTCCAGTGCGACTCCCGAGCCAAGACAGGTAACGACGATCGCTCGAAGCACGAATGGCCTGCGGTGAAACATGCGTGCCATTCTAGTCACGAGTGGGCCCTTTGGGTATCGGCGTCATGTCCCCCTTGGTCGTGTCCGGCACACAACGTGTGCTCGACGGCCCTGACGCCCTGCGACACCTCGAGGCGTGCGTTTCGGCGTCCTCAGACCACGCCCAACGGGATTGCGCCGAGGCCGTGGCCCTGGGCCTCACGCCCCAGAAGACCTCATCAAGGCAGCCGTCGTGTCGCGGTAGTCGTAACCGACCGCGGTGCGCAAGTCTGTCAGCGCAGCGCGGTCCAGATCTCCTGACGCACGAAGTCGCGCAGTGTCGCCGAACGCTCGCTGTTCCGCTTGCGCTGGGCCTCATCGGGCACGACTCGAATCGTCGCGGCGTCGAGGCCCTTGCCAAGGGCCTCGGCAGCCGCGCGGTCCTTCAACTTGAAGACCCGCAAGTGCGTCCAGTCGGCGATCGCCGCTGAGGTGCCCATCTGCGACGGCGTCACGGTGACGACTTCCTCGAACACGCCGGCCTTGCGCGCGTCCTCGTCGATCTTCTCGGCGATGGTCTGGATGTAGTCGTTGTAGGCCGCCGTCTGGCCCGGCTTCGCGCGCCAATAGTAAGCGACGTAGACCGGGCCATCGCCTGCCGCTGGCGCCTGCGCGCGCAGGTCGGGAACCGCCAGCCAGGCGAGAGCAATGGCGAGAACGAAGCGGATGCCAATCATCCGCGTATTCTAGTCTGCCATCAGGAGCTGCACCGGCCCGGGGACCGGAGTCCGGAGCCCGGTTCAATCCATCCGGAGCGATACCATCGGATCCACACGCGAGGCCCGTCGCGCCGGCAGCCAGTTCGCCAGGAACCCCGTCGTGACGAGCGCGACGACCGCGCTGGCGAGGATCACGGCGTCGTACGGCGGCACGCCGAAGAGCAACGACGACAGCCACCGGCCTGCGCCTACCGCGGCGATCAACCCGACCGCGACCCCGATGCCGACGACGGTGAGGCCGCCGGTGAGAACGGCCTTGGCGATGTCGCGCCGGCCCGCGCCGAGCGCGACGCGGATGCCGAGCTCACGCGTGCGCTGCGAGACGAGGTAAGACGTCACACCGTAACTGCCGCCCAGGGCGAGCAGCAGCGCCATGACCGCGAAGACGCCGAGGATCCAGGAATACACGGCGCGCAGCGTCAGGCTTTGCGCCAGCCGCTCCTCCATCGTCTTCACGTTGTAGGTGGGCAGCTCGGGATCCATCCGGCGGACGATGCCGCGGACGGTGGCGGCCAGCTGCGTCGGATCGCCCTCGGTCTTGAGTACGACGGTCCCCGATTGGGGAATGCGCGGCAGCGCGTAATAGACCCCGGGCCGCATTGGCTGCTCCAAGCCGTAATGCTTGACGTCCGCCACATATCCAACCACCGTCATCCACGGCGCCTTCTCGTTGTTACGGATCCGCTTGCCGACCGGGCTCTCGCCCTTCGGCCAGAACGCTTTGGCAAACGTTTCGTTGACGATGATCGTGCCGTCCTTGGTGTTGCCTTCACGCCCGTCCTGTGCGGTGAAGAAGCGGCCTTCCTTCAGCCGGATGCCCATCGCTGCGAAGTAGCCGGGGGAGGCGACGCGGTTGAGCACGACGGGATTGGGCTCGTTCGGACCGCGTGGCGCCGCGCCTTCAGCCTGGTAGAACTGGCCCCAGTGGCAGCCGCTGACCGGCGCGCAGTTGATGAGCCCGGCCTGCGTCACCCCGGGCAGCGCCCGCACCTCGTTTTCGAGCCGTTCGAAGAATGCGAGGCGCATGGCGTCGTCGGCGTAGCTGACCGCTGGTAGTGGCACGCTGAGGGTCAGCACGCTGGCCGGGTCGAATCCCGGATCGACGTGGCGGACGCGATCGTAGGCGCGGACGAGCAGGCCGCCGCAGACGAACATCAGCGAGGCGAGCGCGAACTCGGCGACCACGAGCGCGCGCAGCGTCCGGCGGCCGCGGACCGCCGGCGTCGATCCGGCCGTGGCCGAGGCAATCGCGCCGCGCAGGTCGGCGTTCATCGCGTGAATCGCCGGCGCCCAGCCGAATAGCAGTGCCGTCACCATTGACGTGCCCAGCGTGAAGATCACCATACGCGTGTCGAGCGTGAACTCCGCCCAGGCCGGCGCCTGGTCGGGGAGCGCGCCGATCAGCAGCTGGATCGCCCACTGGCCGATCAGCAGCCCCAGAGCCCCGCCGAGCACCGAGAGGATCACGTTTTCGACCAGCAACTGGCGCAACAGGCGCGCGCGGCTGGCGCCGACGGCGAGGCGGATGCCCATTTCGCGGCGGCGGGCGAGCGCGCGCGCCAGCATGACCGCCGCCACGTTGGCGCAGGCGACGATCAGCAGCAACGACACAGCGGCGCCCAGCGTCGAGGCAATGGCGCCGTAGTCGCGTGTGAACTGGGCCCTCAGGTCGCGCGCGAACGGCGTGACGACCTTCTCCTTGTCGCGCGAGTCGAAGATCGGCTGGTGGGCGCGGACGAGATCCTGGTTGGCCTGTTCGACCGTGACGCCCGGCTTCAACCGCGCGACGCCCTCCTCTGAGTAAGAGCCGCTGTTGTTGGGGTCGCCCTGCATCGGCACCCAGAGGCGCACGCCGCCGGGAAACTCCCCGGACCTCGGCAGCACGCCGATGATGGTGTAGATGCGGCTGTTGAGGCGCAGTTCCTTGCCGAGCACGTCCGGGCGGCCGCCGAACCGCTCCTGCCAGACGGCATGGCCGATGACGACCACCGGCGGACCCTTCGGTTTGTCTTCGTCGGCCGTGAACATCCGCCCGAGCGCCGGCTCGATTCGCAAAACGCGCGCGAAGTCGGCTGTGACGGCGGCGCCCTGCATGCGGTCGGCGCCGCTGTCGGTCGCGACGCTGAACGAGCGCTCGTCGTACAGCGCGATTGCGTCGAACCGCTGCTGGCCCTCGTGCCAGACCCAGAAGTCGGCGTAGTTCACGCCCGTTGACTCCAGGTTCCAGCGCGGCGCCGCCTCGTTGATGTAGACGAGCCGCTCCGGTTCGGGGAACGGGAACGGCCGCAGGAACAGGCCGTTGATCAGCGAGAACACGGCGACGTTGGCGCCGATGCCGAGCGCCAGCATGCCGATGACCAGACCGGTGCCGAGCTTCTGGCGGGTCAGCGATCGATAGGCATAGCGGATGTCCGAGCCGATCATGAGCGTTCGCCTTTCAGACGGTATAACGCCGCGAAACGTTTGCTTCCGAGCTCGGAGCTCCGCCTTCGCGGCCGAAGGCCGCTCCGGCGAGACCTCGCCGTAGCTCGCGCGAGTAATCGCGAGCGAAGGCGGGCCGGAGCCCGACTAGAATGCCCCATGCCCCAGCCGTGGTACCGGGATGTCTCCCGGGAGCAGTGGAAGACCTTTCTCACGACCTTCGCCGCCTGGACCCTCGACGCCTTCGATTTCACCATCCTGACGTTCGTCCTGATCGACATCCAGCAAAGCTTCGAGGTCAACCGGGCGCTGGCGGGCGCGCTCGGCACGGTGACGCTGCTGTTCCGGGTGGTGGGCGGCATCGGCGCCGGCACGCTGGCCGATCGCTACGGTCGGAAGGGGCCCATCCTCTTCTCGATCGCCTGGTACACGGTGTTTGCGTTGCTGAGTGGGCTGTCTACGAGTTACGTGATGCTCTTCGCCTTTCGCGGGCTCTTCGGCATCGGCATGGGCGGCATGTGGGCGGCGGGCATGCCGCTCGCGCTCGAGCAGTGGCCGGCGAAGCATCGTGGCATCGCCTCGGGCATCCTGCAGGCGGGCTATTCCACCGGCTTCCTGCTGTCGTCGCTGGTCTACCAGCTTGGCTATCCGCTGATCGACGACCGGCCCGCCTGGGCCTGGCGCATCATGGTGTGGAGCGGCATCCTGCCCGCAATCGCCGTGTTCTTCACGATGCGGCGCGTTCCCGAGAGCCCGGTGTGGATCGAGAGCCGCCGGCAGCGGGCGGAGCGCGGGGACGCGAGCCGCCTGTCGCTCGCCCGGCTCTTCGATCGCGACCTCCGGTGGGTGACCATCCATACCTCGATCCTCATGGGCGCGTTCGTGGCGATGTATCACGCCTCGACGTTCTGGTATCCGACGCTGTTGACCATGCTCGAGCGCAAGCCGCTGATGTTCCTGCTCGCGCTCAACGCCGGAGGGGTCGTCGGCTCGCTCGCGTTTGGCGCGCTGTCGGAACAGTGGGGCGGCCGCCGCGGCTCCGCCACGCTGGGCGTCGGCCTGGGCCTCGCGGCGGCGCCGCTGTTCCTGTTTTCCACCACGTCCACGGGCGTGTTTGCGGGGGCGCTCGTCTTCGGCTTCTGCTCGATCGGCGGCTGGGGCATCGTCCCGGGTTACCTGGCGGAGCGTTTTCCCACCGAGGCCCGCGGCGTCGGCACGGGCTTCACGTATCACGTGGGCGTGGGCGTCGGTTCCTACACCCCGTACCTGATCGGCTGGCTGCAGGACGGCGGCACCGACCTGCGGACGGCGATGCTGTGGTGCATCCTCAGCGCGGGAGCGCTGGTGATCGTGTTGCTGTGGCTGGGCCCCGAAACCCGCGGCCGCAACCTCGAATAAAGGAAACCACGAAGGCCACGAAGGCATCACGAAGACCACGAAGATTATTCTTTCTTAAGAGAAAAGAACGCTTCGTGAGCTTCGTGGTGATCTTCGTGATCTTCGTGGTTTCTTGTTGGTTGTTACGCGAGGGCCTTGATGATGTCCCAGCGCGTGATGATGTAGGTCGCGTCCAGCTTGAAGTCCCGTACGAGCACGGCGGGGCTGTCGGGCGTGAGCATCCCGGCCAGCGCGTCGAGGCTCGTCGAGATGTCGGCAAACGGGAACGCCGGCTGCATGATCGCCTCCACCGGCCCGTGCAGCACGTCGGGGTTCTTGACGATCTCCGAATAGAGATAGCCCTCGTTCACCGACCCCACCAGGCGGCCGTCGGCGGTCACCGGGATCTGCGAGTAGGCGTTTTCCGTGAGGATGTGCGCGGCCTTCTCGACCGTCTCGCTGCGATCGATCGTGACGAGCGGCGCCTTCTGCCGATCCGCCACCAGATCGCGTGCCGTCAGGCCCTTCTTGTCGATGAAGCCCCTCTCGCGCATCCAGTCGGGGTTGTACATCTTGCCCAGGTAGCGGGTGCCGTGGTCGTGGAAGATCACAACCACCATCTCGCCCTGCTTGAAGCGGTCGGCGAGCTGCAGCAGCCCGGCGATCGCCGATCCGGCGGAGTTGCCGGCGAAGATCCCCTCCTCGCGCGCGATCCGGCCCGTCATGATCGCCGCGTCGCGGTCGGTGACCTTCTCGAAGTGATCGATCAGGCTGAAGTCGACGTTTTTCGGCAGGAAGTCCTCGCCGATGCCTTCGGTGATGTAGGGATAGATCTCGTTCTTGTCGAAAACGCCGGTCTCCTTGTATTTCTTGAACACCGATCCGTAGGTGTCGATGCCCCACGCCTTCACCGACGGTTTCTGTTCCTTGAGGTACTTCGCTACGCCGCAGATCGTGCCGCCCGTGCCCACGCCCACCACGATGTGATCGACGGCGCCGCCGCTCTGCTCCCAGATCTCCGGGCCGGTCTGCTCGTAGTGGGCCTGCGCGTTCGACGGATTGTCGTACTGGTTGGCCTTCCAGGAGTTGGGCGTCTCACGCTCGAGCCGCGACGACACGGAGTAATAGGACCGCGGGTCCTCGGGATCGACGTCGGTGGGGCACACAATCACCTCGGCGCCGAACGCCCGCAGCGCGTCGACCTTCTCCTTCGACTGCTTGTCGGTGGTCGTGAAGACGCACTTGTAACCCTTGACCACGGCCGCGATCGCCAGGCCCATGCCGGTATTGCCCGAGGTGCCCTCGATGATGGTCCCGCCCGGCTTCAGCTTGCCCGCCTTCTCGGCGTCTTCGATCATCTTGACCGCCATGCGGTCCTTGATCGAATTGCCCGGGTTCACGGTTTCGATCTTGGCGTAGACGTCGGCCGCGACCAGGCCCTTCGGGATGCGGTTGAGGCGCACCATCGGCGTGTTGCCGATGGTCTCGAGAATGTTGGTGTAGAGCTGTTTCGGCACGCCCAGTCATCATACTCGGTGCCTTCGTCTTACCTCCACGCTGCAATCACCGCCGGCGCCAGGCGAAAGTCGGGCAGCACCGTCGACTCGAGCGATTGCAGGTTGCGGAAGGTCTTCCGCTTGATGCCGCCCCCCAGCTGCAGGATCTCGATGTCCTCCGTCATCTGGTGCACGAGCCAGCACTCGCGGACGCCGTACTGCGCGAACCAGCGGATGCGCTCGTCGAGCTCGCCGATCCGCGGATGGGGCGACAGCACCTCCAGCACCATGTCGGGCGCGCCCCACACGTGGTCGGTCACGATGTGCTGGCGCCGCCGCGAAATGAAGAACAGGTCGGGCTGGACGATGAGCGCCTGCGCCGGGTCCAGGATGACGTCCAGCGGCGCAATCCAGACCGTGCCGAGCTTGTGCTGCGTGACGAAGACCTTGAGCAGCACGGCCAGGTCGAAGAGCAGCTGCTGATGCTTCGGTGACGGTGAATCCGCGACGTGCAGCGTCCCATAAACCAGCTCCTGCACCCGCAACGACTCCGCGGTCCGCAGGTACTCCGCGGTGGTCAGCACCGTCCCGTGCTCCGGCAACCATCCAAACTTCGATGCCCGCTCGCTCATGACGCGCCCTCCCATCAGACGACGGTCTCATCGTCCGAGCCAAAGGGCAATATGGAAAGAATTGCGTACTGAAAGACTCAGGCCTTCGGCCCTCGTGGGACTCGCGGCTGCGCCGCTCGTCGGAGTCGCTCGCGTCGCTCGCTCCTACGACTCGGCGCTTCGCGCCTCGTTGGGAGAACACTTCGCATTACTGTAGCCCGACCGAAAGGGTGTGACGATGCCGCTCGTCGTATCGAAGCGATGGCGGGTGACGCAGGCGGTGTCGTTGGCGAGCAGGTGGATGGAGATCGACGGCGTCTTCGACACCGTCTTGACGTAATGGATATCGTCGAGGGGCGGCAGCAGGGTGTAGAATTCGCCGCGCCTGACGGTCTGCTTGCGCGCGACTTCGAGCGCCGCCTTCGCCTCGTCATGGCCATCGTCCAAGCGGCGGTACACCGTTTCGCTCTGCATTCCGCGATAGACGCCGATCAGCCCCCAGGCCAGGTGATCGTGAATGGGCGTCTCGGATCCCGCAGGAATGACGAGGGAGAACAGGCAGAGCGATCCATCTTTCGCGCGATACAGCGCGTACTGCCCGATGCCGCCGCCCATGCCGCTCTCGAGATCGGGCTCGCTGTATTCCTTCGGGAGCCATCCGTCCGCGGCCAGCAGCTGGCCGAACGCCGGGCGCAGCGCCTCAACTCGAGCGGCGGTGTCGGCGATCTCGCCGGTCAGCCGGCGGGTCTCCTCGACGAGCGCGCGGATCTCCGGAACGTCGACGAGGAAGCCGAAGTCCGCTTGCTCAAGATGGTGGTGCTGTCCGAAGTCACACATGGTTGCGCCTATTGTAGGGCCAGGAATGTGGCGTCCGGCTTAGCCGGACTAATCGAGCGTGCACCCGCGCGCGCCGGGGATGTCGTCCCAGCCTGCGGGCAACGGTTTACCAGGCTGCCCGGTCATCGGGCAGGTTCGGCGGCAGCTGATCGAGCGTGCACATGCGCGTGAGGATAGCAGACCGCGAGGCCTCCGGTGCAAGGCGAACATGACGCAACGAGGGGTGATTTCAGAAAAAGCGGGAAGGTTACGGTGCGCTTCATGAGCGCATCCCAACGCTTTTTGCTGAAATCAGCCCCCCTCGTTGCGTGTGAGCCGAAGGGTGCGCCGAGTCATCCGGGAGGACAAACCTAAAGGTTTGTCCCCACCACGCGGTTACTACGAACCGGAGAGCTTCTTCAGCTGCGCCTCGACGGCCGCCAGTTCCTTGATTAAGTCGGCGTAGCGGTCGTAGGCGTCCTTGCCGACCTTCTGATCCGCCTGCGTGATCATCCGCTGGATGTTGCTCAACTGCGTAATCAGCATGCCCTGCGTGTAGATGCCGGGCGTATCGACGACCTTCGCGTAGAGCTGCTGCAGCGGATGGTCGTACTTGGTGTTGGACGGCGAGCTTCCGACCGCACCGGGAGCGAGCTGCGGCTTGAGGCCGGCCTTCGTCATCGCCTGTTCGATGCTCTGCTGCAGCTTGCGCGCGTCGCTGATCGCATCGCGCACCTGCAACTGGAACTTCACCTGCTCCGCGATGTCGCCGTCGCTCACGCCGTCGGCCGCCACGCGCGGATCGGACTTCAGGTCGAACGTGCGCGTGATCGTCTGCCCGCCGGCGGTGAGCCGCACGCTGTACTTGCCGGGCGGCACCATCGGTCCGCCGAACCCGCCCTCGGGAGTGGCCGCGGTCCACGGCCCGGAATAGCGCAGGTCCCACGTGATCCGCTGCATGCCGGCCTCGGCCCTGATGCCAGCCGTGCTGCTGCCGCCGCCGCGGAACCCGCCGCCGCGCATCTCCGGAGCGCCGGCGCCGGCGCTGCGAGGCGGCAGCACGCTCCACGCGCGCAGCGCGCCGCCCTTGGCGTCCAGCACTTCCAGCCTGGTGTCGGCGCCCGGCGCCGAGGCGAAGTACAGGTCGAAGTGCGCGCCGGTCATCGGGTACTCCGGCTCGTCCGGCGATGCCGGAGCCGTGGAGTTGCGGAGCCGGATCGCTTCGCGCGGCTGGAACACCGTCAACGTCGGCAGCGACCCGCGCGCGGTCGCCTGCCCGGCCTCGCCGCCGTCGTGTCCGCCACCCGCCGTCGGCGCGCCGGTGGCGAACGCCGCCAGTTGCTGCAGTGGGGTGATGTTATCCATGATGTACGCCGACCGCCCCATCGTCGAGATGACGAGGTCGTTGCGGTGCACCTTGATGTCGGTGACCGGGGTCGCGGGCAGGTTCTGCTGCAGCGATTGCCAGTTCCGCCCGCCGTTGAACGACACGAAGAAGCCGAACTCGGTGCCGGCATAGAGCAGGCCGGCCTGCTTCGGATCCTCGCGGACGACGCGCGTCGGATGATCGATCGGGATGCCGTTCCGGCCGTCGGTCAGCAACGTCCACGACTCGCCATAATTGTCGGTGCGATAGATGTACGGCTTCAGATCGTGCTCGCGCATGAAGCGATAGCCGGCGATGTAGGCGCGGCCGCGCGCGTGCGGCGAGTCCTCGACGGTCTGGATGCGCGCGCCCACGAGATCCTTCGGCGTCACGTTCTTCCAGGTCTTGCCGTTGTCGCGCGACACGTTCACGGGGCCGTCGTTGGCGCCCACCCAGATCACACCGCGCTCGAGGCGCGACTCGATCATCGAGTAGATGCTCGAATACACCTCTTCGCCCGTGACGTCTCTCGTGATCGGGTTGCCCGGCACAATTTGGTACTGCGGTTCGTGTGCGGTGAGGTCCGGGCTGATGGTGTCCCACGACACGCCCTCGTCGATCGAGCGGTGCAGCACATGCGAGGCCTGGTAGATCACGCGCGAGTCGTGCGGCGACACGTAGACCACCGTCTGCCGCGGGAAGCGGAACTTGATCTCATCGGGATCGTGGCCGTAGCGGTTCTGCGGATAGACCCAGTAGTGCTTCTCCTGGCCGGTCACGGTGTTGTAGCGGCCGACCTCGCCCTTGCAGGCGCCCCATACGACCTTGCCGTCGGGCTTCGGCCAGATCTGTCCGGTCTCGCACCCCGACGCCTGCTGCCAGCCCTGCGCCGGGTGGTCGAAGCCCCACGACACCGGCGGAATGCTCGGGATGATCAGCGTCGAGTTGTCCTGCTGCGGCATGTAGAGGCGATACGGGTACTGCTCGTCCACCGACACCATGTAGTACTCGGCGGTCGGCTGGTTGAGGATCGTCGACCAGCTGCGGCCGCCGTTCAGGCTCACATTGGCGCCGCCGTCGTTGACCTGCAGGATGATGCTCGGGTTGTCGGGGTTGAACCACATGCCGTGGTTGTCGCCGTGCGGCGTCGACACCTGGGTGAAGGTCTTGCCGCCGTCGGTGGACTTGTGCAGGCCGAGCTCGTTCACCCACACTTCGTTCTCGTTCTTCGGGTTCACCGTCACGTAATGGAAGTAGAAGGGCCGCGCGCGCAGGCGCTGCGCGCTGTTGACGAGCGTCCACGACTCGCCGGCGTCGTTCGATCGGAACAGGCCACCCTCGGGGTTTGGCGCTTCCACCATCGCGTAGAGCACGCGCGGGTTGCTGCGCGAGATGTCGATGTCGATCTTGCCGATCAGGTTCTTCGGCAGCCCGTTGGTGATGTGCTTCCATGTCTCGCCGCCGTCGGTGGACTTGTAGATGCCGCCTTCGCTGGCGGGGCCGCCGCTGATGATGTCCCAGCCTTTGCGGAAACCTTTGTACATGGCGGCGTAGAGGATGTCGGGGTTCTCCCAGTCCACCTCGATGTCGCGCCCGCCGGTCTCGTTGTTGACGAACAGCGTCTTCTTCCACGTCTTGCCCGCATCGGTGGTCTTGAAGATGCCGCGCTCGTCGTTGGGACCGAACGGCGAGCCGAGCGCCGCCAGCCACACCGTGTTGGTGTTGAAGGGATGGACCTTGATGCCGCCGATCTGGCCGGACTCCTTGAGGCCCATGAAGCCCCACGTCTTGCCGGCGTCGGTGGACTTGTAGACGCCGCGGCCGATGATCACGTTGGACCTGATCGCCGCGCTGCCCGTGCCCACCCAGACGTGATTCGGGTTCGAGGGCGCGACGTCGATCGATCCGATCGAACCGGTCGCGATCTGCCCGTCGCTCACCGGTGCCCACGACACACCGGCATCGTCGGTCTTCCAGACGCCGCCGCCGACGCCGCCGAAGTAGAAGGTGTGGGGCTGCTGGCGCACGCCCGAGTAGGCCGTGACGCGCCCGCCGCGCGTGGCGCCGACGTTGCGCCACTTCAAGTCCTGGTAGGCGTTCAGGGGCACGAGCTGGTTGGCGTCGCCCTGCGCGACGACGCGGGGAGCGGAGCCGGTGGAGAAGACGAGGCCGGCCAGGGCCAGGGCGCTGAGGGCGCGGACGAGTTTGACGTGCTTCATGGGATCAACCTCTGCAGAACGGAGTCGGATAGAAGAGTATAGCGGAGTCGCTCGCTGCGCTCGCTCCCGGGACTTGGGGCTTCGCCCCTCGTCGGCGCCGCCCAACCTTCCCGCTGGCAACTCGAACTCTCCTCCCTTACAATTCCACCGATCCGCAGTATCCGAGCGAGCTCTTCCACGGGAGACGAACATGACCGACGTGGTACGACCTGGCGGCGTCTCGAGACGGACTTTCATCAAGGGTGTGGTCGCGGCGGGTGCCGTGGCCTCTTCGGCGGGCTACTTGCTGCGGACCACCCTGGTCGGGCAGGGCGGCGGCGCCTCCGCAGGCGCCGTCGAGCGCCTCATCACCCTCAACGTCAACGGCAGGGACCGCCGGGTGGACATCATGCCCCAGGAGACCCTGGCCATGACCCTTCGCTACAAGCTGGGGCTCACCGGCACGAAGATCGGCTGCGACCGCGCGGAGTGCGGCGCGTGCACCGTCCTCCTGGACGAGGTGCCGCGCTATTCGTGCTCGGTGCTCACCCACATGGCGCGCAAGAAGCGCATCATGACGATCGAGGGACTGGCCTCGGCAGACGGCACGCTGCACCCCATTCAACAGGGCGTCGTCGAGGAACAGGGATTCCAGTGTGCGTTCTGCATGCCCGGCTTCGTGATGGCGGCCGTGGGCTTCCTCAAGACCCATCCCAACCCGACGCGCGACGAGCTGGCGCACGGCGTGTCTGGCAACCTCTGCCGGTGCCAGGACTACGACAAGATTCTCACCGCGCTCTCGCGCGGAGCCGAACTGATGAGGAGGGGCTGAGTCATGGCGAACAAGCTCGTCGGCCAGAATTACACCACGCCGGACCTGGTCGCCAAGGTGACCGGGCGCGCCAAGTACGCAGAGGACTTCCGCGCTGAGGGGATGCTGTTTGCGAAGCTGCTCCTCAGCCAGCGGCCGCACGCCCGCGTGACGCGGATCGATACCGCCGAAGCGCTCGCCATGCCGGGCGTGAAGGCGATCCTCACGGCCGACGATCTGCCCTCCGTCGTCGAGGGCGCCAACCTCGGCGAGGGCATCACCGCCAGCTCGATCAGCGAGCGCGGGTTGACGATGGAGCCGCTCTATGTCGGCGAGCCGATCCTGGCCGTGGCCGCGGTGGACGAGCTCACCGCCACCGAGGCCATCGAGAAGATCCGGATCGAGTACGAGGCGCTGCCGTTCGTGGTGGACCCGCTCGAAAGCCTGCGGCCCGGCAGCCCCAACGCCCGGACGCAGGGCAACGTGTGGGTCCGGCCCGCTCCGGCGCCCCCCGCCCCCGGCGCAAAGCCCGCGCCGCCGCCTCAGCCCAGAGTGCAGGAATGGAAGTGGACCGAGGCGGACTTCGCCGCGGCGGGCGAGGGCCAGCTGCCGCTCGGCAAGACGCCGGACGAGTGGTCCTACGGCGACGTGGAGGCCGCGCTCGCGAAAGCCGACCTCGTGCTCGACGAGACGTTCGTCGGCGCCAACACCAGCCATCAGCCCCTCGAGACGCGCAGCGCGATGGCCTACTGGCAGAACGGCAAACTCTACATGCACTGCTCGACGCAGAGCGTCATGCGGACGATCGGCTCCGTGGCGCGCTGGGTCGGTATCGACGCCAAGGACGTCGTCATCATCAGCGAGTACACGGGCGGCGGCTTCGGGAGCAAAGGTTCGGGCTATGTCTTCACGGTGATCCCGGCGCTGCTCTCGAAGAAGACCAACGCGCCCGTGATGATGCGCATCACACGCGAAGACGAGCAGTACATCGGCCGCGCGCGGCCGGCGCTCCATTCGCGCGTTCGCGCCGGCTTCCGCAAGGACGGCAAGCTGCTCGCCCTCGACGGACTCGCCATCTGCGACAACGGTCCGTACGACGTCGTCGGCGACTCGCGGTCGGCCGGCGATCACATCTCGCTGGCGTGCCAGCCGGAGGCGATGCGCTGGCGGATGATCACGGTGCTCACCAACACGCCGCCGCGCGGCGCGCAGCGGGCGCCGGGCGGGATGCAAGGCAACAGCTTGATGGCGCCACTGCTGGCGAAAGCCGCGCGCAAGCTTGGCATCGACGAAGTGGCCCTCCACCGGATCAACGCGCCCGAGGGCAAGGCCAGCTTCGGCGCGCCCAACGCGCAAGGGCGACGGCCTTACGTGACGAGCGCGTTCGTCAAGCAGGCCATCGACAAGGGCGCCGAGCTGTTCAAGTGGGACGAACGCAAGGCGCGCAGCGGCAAGCGCGAGGGCTCAAAGGTCCGCGGCGTAGGCATGGCGCTCAGCTGTTACTCCGCCGGGTCCATGGGCTTCGACGGCCTGATCGTGATCAAACCCGACGGGCGGCTCGCCGTGCAGTCGGGCATCGGCAACCTCGGCACCGAGTCGGTGTTCGACGTCCATCGCGTGGCGGCGGAGGTGGTGGGTGTTCCGTGGGAGAAGGTGGACATCACCTGGGGCAACACCTCCAAGAACGTGCCGAACACGTGCGGCCAGGGTGGAAGCCAGACGACGCACGCGATGACGCGCGCGGCGCATGCCGCGGGCATGGATGCCGTGACCAAGCTGCAGAAAATCGCAGCCCAGACGCTTGGCGGGAAACCCGAGAACTACGAGGTCGCCAACGAGCGCGTGTTCCGCAAGGGCGGCGGGAGCGGGATGAGCCTCGCCGACGCGGCCCGACGCGCCATCGAGCTTGGCGGGATCTACGACGGCCACGAGCTGCCTTCCACCATCAACGCCTTCACCACCACGTCGGCCACAGCGCTGGCGGGCCAGGGCCTGATGGGCGTCGCACGAGACGCGTACGGACGCGACGGATCTTCCAAGTCGTACGTCGCCGGCTTCGCTGAGGTCGAGGTTGACGTTGAAACCGGCGCCTACCGCGTGATCGACTACGTCGCTGTCGCGGACGTCGGGACGGTGATTCACCCGCGGAGCCTCGGCGGGCAGATCTGCGGCGGGATCATACTGGGCCTCGGTCATGCCATCGGACAGAAGTGGGTCTACGACAAGCGGTACGGCGCCCCGGTGGCGCGGCGCTTCTACCAGACCAAGCCGCCGTCGATTCTCGACGTGCCGCGGATGCAGTGGGCGGCACTGGACATACCAGACCCCGAGACGCCCGTGGGCGCGCGCGGCGTCGGCGAGGCGCCGGTGGGCGCCGGATTCGGCGCGGTGGTGAACGCACTCGCCGCCGCCGTTGGCGACGAGATCTTCCGGCGGGCACCGGTCACAGCCGACGTCATCCTCGCCGCGCTCGAGGCCGGCAAGCCCATGCACGACCCGTTGACGGCAAACGTGTAGTAAAGGAGCAAGAACCATGGCCGCCATTCATGACGTGATGCCGATGTTCGCGCTCTACCAGCCCGAGAGCGTGGACGACGCGCTGCGGTTGCTGGACCAGTTTGGCGCCGGCGCCTGGACGATGGCCGGGGGTCTCGACACCTTCGACTGGCTCAAGGACCGCACCAAGCGCACCGAGGCCGTCGTCGAGCTCGGCAACATTGCCGAGCTCAGCGGGATCAAGGAGGTGGACGGCGGCCTCGAGATCGGCGCCACCACCACGCTCACCGAGATCGCGCAGCACCCGGTCGTCCGCCAGCGCTTCGGGCTGCTTGCGGAGGCGGCGGGCCTGGTGGCTTCACCGCAGATTCGGCATCAAGGCACCCTCGGCGGCAACGTGTCGCAGGACGCGCGGTGCTGGTACTATCGCGCCGGCTGGCCCTGCTACCGGGCGGGCGGGAACATCTGCTACGCCGACACGCCGACGGCAATCAACCGCGAGCACGCCATCCTGCATGCCGATCGCTGCGTCGCCGTCAGCCCGTCGGACACGGCGCCGGCGCTGGTGGCGCTCGACGCGAGCCTGGTCATCCGGCGTCTCGGAGGCGAGCGCGTTGTCGCGGCGCAGGATTACTTCGTCGGGCCGGGGCGCGACATCACCCGGATGACGGCGCTGCGGCCGGACGAGTTGCTCACCGCGATTCGCATCCCGGCAGCGTGGGCCGGGGCGGAGTTCTATTTCGAGAAGGTCCGCGACCGCCAGGTGTGGGACTTTCCACTCGTCAACGTGGCGTCGGCCATGAAGGTGTCGGGCGGCACCATCCAGTCGCTTCGCATAGTGGTGGGCGCCGTGGCCGCGACGCCCCTGCGGCTCACCGCTGTCGAGACCGCCGTGGCCGGTAAGCCCCGCACGCCCGAGACGGCGGCGATGGCGGGCCGGCTGGCGGTGGAGGGGGCGCAGCCGCTCGAACACAACGGCTACAAGGTCCCGTTGATGCGAAATCTCGTGGCGCGCGCGATACGGGGTGCGGGCGCTGCGACGACCTAGCGCGATTCTGCCTTCGCTGCTCCTCGTCGCGGCCGCCGGCGTCCTGGCGGGGTGCCATGCTCCTCCGCCGCCGGCCGAGGAGATCACCATTTGGCAGCGCCGCGGCGCCTGGATGGGCCGCGGCCTGACGCAGACCGAACCCTTCATCGGCGATACAGGATTCCTGCGCCTCACATGGGAGGCCCACGGTGCGCCGAACGCCGGGGCCTTCAAGATTACGGTGCACAGCGACGTGAGCGGCCGTCCGCTCCTCGTGGCCGTCGATCGCCGCGGCCCCGGGCGCGATGTTACCTACGTGACGGAGGACCCGCGTGCGTTCTTTCTGGTGATCGAGTCGGAGGATCTGGACTGGTCAGTGGAGGTGGCGGAAGGGCTGTCGGGCACGAGGACGCTTCCTCGCCCGTAGGACTCGGCGCTTCGCGCCTCGTGGGAGTCGCTTCGCTCCTGGGGCTCGGCCGCTTCGCGGCCTCGTGGGACTCGCTCCGCTCCTGGGCTTGCCGCTTCGCGGCCTCGTTGGGGTAATTGCGTTGAGCTGATCGACTCCCACGCCGAGCGTCAGCGAGGCGTCCCACGAGCCGCCTGGATTCATTGGCGAGTCCTGACATGCCGCTCGAGCATCTGCCTGCGCACCACGCCGCCGTAGACATTACCCTGCGCATCCACGCCCACGCCTTCGGCGCCGGAGTGGTCGGGCGTCGTCGATTCGGCATCCTCGATGAACGCCACCACCGTGCCGTCCCTGGCGCTGCCGATGCGGATGCCTTTCTTGATCCCCGCAAGCTCGTGCGCGCCGGTGTCGGGCCCTGATTCCGAATCGGCCACATAGATGGTGTCGTCCCGGGTGATGAAGATGCCGCTCGGCCGTCCGAACTGGCGCCATTCATCGAGGTAGCGGCCGTCCTGATCGAAGATCTGGATGCGGTTGTTCTCGCGATCGCCGACGAAGAGCCGGCCCCGCGAGTCGATCGCGATCGTGTGCGGCTCGCTCATCTCGCCGCGGCCCGATCCCTTCCGGCCCCATTCCTTGACGTACTTCCCGTCCTTCGTGAACTTGATCACGCGGTTGTTCCTGCCATTGCGGTGACTGTCGGTCACGAACACGTCGCCGTTGGCCGCCACCGCCACGTCGGTGGGTTGATCGAGCAGATCCGGCGTCGATCCGCTGACGCCGGTCTTGCCGAGCGTCAGCAGCACCTTGCCGTCAGGACTGAACTTGATCGCCTGATGGCCCTTGCCGTTTTCGCCGCGCGCGTCGGTGATCCACAGGTTGCCGTCGCGATCCACCGTGCCGCCGTGCGGGAAGATGAACATCCCCTCGCCCCAGGCCCGCACGAGCTTGCCGTTGGCGTCGTATTTCAGGATCGGCGCTTCCGGCCGGTTGGCGCAGGAGTTCGCAAAGCAGCGGTGGATGACGTAGATCGATCCATCCGGCGCCGGCTCGATGGCCGTGACCGCGGCCCACTTCACACCCGCCGGCAACTGTCCCCAGTCGCGCGCGGTCCGGTAGGGCTGCGGCAAATCGTTTCGTGGCGCATCCGGCGGTTGGCCGGGCGCCATGCCGAGCGAGGCCGCGACCACGAGGAGAACACACGCGCGCCTCATGCGCCCTCGCGAATGCGCGCGGTAACGCCGTGTTGGACATGTTCGGTCACGAACGCCGCAATCGAGACAGACGAGTTGACCGGTTCGCTCATCAGGATGAAGCGTGATTGTTCTGCCGTTACCAACATAGACTGACCCGGACGCCGACGGCGTCGCGCGAGATCACCGGTAACACAAGCGTCCGCTTCGGCGCCTCGGGGTAGACGATCGTCGTCTTGTGTAAGAGCGCCCCCACGGCAAGTCCGAGGCCCGCGCCCAAGGCGCCGGCCATGATCGGAGCGTCGGCGCATTCTTCGCGTTCCGGGCCCGTGCATGCGGCCACGGCGCCCGCGGCGGCCCCCGCGCCGGCGCCGATGAGCACAGCCGGGCGGAGTGGCTGGCGACGCACCGCGACCTGCCGGATGGTCTCCGGCGTGAAATGCTTCTCGCCGGCAGCGGTCTGGAGCGTGATCTCAACGGCCGTGAGGCGCGTCAGACGACCGGTGGTCCTGCCCCCCGACGCGTCCTCGACCAGGACCCGATCATTGAGGTTGACCCGAAGCGCAAGGTCCTCGAGGAGGCTGGGCTGAACACCGATCGCGCCGCCCGCTCGTGGAACGGAAGCGCGATTCTCCGGCGCACGATAGACAGTCCTCATCCGAGGGATGAGTGCCCCCATAGCCAGTCCGATGCCCGCGCCAAACGGGGCGAAGCTGAGCGGTGCGACGATGCAGCTGTCTTGCCCTTCGCGCTCTTCGCGCGAGCTGCACGCCACCGCGCCTAGAACCGCGAACACCCCAGCCCCGATGAGTGCGCCCTTGCGGAGCGCGTGGCCGCGCACAGCGACCGCGCGAACGGTGTCGCTCGCGAAACGCTTCTCGCCGGCATTAGTCTGGATCGCGACCTCATCGCGCGTCAGTCGGGTGAGGCGCCCAGTGGCCTTGGCCCCCAATTGATCCTCGACCTGAAGCCGATCGTCGAGGTTGACCCGAAGCGCGAGGTCCTCGAAGGACTGCAGTACCTGAGCCGAGGCTTGAGACGGTGCGAGCAGCATGAGGGCCAAGAACGAGGCGACAGCCGTTTGGCGCATCCACCGTACCGTGAAACGTTCGATTGAGGTGTGCGTGGTCGGGATGCAGTTCATGATGACCTCCACAGTGGAATGCGAAAGGAAGTGGTTCCGGGCCCACTACGTCCGCTTGCTTCATCGCGTCGGTCTCGCGACGTGCGGCCCGCTCTTCATCGTAACGTCAAAGGGGTCGCCGCGGACAGGGTCGCGGTGGAACTCCAATTCGGCCCTGGCTGTTCGACGACGCTGTTGTGAGTAAGGGTATTGCCTGATTCAAACCTGCTCCGGGCCTACCGCTCCGTGACCTTCATGCTCTCGGTGATCTCAAGGGTCGGCCAGTCTTGCTTGTCCTCGTCGGTGGGCGTCGCCGTGATCGTGAATCCCGTGCTGCCGTTCACCACCGCGGTGAAAGTGTAGCCGCGCTGCTCGGTGCCACCTGGTAGAAGGTTTTCGTTAATGAGCTGCTCGAGCGTGGCGTAGCGGCCGTTGCTGCCCAGGTAATTCCGTT
>MELE01000120.1:0-169 GCA_001768615.1 Acidobacteria bacterium RIFCSPLOWO2_12_FULL_67_14b | reverse complement strand
CGCTGGCGAATGGCGACGGTGTCGACCTGCTGCTGGGGCGACCCCTCACCGGGAAGGCTGCTGAGGGACCGCTGATACACGAAGTACCCGACGCAGAGAGCCAGGATCAGGCCAAGGATGCCGAAGAGGCGCATAAGGATTCTCCGGGTGAAACTTTGATCCCACGACG
>MELE01000119.1 GCA_001768615.1 Acidobacteria bacterium RIFCSPLOWO2_12_FULL_67_14b | reverse complement strand
GAGATCGCCGAGCACGAACTGGATTCCGCCTAGCATCATCTTCACGAGGTCGGGCATCATGTAGAACTCCGGCCGGTGCCCGAGCACGCTGTTGAACACGCGCCCCTTGCCCTCGCGCTTGATCCACACCATGCCGAAATCGTCGTCCGTGCGCAGGTACTGCCACTTCTTCAGGTCCGACTTCCCGGCATCGACGCTCAGCAGCACGTGCAGCTTCTCGCGCGAGTACGGGCTCGTCATCGGAAAGTGATAGAACTCGTCCATCATCGAAAATCCCTTGCCGCCGAAGTGCGTCGTGAGCGGGCTGGCGGGATCGTCGATCTTCAGCGTGCCGGGCTCGCCGTTGTACTGGTGCGGGCCTTCCTGCGCGCCCATCAGCTCGCCGAACTCGCGCAGATCCTGCGAGGCGAACGTGGTTCCATGTAACCCGGCGACGCCGCCGCCTTCGCGCACGTAGCGAATCAGTCCGTCGAGCACCTCCGGATCTGACACAACGGGACCGACGACGCTGTTGAGAAACACCGCGTCGTACTGCTTGATGCGCGGGTATTTCAGGTTGTCGAGGTTGTTGTCGAAGACGGGCTCGTACGCGCCCGTGTACTTCGCGATGAGCTGCAGCATCAGATTCCCGTGCGCGATGGTGTTGTGATAGAAACCGCCGGCCGGGCACACGTCGATGATGAGCAGCGTTCTCGCCTGTTTCGGCGTGACCAGCGCCTGTCGTGGAATCGCCGCGTCGATTTTCTGTTTTTCGTCCGCGGGAATCCGATCGGCCGTCGTGATGGGCAGCATCCGCGAGATCGCATTGACGCGATACCCCTGCGCCACGCGTACCGCCTTGTCGTAGTTCTCGGCGGCGCCCGGCGCGATCGTAAAGAAGAGCGATCGGTTGGACGGGCGCGACGTTCCGCAGTCGGTGCATTTGTTCGGCCATTCGGGCGCCTCGGGCGGCTGCTGCGTGCTCAGCTCGAGCAGCAGCGGCGCGGCCTTCGCGGCGTCGCGGAGGTTTGCGCCGAGGGTTGTCCCGCCGTCTTTGTACATACCGCGCGCGTCTTCGATGGCGACGCGGATGCCGGCGAGCGTGGCCGGCCTGCCCTGAGCTCCGTCGAAGGGCTGTTTCGTGAGAATCACATCGATGTCGAGCGCCTTCGCGAAATCGAGCAGCGTGCTGCGGGATGCATCGTCTGCGGGAATCGTGTCGATGCGATACGCGGGGACGCGCAGGCCGAGATCGGTGAGCCTCGCTTTGATGTTTGCGAGCTCGTCCGCGCCGAGCCTGTAGTCGAGATTCGTGCTCACCGCTTCGACAAACGCGACACCCGCGGCGTCGATCCTCGCGGCGGCATCCAGGAACGGCATCGCGCCGAACGCATCGGACCGGATGCCGGCTCTCCAGCCCAGGAGCCCGACGGCAGTTCCGCGCGGGCGCCGATTATCCGGCGGACGAGTCTGCTTCGCCGTTCGCGCGCCGCCGCCGCCATCGATCTTGACGGGCGTCTGGGGCGGGGTCTGGGTGGATACCGTCGCGGTGACAAGAACGGCGAGGGCGAGGGCATGAACGGTGTGTTTCATACCCCCTATGATCGTCGCCACTGTCTGAAAGGGCAAGGCCACAGGAAGGAATTCCGCATAACAAACAATCGACGCAGTGCATCCGTGTCAGCGTGGGGGGGCGTCGAGCACGTCGCGCACCTTGCGGGCCAGCGTCTCAGGCGTGTATGGCTTCTGCAGAAAGGCGGTCCCGGCCTCCAGCGCGCCATGGTGGACGATGGCGTTGTCCGTGTACCCGGATGTGTAGAGCACTTTCGTCGCCGGGTGCAGCAAGGCCAGACGATCGGCCAGCACGCGACCGCTCATGCCGGGCATCACCACGTCGGTCAACAGCAGATGGATCGCACCGTGACGGCTCTCGCAGATCCGGAGGGCCGCATAGCCGTTCGGCGCTTCGAGAACGGCGTACCCGTATCGCTCGAGGACCTTCCGAGCCAGCGTGCGCAGCCCGTCGTGGTCCTCAACGAGCAGGACCGTTTCCGTACCGATGGGTGGCTGAACGGCCGACCGCGGGGTCACCAGAGGTTCGGCGACGCCCTCGACGCGTGGAAAATAGATCTTGAAACTCGTACCGTGCCCGGGCTCGCTGTAAACCCAGATGCTGCCGTTGCTTTGTTTGACAATTCCGTAGACGGTTGATGTATTCGAAGCGGGCCTCGCGATCCAGGACAAAGATCACGTCCTCGGCGGACTCGGTCAGCGTCCGGTAGCGTTCCTCGCTCCGCTGGAGCGCCGCGGTTCTTTCTTCAACTCTTCGCTCGAGTTCCGCGTGCAGTTGTGTGCGCGCCAACGCCAGCGCGATCTGGTTCCCGATGCCGTTGAGGACTTGTAACTCCTCGTCACGGAACAGCCCTTCTTGCGAGCCGACCAGGTTCATCAAGCCAACTGTCCGATCGCCGACCCACAACGGGATGCTGGCATGGCAGCGCAACCCCCGCGTGTCGCCCTGAGCCTTCTGCAGCCGTTCACACTCCTGGATGTTCGCCACCTGGGACAGCTCGCCCGAGAGCAGCCGGCGGCGGCACAGGCAGTCGCCTTCCATCGCGCCGGGGGCGTGCAGCGCTGGGGGCAGACCCCGTGCGCCCGCGAGCCGGAAGGCCGCGTCACCTTCCCGAAGGATGATCCACCCAGCCTGCACCCCGGGCAGCTCAATCGCTCGCTCCAGCACTTGTTCGACCACTTCCTGCTCGCTGGTGGCCGTATTGAGCGTTTTGGCAATCCGATACAGCCCGGCGAGCGTGCGGTTCGCGCGCGCGAGCTGCTCCTCCCTCGCCTTGAGGTCTTCGTTCAGATGGACGGCTTCCTCGTAGGTCGAAATCAGCAGGTCCAGGATCTGCTGCCGATCGGCGGTGATGAAATGGCGTTCACCACCAAGCAGGATGTGCACGCCGATCTGCAATTTTTCCGTGCTGCGCAGCGTCCGGTTGGTCAACGCGTAGTTGATGCGCGCAAGTAGGTATTTATCCTCGTAGGGTTTCCGGATGAAGTTATCCGCCCCGCACTGCAAACCTTTGACGACGTCTCCTGCGCTCGACAGGGATGTCATGAGAATCACCGGGACATCCTTGAGCTGGTCGTCGGACTTGACCGCCTTGCAGAAGGCGTAGCCATCCATCTCCGGCATGACGATATCGCTCAGGATCAGCGCCGGCTTCTCCCGCCGCGCGGCCACGAGCGCCTGCGTGCCGGTGGCGGCGGCCGTGACGCGATATCCGTTCTCCTCGAGCAAGTACGTGAGCTGCTCGGCCTGCGTCGGACTGTCCTCGACGATCAAGATCCGCACGCCGGCGTCTGTGACGTCCTTCGAAGAAGTCATACGCTTCTCCTCAAGCTTCCGCTCACGAGGGAGTGAATGGCCCGCGCGATGTCCTCCGGAGCCAGCACGGAGGCCGCCGCTCCAAGGCGGATGGCCTCCGCTGGCATCCCGAAGATCGCGCTGCTTTGTTCGTCCTGGGCAATGGTCACTCCGCCTGTCTGCCGAAGCCGGAGGAGTCCGTCTGCCCCATCCCGGCCCATCCCTGTCAGGAGCACGCCGATGGCAGTCGGGCCGTACGCCTCCGCCACCGACTCGAAGAGATGCGAGGCCGACGGACAAAAACCATTTCCTGTTGGCTCCTTCACGAGCCGGATCTGCCCGCGCGTCGTGATCCCCATTTGAAAGCCGTCGGGAGCGATGTAAACAGTCCCAGAGGCCGCCGACTCGCCCGCTGCCGCCAGCTTCACGGTGAGCGGTGTCTCTCGAGCGAGCCACTCGACCAGCCCCTCCGTAAATCCTGCCGCGATGTGTTGAACCAGAAGAACGGGGGCCGCCAGGTCGCCGGGAAGTCGCCGGAGGATCTCCGCCACGACCGGAGGGCCACCGGTCGAGGCGGCTATCGCGACGAGCTGGATCTTCTGGCCCACTCTGGCCGCTACAGGAGCGGGCCGCTCGGGGTGGTCCCGCCTGGGCCACCGCCGGACGACCTTCACTTCGGCCATCAGCCTCACCGTTTCCACGAGGCGCCGGGCGCTCTCCTCGTGCGCCGGATGATCGGGCCCGGCGGGCTTGTCGAGTACCGTGAGGGCCCCAGCCTTCAGCGCATCCAGGGTGTGCGCGACCTCCTGCCGGCTGCTGCTGGCGCTGACGACGACGATGGGCGTGGGGACCCGTTCCATGATCTGACGGGTCGCCTCGTAGCCGTCCATTCGCGGCATGTGAACGTCCATGACGATCACGTCGGGGCGCAGTCGTTCGGCCTGTTGCACCGCCTCGAGTCCATCACGAGCCACGCCGACGACCTCCAGCGCCGGATCCTGACCGAGGAGGTACACCAGGTACTCCCGCGTCACCGCCGAGTCTTCTGCCACAAGCACACGAATCACAGGAGCCCCCACGCTAAACGAGTCGCCGAATAATCTCCAACAGGTTCGTCTGGTCGAAGCTCGATTTGACCAGGTACGCGTTGGCGCCCACCTCGATGCCTCGCTCCTTGTCCTCTCGAGATTCCAGCGCCGTGACGAGCACGACCGGCATGTCAGCCGTTTTGGGATCCGTTCGGATCTTGGCCGTCAGGTCCAAGCCGTCCATCCGAGGCATGTCCACGTCCGATACCACGAGGTCGAACGCCTCGGTCTTGAGCAGCGTCCACGCTTCGAGGCCGTCCACGGCCACCTGCACGCGGTAGCCCGCCGTCTCGAGCAGGTTCTTCTCCATCGTCCGCGTGGTAATCGAATCGTCCACGACAAGGATGCGGAGCTGGTGCTTTGTTTTCGGAGCCACTGACGCAAGGGCGGCGGATCGAGGACTGCGCCGTGCGGACTTGAGCAGATCCGCGGGCCGAAGGATCAGCGCAACGCGGCCGGTTCCCAACAGTCCCGCGCCAGCGATGTTGCGAATCCGGACAAGCGGCGCCGTCAACTCTTTGACCAACACCTCCCGCTCTCCCTCAATCTCTTCCACCAGAAGCCCCAGGGATTCCTCGCCGGCTGTTGTAACGATGCAGGGCTGTCGGCGGACAGGAGTCGGGAGCTGAAGATCGGGGCCGGGAGCTTGGAGAGCCGGGGCTGGCGCAAGTTCAAGCAGGTCGCTCAGCCGGGCGAGCGGGAGAGAGCGACCGTTCCAACAAATCGCCGCCCGCCCCTCGACGTGCTCAATCTCACTCGCAGTGACGCGGATCGCACGCTCGACCGCCTCGGTGGGGACGAGGAAGGACTGTCCACCGGCCCGGACCAGCAATCCGCGGAAGGTCGCTACGGAGGCCGGGAGCACCATCCAGACGGTCGTGCCGCTCCCGTGGCGAGTCTCGAGCTGGATTTGGCCGCCCAGCCGCTCAACCCGATCCTTGACGATGGCGAGACCCAGGCCGTGACCAGAGACGTCCGTAATGATGGGGCTCGTGCTGAGACCGGAGCGCCAGATGAGCGCCAGCGCTTCCTCGTGCGTTAAGCTCCCAGCCGCCTCGGAAGTCAGAAGGCGAGCCCTGACCGCCGCTTCGCTCACCTGGACCGGATCGATCCCGCAGCCGTCGTCTTCCACCCGGATCTCGATCCGATTTCCTTCGATGACACCGAACGTCACGCCGATCCGTCCTGTGGGCGGTTTGCCGGCTTGCGCCCTGACCTCGGGCGGCTCGATGCCGTGGTCGATGGCATTTCGCACGAGATGAATCAGGGGATCCTTGATTTCCTCGAGCACCTTCCGATCGACCTCCAGTTCGGTTCCCTGGGCCACCCACTCCGTTGGTTTCCCCGATTCCCTGGCTAGATCCCGCACCATGCGCGGAAACAGATCCAGCACGGTCGAGGCCGCGGTCAATCTGGCCCCCCGCACGCGTTCTTGCAGGCCGCCAACGGCTCCTGACAAGGTACGTTCATCGCGGGTGAGCTGGTGCAGCATCTCGCGAGCGCTCGTCTCGAGCGCTCGCAGACCTTTCGTTACTTCGGGGATCACCACTTGGGGGCCCGTCGCTCGACTGAACGCCGACCGGCAGCGTGCGAGCCCCTCCACAAGCGCTTTCGCATCGCCGACCCGTTGCCCGGCGGCGAGCTTGGGGACGATGAGCTCTTCGGCCTGCAGGAGCAGCGTATCCAGCGTGGCGGTGGCGAGCCGGATGGTGCCAGAGAACGGGAGGCCGGCAGCCGGCGAGACAGCAGTTTCAACCGCAGGCATGGGAGCCCCGGCCGCTGTGGCGGTTTCCGGCGCCGGTCCGGCGGCTGCGTGTTCGAGACGCTCAATGAGCTGATGCGCCGTCCCGACCGTTTCATCGCCGCTGACGAGCCGCGCCACGAGATCTACCGCTTCCTCGAGTCCACTCACGACGGATTGCGTGAGGGCGAGTCGGTCGTGCGTGATTCGACTCAGGATCGACTCACACGCCCGGCAGAGGCCCTCCACGTCGGTCAGACTGACCGAGCGCGCGGCACCCTTCAGCGTGTGGACTTCCCGAAAAGTGGCTTCCACCACTTCGCGCGTCTGCTCAGGAGATGAGCCGCGCTCAAGAGCCAGCAGATTCGCTGCGATCACCTGGAGATGCTCCGCGGCTTCCACGCGGAAGGTGGCCAGCAATCGAGTCTTGATGTCCTGGTTTCGATTCGCCACTGTTTACACTGTGTACCGCTCGACGATCTGCTTCAGCTTCTGCCCGAGATCATGCAGATTCTTCGCGGCGGTTTCGGTTTGCTTCGTGCCGGCCACGTTTTGCGTGCTCGCCTGTTTGATGTTCTCCATGGCCAAAGCCATCTGGTCCATTCCGACCAACTGTTGCTGGCTCGACGCCGCAATCTGCGCCGCCGCCTGTGCTGCCTCGGCAATGCTCTCTGTCAGGATCCGGAT
>MELE01000118.1:3393-39595 GCA_001768615.1 Acidobacteria bacterium RIFCSPLOWO2_12_FULL_67_14b | reverse complement strand
GGTCATGGCTTCGCTCCGGGATTGGCTGTCACGAATCGTGGAAAGTCTTCGCCATTGAGAACAATCCAGACGACTGCGATCGACGACACGCGCCCTGAAGGCCCCGTTATCGTACCCAACACTACATACTTCTGTCCAAATCGACTTGCCGCACCAAGTTGGGCCTCCTCCTCGGCGAACCGTCGAAGTTCGCCCTGCAACGCCGCCTAACCTTGCTGATTAAACCCAAGTTGTTCAAAGAACCGGGCCTTGGCGCTCCCAACGCGATGGTCACGCGACAGCAGGTAGTCACTGATCTTAGCGTCGTCCAGGACTGCACGTTCGGCTCCGGGAATCTTCATAACTCAGTTCGCGCATCTTGCCGGCATAACGCTTCCGCTTCGGCCGCGGCGGCTCAGGATCGCACCAGCCGCCGCCGGCTGCAAGCCGGTGATTCTTATTCAGCCCTCCCCCTGCACCTGCTCATTGTGAGTAGCCTGTCGCAGGGTGAATGCGCATGTCGCGCAGGAGGAGGACCGATGCGATTCTACAACCGACAGCACACGTATTACTGCGGGATCGATCTGCACGTGAAGACCATGGTCAGGACGACCGGCACATGCTCCGCCCCAGCCCGCGTACGTCTCTTCAGTTCTGCGACTGTAATGCCGCAGCCGAATCGCCGAGCGCAATCGCTCGAGCAGTTTGGCAGGCGGAGTTGCGGCGACAGGTGGCGTGTCCCGTGATGGCATGCAGGTCTCTGCTGCTAACGCCGTGCCACACGGGTGACAGAGGGACCGCGGAGAAAAGGGTGTGTCGGCGTGGCAGTCTGTGAGATCGTGAGGCCGCTTTGGCCCCGCTGAAAGGCCTGAACATGATCCTGCTGCCCTTGCTGCTCTCCCTTGTCGCCCCCCCGGCCCAGCCCGCGGCGCCGGCGGTCACGGTGGTGATCGAGACGTCGGTTGGCGCGATCGAGGTCGAGGTCGATCCGCTGCGCGCGCCGGTGACGACGGCCAACTTTCTCAAGTACGTGGACGCGAAGATGTACGACGGCGGGCGGTTCCACCGGGCCGTCCGCCGCGACAACCAGGCGCGGAAGGACGTGCTGATCGAGGTGATTCAAGGTGGACGGAGCCCCGAGCGGGCGAAGACGGAGAAGGCCTTCGGCCCGATCCCGCTCGAGCGCACGTCGGTGACAACACTCACGCACGGGGACGGCGCCATTTCGATGGCGCGCGGCAACACGGCCGACAGCGCCTCGTCCGATTTCTTCCTGTGCCTGGGTCCGCAACCCGCGCTCGACTTCGGCGGCGCCCGCGCCGCCGACGGCCAGGGCTTCGCCGCGTTCGGCCGGGTCGTGAAGGGCATGGACATCGTCCGCACGATCCAGGCCGGCAAGACCAACGATCGCGAGCAACTGCTCGCTCCGGTTACGATCGTGCGGATTTATCGGAAGTAGTCGGCGAGGGCGAGCGAGAAGCCCGGCAGCAGCGGTGTCGTCAGCGTATCGTGAACCTCTGCCGACAGTTCGCGCCAGGGCTCCAGATGGCGGTCACCGCGCGCGTAAACGACGACGCGTTTCATCCTGGGATCCACGATCCAGTACTCACGGACGCCGGCACGGTCGTACAGGTCCCGCTTGATCGTCTGGTCCACGTTCTGTGTGCCGGTCGAAAGAACCTCAACAACCAATGCGGGTGCGCCCTTGACGTGTTTCTCGGTGAGGATGTCGAACTGATCGGTCGCCACGACCAGCACGTCGGGTTCGACGATGTCAACCTCGGTGAGTACGCAGTCAAGCGGCGCGAAGAACATGCGGCCTCCACCCCGTTGGCGCAGGTGCGACTCCAGCTCGAAGGTCAGTCGCTTGACCAGTTCCTGATGCCACAAGTTCGGAGACGGCGTCACGTAGTGCTCCCCATCGATGAGCTCGTGCCGCTGCCCATCGTCGGGGAACCGGAGGAAGTCTTCGTAGGTCAGCTTGTGCATGGACGCGCGGGCGTCGTCCGTGTGCTGATGCCCAGCCATGCGGCTGATCCTACCATCGTCCGCCTACGCGCTTCGCGCTCCGGCGGAACAGGTCCCCTCCCCGATCGATGGGCGGCGGCGCGTCGATCGGTGCGAACCCCATGCCGTTCGGTTTTTCACGAGAAACGCGAAAAGCGGATTCCGGCGATCGCAGTATTTCCAACGCCAGTCACCGAAACGCATGGCAGTTTCATCAACGGCGCGCGTCACATCTGTTAGCATGCGGCTCGATGCAATTTCGCGACGAGATCCCCACCCCTGCGCTGCTGCTCGACCTCGACGCGTTTGAATCCAACATCACGGCCATGGCGGCGCACCTGCGGGCGCGGAACAAGGGCTTCCGCCCGCACGGCAAGACGCACAAGTGCCCCGAGGTGGCGCGCGCGCTCGTCCGCGCCGGCGCGATCGGCATCTGCGCCGCCCGCCTGAGCGAGGCGGAGGTGTTTGCCGACCACGGCATCCGCGGCCTGCTGGTGACGACGGCGGTGGTGGGCCGCGGCAAGATCGAGCGCGCGGTGGCACTGGCCGCGCGCGCCCCCGACACGATGTTCTGCGTGGACGAGGAGAAGAACGTCCGCGAGATCGACGCCGCGGCCGCTGCGCGTGCCGCCGGCGAGCCGATCCGCCTGGCGGTCGACCTGTATTTCGGCCGCACCGGCGTGGTTCCCGGGCAACCGGCGCTCGAGCTCGTGCGGGTAATCGAGTCGCTGCCGCACGTGGCCTTCGCGGGCCTGCAGGCCTACGACGGTGAGGCCGCGCACACGACGCCGTTCGATGCGCGCGGCACACGCACGCGCACCAGCCTCGCCCGCGCGATCGAGACGCGGCGGCTGATCGAACAGGACGGCATCGCCTGCCCGATGGTCACCGGCGGATCGACCGGAACGTATCGGTTCGACGCCGAGATCGACGGCATCACCGAGCTCCAGCCCGGCAGCTTCGTGTTCATGGATCTCGACTACGAGCGCATCGGCGGGCCGGATGGTCCGCAGTATCACGACTTCAAGAACGCGTTGACGGTCGTGACCACGGTGGTGTCGCGGCCCCCGGGGTTCGCGATTGTCGACGGCGGCTACAAGGCCTTCTCCACCGATCGTCCCTTCACGCCGCGGCCTGTGGGACTTGAAGGCGTCACCTACGGGTGGGCGGGCGATGAGCACGGACGGCTCGGCATGGAGCACGCGTCGCGGGACCTCAAGGTCGGCGACCGCATCGAGTTCATCCCCCCGCATTGCGATCCGACGGTGAACCTGTACGACGCCATCCACGCGCTTCGCGGCGACCGGGTCGAGGCCGTGTGGCCGATCGCCGCGCGGGGAAAGAGCCAGTAGACATGAGCGAGTCCCTGCGGCGCGAGCTCGAAGGCGCAATCGACGGCGAGGTGCGCTTCGACAAGGTGTCGCGCGCGCTCTATTCGACCGACGCCAGCGTCTACCAGATCGAGCCGCTCGGCGTCGTGATTCCGCGGTCGGCCGAAGCCGTGGCGCGCGCCGTGCACATCGCCGCGCATTACGGCGTGCCGATCACGCCAAGGGGCGGCGGCACCTCGCAGGCCGGCCAGTCGATTGGCGCCGGCCTCGTGCTCGACACCTCCAAGCATCTGAACCGCATCATCGCGATCAACCCCGACGAGCGCTGGGCCCGCGTCGAGCCGGGGGTCGTGCTCGACGACCTCAACGCCGTGCTGCGGCCGCACCACCTCCGCTTCGCTCCCGACGTGTCGTCGGCGAGCCGGGCCACGGTGGGCGGCATGATGGCGAACAACTCGAGCGGCGCGCGATCGGTGCTCTACGGCAAGACCATCGACCACGTCCGCGAACAGCGCGTGGTGTTGTCCGACGGCAGCCTCGCCCACTTCCGGCCGCTGGCCGCAGGCGAGCTGCAACGCGCGCGGGCGGGCGACGGGCTCGAGGCGCGGGCCTATCGTGCGGTCACGGATCTGGCGGCGCGTCACGCGCCCGAGATCGAGCGCCGGTTCCCCAAGGTGCTCCGCCGCGTCGGCGGCTACAACCTCGATGCGTTCGTGGATTCGGCCAGGCCCGTCGACTTGACCAGGATCCTCGTCGGCTCGGAAGGCACGCTCGGCTTCATTGTCGACGCCACGATCGGCCTCGTGCCCCTGCCGGCGGCCAAGGCGGTGCTGACGATCGAGTTCGACGAGCTGCTCGACGCGCTGGGCGCCACGCCGCTCGTGTTGACGCACGGCCCGTCGGCGGTGGAGGTGATGGACGACTTCATCCTCCGGCACGCCAAGGCGCACCCGGCGCTCGAGGCGCAACGGCGATCGATGGTCGAACGCGACGGCTCGGCGCTGCTGTGCGTGGAGTTCTACGGCGATCGCCAGGACGAGCTGGCCGGTAAGCTCGACGCGCTCGAGCGCGACCTGCGTGGCGCGGGGGTGCCGTGCCGCTGCCGCCGCATCCTCGATGCGGTCGCGCAGCAGCGGGTGTGGAGCTTCCGCGAGGCCGCCCTCGGACTGTCGACGGCGATGAAGGGCGACGGCAAGGCCATCTCGTTCGTCGAAGACACCGCGGTCGCGCCGGAGAAGCTGCGCGACTACATCGAGCGCTTCACCGGAATTGTCCGGCGCCATCACACCATCGCGGGCGTCTACGCGCACGCGTCGGTCGGCTGCCTGCACGTGCGTCCCGTGATCGATCTCAAGACCGCCGATGGCGTGGCGAAGTTCGAGGCCATCGCCAACGAGGTCGCCGACCTGGTGCTCGAGTTCGGCGGCGCGCTGTCGGGCGAGCACGGCGACGGGCTCGTGCGCGGGGCCTTCAACGAGAAGATGTTCGGCTCCGAGTTGTACCAGGCGTTCCGGCAGGTCAAGGCGGCCTTCGATCCCCAGGGCCTCTTCAACCCCGGCCGCATCGTCGACACGCCGCCCATCACGTCGCACCTCCGCTACGGCCCGTCATACGAAACGCCGTCGCCCGCCACCGTCTTCGATTTCTCCGAGCACGGCGGCTTCGGGCGCGCCGTCGAGATGTGCAGCGGCGTGGGCCTGTGCCGCAAGACGCGCGAAGGCACGATGTGCCCGTCGTTCATGGTCACGCGGGATGAAGCGCATTCCACGCGCGGCCGCGCCAACGTGCTGCGCCTGGCGATGACCGGGCGGCTCGGCGAGGCGGGCCTCAGCGACGACGGCGTGCTCGGCGTCCTCGATCTCTGCCTGGAGTGCCGGGCCTGCAAGTCCGAGTGCCCGGTCGGCGTGGACGTGGCGCGCTACAAGAGCGAATTCCTCTCCGGATACTGGGAGCGCCATCGCACGACGGCGCAGGCGCGCGCGTTTGGCAACGCGCGGTCGGCGGCGGAATGGGGCAGCCGGCTGGCGCCGGTAGCGAACGCGGTGATGAGGAGCGGGCCGGGCCGGTGGATCAACGAGCAGCTGCTCGGGATCGATCGGCGGCGGACGTTGCCGGCGTGGACGTCGAACACCTTGCGGCGGCGCCTATCACGGCGGGCAGGCCGGCGCCCCATAAAGGGGCGCCCTACAGCGAGCCCTGCAACCAACGTCGTGCTCTTCACTGACACCTTCACGAATTACTCCGATCCGGAAATCGGGGTGGCGGCTATGGACGTGCTCGAGGCGGCCGGCATCGGCACGCGGCTGGTGCCGCACGGCTGCTGCGGAAGACCGCTCATCTCGCAGGGCTTTCTCGCCGATGCGCGGCGGCTGGCCTTCGACACCGTGAACGCCCTCTTCGACGCCGCGAACCGCGGCGAGGCCATCGTCTTTGTCGAGCCCAGCTGCTTGTCGGCGATGACGGAAGACGCGCCCGCACTGCTGCGAGGGCCGGCGCGGGAACGGGCGCAGGTCGTGGCCGGAGCGTGCGTCCTGTTCGAGGACTTCCTCGAGCGCGAGTGCGCCGGGGGCCGCGCGGCGCTGCCCCTGCGGCCGGGTCCGTCGAAGGTGCTGCTGCATCCGCACTGCCACCAGCGATCGATGGGGCTGGCGGCGCCGGCGCGGGCGCTGCTGTCGCGGATTCCGTCGGCGACCGTCATCGATCTCGAAGCCGGCTGCTGCGGCATGGCGGGGTCGTTCGGTTACACCCGCGATCATTACGACGTGTCGAAGGCGATCGGCGAGCGTACACTGCTGCCCGCCGCGCGCGCACTGCGGGCCGGCGAGGCGCTGGTGGCGGCCGGCACGTCGTGCCGCCACCAGGTGGCCGACCTGGCCGGCGTCACCGCCGTCCATCCGGCGGTGCTGCTGCAGTCGCTGTTGGACAAACCTGAAGGTTTGTCCCCACGGCAGTCAGGTTTGTCCCCACGGCAATTAGAGGAAACCCGATGAACCTTGCGTGGATTTCGCTGGCCGCCCTGATCGTCGCCATTACGCTCAGCATGGTGTCCAGCGTCAACGTGGGCGTGGTGTCGCTCGCGTTCGCGTGGATCGTCGGCGTCTACCTGGGCGGCATGCCGCTCGGCAAGGTCATCGGGGCGTTCCCCATCGACCTGCTGCTCAACCTGGTCGGCGTCACACTCCTCTTCGGGATGGCGAACATCAACGGCACGCTCGGACGCGTCGCCGCCCGCGCCGTCCGCGCGTGCAAGGGCAGCGCCGGCGTGATCCCGATCATGTTCTTCTTCATCGCGCTCGGGCTGTCGAGCATCGGCCCGGGCAACATCGCCACCACCGCGATCATGGCGCCGATGGCGATGGCCGTCGGCGGGCGGGCGGCGGTGCCGCCGTTCCTGATGGCACTGATGGTCGGCAACGGCGCCCAGGCCGGCGCGCTCTCCCGCTTCGCCCCCACCGGCATCATCGTCAACGAAAACATGATGAAGATCGGGTTGGGCGGCCACGAAACGCAGACCTACCTGAACAACCTGCTCGCCCACGTCGTGGTCACCTTTACCGCGTACTTCCTGTTCGGCGGCTGGCGGCTGTTCAGGCGAAAGCCGCCGGTGCGCCCGGAGATGGCGCAATCGGATCAGGCCGGGGCCCGCGCCGAGATGGACGACGTGGAGTGCGAGCCCTTCCAGACCGCGCATTGGGTGACGATGGCGGTGCTGGTGACCCTGGTGGTGGTGGTGATCCAGTTCAAGGCCCACGTGGGAATGGCGGCGATCACCGGGGCCGCGTTGCTGTCGCTCGTCGGGGCCGCCAACGAGAAGGAGGCGATCAGGAGGATGCCGTGGGGCGTGATCCTGATGGTGTGCGGCGTGACCGTGCTGATCGGCGTGCTCGCGGCGCAGCGCGGCATCGATCTGTTCACCGACATGCTGGCGACGATCTCGTCGCCGGGAACGGTGACGTTCATGATGGCGCTGGTCACCGGCGCGGTGTCGGTCTACAGCAGCACGTCGGGTGTGGTGCTGCCGGCGTTTCTGCCGACCGTGCCCGGACTCGCGAAGGCGATCGGCGCCGACCCGATGGCGATTGCCTCGTCCATGAACGTCGGCGGCCACCTCGTCGATCTGTCGCCGCTGTCGACAATCGGCGCGCTGTGCATCGCCGCCCTGCCGCTGGAGGCGGACGCCAAGAAGCTGTTCAACCAGCTGCTGGCGTGGGGCTTGTCGATGATGATCGTGGGCGCGGTGATCTGCTGGATCTTGTTCTAGCAGCCTTCGGCCTTCGGCCTTCAGCCTTCAGCCTTCAGCCTTCGGCCGTGAGGACCGTTACGACCAGCGGGGCTTTCTGCCCGCCAGGAACGCTGCCACGCCCTCCCGGAATTCCGCGCTGCCGTAGCACTCGCGCAGGAGGTCGTCCGCGGCGCCTGCGGGCGGGCGGCGGTGATCGCGCAGCCGCAGCATCATCGCCTTCGTCGCCCTGATCGTGCTCGGCGCGCGCGTGGCGAGCTCGGCGGCGAGCTTGTCCGTTTCCGCCCGCAGCTCGGCCGCGGGGAACACGAGCGTGGCGAGGCCCGCTGTTCTCGCTTCATCGGCATCGACCAGGCGGCCCGTCAGCATCAAGTCCCGCGTGAGCGCGGGTCCGATGAGGTCCACCATCCGGGCCAGGTTGGCCATCGACAGGCAGTTGCCCAGCGTCCGCGACACCGGCACGCCGAACCGCGCGCGCTCGGAGCAGATACGGAAGTCGCACGCCATCGCGATGGCGCAGCCGCCGCCGACCGCCGGCCCATCGACCTCAGCGATGGTCGGGATCGGCAGGCGCTCGATGCGGTCGATCACCGCGTCGAGGCGCCGCTCGTAAGCGACACCCGCCTCGCTCGTCGTGAAGCCGCGAAATTGCGAAATGTCGGTTCCGGCGGCAAAGGCGCCGCCCTCTCCGCGTATGATGAGCACGCGCACGGCCGAGGCTGCCTCGGCCGAATTGCAGGCGTCAACCAGCGCGTCATACATGTCCCAGGTCAGCGCGTTGCGGGCCTCGGGACGATTGAACGTCACCACTCCGACGGATCCGTTGATGTCCCAGGCGAGATTGCTCGATGGCATAGTGGTTCTCGATGCGACCCAGGTCATGGCCGGGCCGTATTGCGCGATGTTACTGGCGGACATGGGCGCCCGCGTGATCAAAGTCGAGCCCCCGGCCGGTGATTCGACGCGGTCGATGGCCGGCGCCCGCGGCGGCGACAGCCCCGCGTTCAACGCCGTCAACCGCGGCAAGCTCGGCATTGTCCTCGATCTCACCAAGCCGCAGGCGATCGAGACGTTCACGCGCCTCGCCCGCACTGCCGACATCCTGGTCGAAAACTACCGGCCCGGTGTGATGGCGCGCCTCGGGCTCGATTATGCGGCGCTCTCGTCCGAGAACCCGCGGCTGATCTACGCGTCGATCTCGGGATACGGCCAGACCGGCCCGTGGGCGTCGAAGGGCGGCTTCGACCTGATCGCGCAGGGCGTGTCGGGCATCATGTCGGTGACCGGCGCCCCCGGCGGGCCGCCGGTGAAAGCCGGCGTGCCGCTCACGGACCTGGGCGCCGGCCTCTTCGCCGCGATCGGCATTCTCGCCGCGCTGCACCATCGGTCGGTGTCGGGGCGAGGGCAGCACGTCGACACGTCACTCGCCGACGCCGGCCTCGCCCTGTCGGTCTGGGAGGCGACCGATTACTTCACGAGCGGCGAGGTGCCGGGACCGCTGGGGTCGGCGCACCGCATGACCGCGCCGTACCAGGCGTTTCGCTGCGCCGACGGTTACATCACGATCGGCGCCGCCAACGATCGCAACTTTGCCCGGCTGGCAGACCTGCTCGGCCATCGCGAGTGGACGAGCGACGCCAGGTTCGTGGCCGATCACGCGCGCGTGCAGCACCGCGCCGAGCTGGCGGCGGCGATCGAGGCGGTGATGTTCACGGAGACGCGCGCGACGTGGCTCGAGCGCCTGGACGCGGCCGGCATCCCGTGCGGGCCGATCCTCGATTACCAGGATGCGCTGACCACGCCGCAGGCGATTGCGCGCGAGATGACCGTGGACGTGGACCATCCAACGCTCGGGCCGCTGCGCACGCTCGGCACGCCGATCAAGATGTCGGGCACGCCGCTCAATCCCAGGCGGCGCGGTCCGATGCTCGGCGAGCACACCGACGAAGTGCTCAGCTCGGCCGGATTCAGCGATAACGAGATCGACCAGTTGCGATCGGCCGGTGCGGTTCGGTGAGCGCCCACCTGTCGCTGCCGCACACGTTCAACGCGGCCACGCACTTCATCGACCGCCACCTCGCGGAAGGACGCGGCGCCAGCGTCGCCATCGAGTGCGGCGACGAGCGTGTCACGTTCCAGGATCTCTACGAGCGCGTGAACCGCGCCGGCAGCGCGCTTCGCGACCGCCACGGCGTGCGGCGCGAAGAACGGGTCACGCTGTTGCTGCTGGACACGCCGGACTTCACGACGAGTTTCTTCGGCGCCATCAAGATCGGCGCAGTGCCCGTCCCGGTCAACACCCTCTGGAAAGCCGCCGACTACCAGTACGTGTTCAACGACTCGCGCTCGCGCGTGTTGATCATCAGCAAAGCCCTGCTGCCGGAATTCGAGAAGATCCCGCGCGCGGAGCTGCCGTACCTCGAACACGTGATCATTTCCGGACGTGCAGGCGTCCATGGCGGATCGCGTGTCCATAGTGGATCTGGGGTCCATAGCGGATCTGAAGATCCGCTCTACCTGTCTGATTTGATCGCGGCGGGATCGCCCGAGCTCGAGGCCGCACCCACGAACAAGGATGAGCCCGCGTTCTGGCTCTACTCATCGGGCAGCACGGGCGCGCCCAAAGGTTGCGTCCACCTGCACCACGACATGGTGGTCTGCGCCGAGTCGTTCGCCAAGGGCGTGCTCGGCCTCACCGAACACGATCGCTGCTACAGCGTGCCCAAGCTGTTCTTCGCCTACGGGCTCGGTAACGCCATGTACATGCCGCTGGCCGTGGGCGCGACGTCGATCCTGTTCCCCGGCGCGCCCACGCCGGGCAACGCCTACGCGGTGATCGAGGCGCACCGGCCGACGCTGCTCTTCTCGGTGCCGACCAGCTACGCGATGCTCCTGTCGCACCGCCGTGAGGCCGGCCCGGACTTCGACTTGTCGACCGTCCGCCTGGCCGTCTCGGCCGGCGAAGCGCTCCCCTCGGCGCTGTTCACGCGCTTCAGGGAACGATTCGGCATCGAGATCATCGACGGGATTGGATCCACCGAGACCCTGCACATGTTCATCTCGAACCGGCCCGGAGCGATCAAGCCGGGATCGAGCGGCGTCGAGGTGCCCGGCTACGAGGCCCGCATCCTGGACGATGGCGGACAGCCGGTGAAGCGCGGTGAGGTCGGCCACCTCTACATCAAGGGCGACTCGATTTGCGCCGGCTACTGGAACCAGCACGAGAAGACGAAGGAGACCATCAGCGGCCACTGGATTCGCACCGGCGACACCTACTTCCAGGACGAAGACGGCTGCTTCTGGCACGCCGGGCGCTCCGACGACATGCTGAAGGTCGGCGGGCTCTGGGTCAGCCCGACGGAAGTCGAGCACGTGCTGGTGCAACACGCCGCCGTGCAGGAATGCGCGGTCGTGGCCTGCGAAGACAAGGACGGTCTCGTCAAACCTCACGCCTGCGTTGTCGTGCGCGCGGGCGTCGCGGCGACCGAAGCCCTCGGCGCTGAACTGCAGGCGTTCGTCCGCGAGCGGCTCGCCGAATACAAGCGGCCGCGCTGGGTCGAGTTCGTGAGCGAGCTGCCGAAAACGGCCACGGGCAAGATCCAGCGGTATCAACTGCGCGATCGGCTGTCGGCGCGTGGCTAGCGAACCGATCGACGCCGGCACGCTGCCCGGCTCGCAATCCTGGACCGGTTACCAGAAACTGCTCGTCGGCCTGGTCGCGTCCGCCGTCGTGCTCGACGGCGCCGACAACCAGCTGCTCGGGATCGCGATCCCGGCGCTGATGCGCGACTGGCCGGTCTCGCGCGCGGCGTTCGCGCCGGTGCTGGCGAGCGGGATGATCGGCATGATGGTCGGCGGCGCGGTGGCCGGGCTGATCGGCGACCGCCTCGGGCGCAAGCGCGCCCTGCTCGGCAGCGTCACCGTGTTCGGCGTGCTCACGCTCGCGGCCGCGGCGGCCGACGGTCCGTTCACCCTCGCCGTGTTGCGGTTCCTCGCGGGCCTCGGGCTTGGCGGCGCCATGCCCAACGCGGCGGCGCTCGCGGCGGAGTTCGTGCCCGCGAATCGGCGCGCGTTTGCCGTGACGCTCACGATCGTGTGCGTGCCGGTGGGCGGCATGCTGGCCGCGGCCGTGGCGGAGCCGGTGCTGCCGGTCCTCGGATGGCGGGCGCTGTTCGCGATCGGGGGCGTCGTGCCCCTGATCCTGGCGGCCGTTTTGATCGTCGGGCTGCCGGAATCGCCGGTCTTCGTCGATGCGCAGGAGCGCCGCGTTGAACGCGCCTCGATCCGCGGGTTGTTTGCGCCCGAGCTTCGCCGCGACACCGCCGGATTGTGGATCGCGTTCTTCGCGAACCTGCTCGCGGTCTACTGCTGCTTCAACTGGGTGCCGGCCATGCTCGCGGGCGCCGGCTTCGGCGCTTCGTCCAGCCGAGGCCTGCTGGCGTTCAACCTTGGCGGCGTCGCCGGCGCATTCGCCGGCGCCGGCGTAGTGACGCGGTTCGGGTCACGGCTGTCGCTGCTGAGCATGGCGGCCGCCGCCGTCGTGACCGCGCTCGTGATGGCCGCGATGCCGATCGTGTCGTCCGCTCCCGTGGCCGCGATCGGCATGCTCGCCGTGCTCGGCTGCCTGCTGAACACGCTGCAGATCATGATGTACTCGGTGGCCGTTCACGTGTATCCGATCACCATGCGCGCGACCGGGCTGGGCTGGGCGCTCGGTGCCGGCCGCGCTGGAGGGGTGCTCAGCACGTACGCGGGAGAGTGGGCGCTCGCCGCCGGCGGCAGTGCGGCGTTCTTCGGGCTGATCGCCGCGTCGATGGCAGCCGTGTATGGCGGTCTGGTGCTGGTGAGCCGGCATATTCCCAGCCGCAGATTGGAGGCCGGTTATCAGTGGCCTCAAAATGCCGCCGCAGATTAGCGACCCACGCGATGTGATCGCGATTCGACAGCGCGAGAAACTGTGGGCATCGGCGGCTCAGGTCCAGATGACGGGCGTGCCGTACGGCTCGATGGCGCGGTCGTGCGTGACCAGCGTGGCGTTCTCGACGATCGCCTGCGCCACGAGCAGCCGATCGAACGGGTCGGCATGATGCGGCGGCAACTGCCGCACCAACTCGGTGTGCGCCAGCGACACGGGCAGCTCGGTGAACTCGTCGACCGCCACGAGGATCCGGAACTTCTCGTCCAGCCGCAGCCGGCCGCGGGAGACCTTGATGGCCGCCTCCCACCCCGACACGGCGCTGACCCACACGAGATCCGCGGTGGCGATCGCGCGCCGGGCCTCGCGGCCCAGCCGCCGATCGTCGGTTTGCCACCACAGCAGCACGTGCGTGTCGAGGAGCAGCCTCAATCGAAGTCCCCGTCGAACGCCGCCTGCAGATCCGCCGGCAGCGGCGCGTCGAAATCGTCGCTGATCCAGACCTGCCCTTTCGCCCGGCCGGGCTTGCGCCGCACGGCGTCCCGGAAGGCGACGAGCTTCGCCAGCGGCCGCCCGTTCTTGGCGATGATGATCTCGGCGCCCGCTGCCGCCTCGTCCACCAGCGCCGACAGTCCGGTCTTGGCCGCGTAGAGGTTCAGGAGCTTCGACATACGACGACGATACCGTCGTCCCTGGCAGTTGGTCAAGTTGGTCAACACCCATGCCCCGGGCCCTTTTCGGCAATACTGTTGGGCATGACGAAAGCGACGGTCGTACTCGTGCTGGTGTCGTCTGCCGCGCTGGCGGCGGGACTCGCGGCGCAAGGCATACGCGGCGGCTCCCGCATCACGCCCGGGCAGGAGTGCCCTCCCGGGACGACGGAAGTCAGGCCGGGCAGCTGCCAGGCGCCGAGCGACCCGCCCCCGAGCATCCTGGACTACCGTCCGCGTTCGACGCTGGTGACCGCGGAGCACCTGGTGCCGAAGGCGAAGTTCCCGGCGATCGACGTGCACGGACATCCCGGCAACGTCGCCTCCGCCGACGCGATCAACCGCGTGGTCGGGATCATGGACTCGCTGAACATCCGCGTGATGCTGGTCGCCGAGAACGTGTCGGGACAGCGGCTCACGAGCACGCAGGCCGCCTTGAACGCCTCGCCGCACAGGGATCGCTTCCGCGTGCTCGCCGGCATCGATTTCCGCAACGTCGGACCGGGATGGGGCGAGCGCGCGGCGCAGCAGCTCGAAGCGGATCTCAAGGCCGGCGCGATCGGCGTCGGCGAAGTCGGCAAGCAGTTCGGCCTCCGGATCGCCAAGCCGGACGGCTCGCGCCTCAAGGTCGACGAGCCCGAGCTGGATCCGCTCTGGGCGGCGTTCGCCCGGCTCGACGTCCCGGCGTTCATCCACACCGCCGAGCCGCAGGAGTTCTTTCAGCCGCAGGACCTCAAGAACGAGCGCTGGCTCGAGCTGTCGTTGTTCGCGGATCGCCGCAACAACCAGCCCGGGCACGTGACGTTCGAACAGTTGATGACGGAACGCAACAATGTGTTCCGGAAGCATCCGAAGACCCGCTTCGTCGCCGCGCACTTCGGGTGGCACGCCAACGACCTGGCCCGCGCCGCGAAGATGCTGGACGATTTTCCGAACGTGACGATTGAAGCCGGCGCGATCCTCTACGACCTGGGACGGCAGCCGCGCGCCGCGCGCGAGTTCTTCATCAAGTACCAGGATCGGATCATGTTCGGCAAGGATTCGTTCCAGCCCGAGGAGTACCCGTACTACTGGCGCGTCTTCGAGACCGCGGACGAGTATTTCGATTACTACCGCGACTACCACGCCTACTGGAAGCTCTACGGCATCGCGTTGCCGGACGATGTGCTGAAGAAGGTGTATTACCGGAACGCGCTGCGCGTCTTCAAGGGGCTGCCGCAGGGCGGCTGGCCGCAGTAGCGCACGAGAAGCTCTTCTCGTCGTCGATGCTGCCGGTGCCGTTGTAGACGGCGCGCTGCGGATAGGCGCACAGCGGGCGCGTCCGCGTCACGGCGCCGCCCGCCGCGAGCTTGCGCGCGACGATACGCGCCGGCGCCTGGCCCTTCTCCACCCACTCGTCGATCACCGACGCCCAGTCGACGGTGTCGGGCCCGGGCCCGCCCGCGCAGTGCAGCACGCCCGGCATCATGAACATGCGGAGATAGTCGCGGGCCATCGGATCGCGCGCCGTCACCTGGTCGTGGTACTTGATACTGCCGAACGCGGTCAGGGCGGGGTCGGACCAGCCGTGCCAGATCACGAGCTTGCGTCCCTTCGCCTTGAAGGCGTCCAGATTCGGGTCGGTGGCGTTGAGCATCGAGGCCGCCTGCGCCGAGTCCTTGCGGAACGTCGTGAAGTCGTAGCGGCTGTAATCCCACTCGGGATTGGCGAAGATGAAGTACTTGAACATCTCCGTGCCGAACGCGAAGCGGGCGCTGGGCGCGCGCTGCGCCGTGATCATCATCGGGTTGACACCGACGATCCATGCCGGCCAGCCCGCAGTCTCGCCTTCGCCGCCGAAAGGCTGCGCCGGGTAGATGACGCCGTCGCGGTTCCGGGTCTCGCCGTAGATCGCCTTCAGCGCCGCCTTCTGCACGTCGGTCAGTCCAGCCAGCGCCGAGACGTCGACGCGACACTGCCGCGGATCCTCCATCAATCCGTCCCTGGCGCCGTCGATTGCGTCGCACCGGTCGACGATCTGGGCCTCGACGCTCTTGAGGGTCTCGTTGGCGAAGAGCGGTGTCGACACGTTGCGCGGATCCGGGAACGCCGCCTGCATGTCCTTGATGAACTGCGCGCCGATGCCGACGAAGTCGTTCGCGGGCGCGCCGGCGACAAGGCCGTCGAAGTCGTCCGGGTAGCGCTGAGCTTCCATGAGCGCCTGGCGGCCGCCGTTCGAGCAGCCGTTGAAGTAGGAGCGCGTTTCAGTGGATCCGTAGTGGGCCCGCAGGATCGCCTTCGACACTTCCGCCACGCGGTGCACGGCCAGGTGGCCGAAGTTCAGCTGGCGCTCGAGATCGTTCAGCGCCCAGCCGGCGGTGGTGACGGTACCCTGGTGACCGGTGTCGGTGCCGACCGTTGCGTAGCCGGCGTTGACCGATCCACGCGCCTGGTTGTCGATGCCGCCAACGAACCCGCCGCCGCCGCCCATCATGAACTTGCGGTTCCAGGTTTCAGGGAGCAGCAGCGAGAAGCGAATCTCGCGCCCGACCACGCCGTTGACGCGGCAGTGCGCCGCCCTGATCGCGCCCGCGGTGGCCGCCGGAACGGCGACCGCCTCGGCGATCTTCACGTCGGGAAGCTGCAGCGCCATCAACTGCGCGCAGGCGCTCTGTTCGGACGCCGTAACCGCGCGCGTGCCGATCGCCTGCCCCCCGGGCACGACCGTGAGGACAAAGAAGACGCCGCCGGCGACGAGGGATCGGGTGCTCATGAGGCGCCATGATAGGGCAAGCCGGCCGCGATGTTTGCGTACTTCGAAAGCTTGCGCCAGCGGCAGGGGTGATCGCGTAGAGGCGGGTCTTCAGACCCGCCTCCGGCATTACGGGCATGGTCGTGCCGGCGGCCCTCGCGCGGGCGAGGGCCTTCACCGACGGCGTGCGATTGGGCGTGCGCGGCAGCGACAGCCATTGACATCTGATGCGTGATGCGTGATGATCCGAGCCATGAGAACGACCTTGGACCTGGACGATGACGTGCTGCAAGCCATCAAGGAAATCGCATCAGTGCGAGGCCAAACCGCTGGAAAAGTGGCGTCTGACCTGGTCCGAAAAGGGCTGGAACCGCCCAAGCGGGCGGCGAAGGTCCGAAACGGCGTGCCGCTGCTTCAAGCCCGGCCTGGTCAGCGGCTGATCACCATGGAACTTGTCAACCGGCTCCGCGACGACGAATGAACGGCATCGCGCTGCTGGATGTGAACGTGTTGGTGGCGCTTTTCTTTACCGGCCACAGCCACCACGAGGTGGCTCACGACTGGTTCGACGAGCAACGGGCGCATGGTTGGGCGACCAGCCCCACAACGGAGAACGGTGTCGTTCGCATCCTGTCGAACCGCACCTACATCCTTGACGCATGGCGACCAGCCGAGGTCGTCGAAAAACTGCGTGCGTTTCGGCGAAGCGGTCAACACCACTTCTGGGCCGAGTCGGTGACGCTGACAGACGAGCGTGTCTTCAATACGTCCCTGATCGGCGGCCACAGGCAGGTGACAGACATCTACCTGCTCGGGGTCGCCACGGCCGCAGGGGGCGCACTCGCGACCTTTGACCGCGGCATTTCAATCGGCGCCGTCAAGGGCGCGACCAAGGCCAACCTTCAGGTGATTAGCGCTGTGCCAGCGGAATCCAGGTCTGCGGATAGGTAGGACCCGTGTAATCCGCGCGGGGCCGGATCAGCCGGTTGTTCGCCAGCTGCTCCAGCACGTGCGCCGTCCAGCCGCTGATGCGGCTCACGGCGAAGATCGGCGTGTAGAGATCGATGGCGATTCCCATCGTGTAATACGTCGACGCGGAGTAGAAGTCGACGTTGGGATAGAGCTTCTTCTCAGCCATGACGAGCGCCTCGATGCGCTCGCTCATCTCGAACCACTTCGTGTTCCCGGCCTTCTGCCCCAGCTCCTTCGACATCTTCCGCAGGTGCGTCGCCCGCGGGTCTTCGGTGTGGTAGACGCGGTGACCGAAGCCGGCGATCTTTTCCTTCCGCGCGAACTTGCCCTTGACGTAGGCGTCGATGCGATCGGGCGGCGCGTCCTGCCCGATCTCGATCAGCATCCTCATCACCTCGGCGTTGGCGCCGCCGTGGAGCGGCCCCTTCAGCGTGCCGATGCCGGCGACAATGGCGGAGTGGATGTCGGTGAGGGTGGCGGCGGCGACGCGGGCGGCGAACGTCGAGGCGTTGAGCTCGTGGTCGGCATGCAGCGTCAGCGCAATGTCCATCGCCCGGATGGAGGTGGCGTTGGGCCGGTCGCCGAAGAGCATGTACAGGAAGTTCGCGGCGTGCCCCATCGCCGGATCCGGCGCGATCGGCCCGCCGCCGGCCTGCATGCGGCCCCAGGTGGCCACGAGGCTCGCGATCTGCGCCGTGAGCCGCACCGCCTTGCGATACGAGGCCGCCGGCGAGTTGTCGTGCGCATCCGGATCGTAGTGGCCGAGGGCAGAGGTGAGGGTCCGCAGCGCGTCCATGCCGTCCGAAGGAGGGAGCATCTTCATCAGCCGGATGATCGATTCGGGCAGCGGCCGGGCGGCGGCGAGCTGGGATTGCAGATCGCCTAGTTCCGCGCGATTGGGCAGGCGTCCGTGCCAGAGCAGGTAGCACGTCTCCTCGAACGTCGCATTGCGCGCCAGGTCGTGAATGTCGTGCCCGCAATACGCCAGCACGCCGCGATCGCCGTCGAGAAAACAGATCCGGGACGAGGTCGCGACGACGTCTTCCAGTCCACCCTTGGGTTTTGCCTCAACCGCCATGGAAGTGATCTTACAGCCTTCGGCCTTCAGCCTTCAGCCTTCGGCCGATCCGAGGACCGAGCGGGTCCGATTCTGCGGCCCGTCACGAAGCTCGAACCACCCTGGCGCCCTGCAAGGAGATCTACCAGGCGGGCGACGCCTATGCGGACGCAGACGCGGTTGTACAGCGTCGGACGGTAACGACAAACCTGAAGGTTTGTCGCCACCCTTTACTGCTGCGTCGTCGTCTTGCGGCCCGCGAGCTGCTCCTTGAGCACCTCGACGGCCTTCTCGATCTGCGCGTCGCGGCCCTTCAGGAAATCGCCTGGCGCGTTGTCGATGTACACGTCCGGCGGCACGCCGTAGTTCTCCATGTTCTCGCCGGTCACGGTCCAGACGCCGCTGCCGGGCGTGCGGATGGTGGCGCCGTTGAGCAGCGTGTACGACCCGGTGCCGATCACCGCCCCCATCGTCGGCACGCCGACGACCTTGCCCAGGCCGAGGGCCTTGAAGCCGGCAGGGAACATCTCGGCGTCCGATGCCGATCGCTCGTTCTGCATCACCACCATCGGCCCGTAGAAGTTCGACGGCCGCGGCTGCTGAAAACCGGCGTCGCGCCCCATCGTGTATTGATACTGCCGGCCGGCGAGAATGCCGAGCAGCTCCTGATCGATGCCGCCGCCGCCGTTGAAGCGCTGGTCGATCACGAGCGCCTTCTTCGTGCGGTTCGCGGCCAGGTCCAGCTGGAACTGCCGGAGCGACGGCGCGTCCATGGCGCGGATGTGCAGGTACCCGATGTCGCCGTTGCTGGCCTTCGTCACCATGTCCCGGCGATCGCTCACCCACCGCGCGTACTGCAGGTCGGCAAACGCGTTGCCCGCCGCCGGCGTGATGGTCACGTCCCAGGCGCCGTCCCTGGTGGGCTTGTCGTTGAGCAGGAAGTGGAACTTCTGCCCGGCCGCGAGCGTGAAGCGCTCCCAGTAGTTCTCGCTCGTCTTCAGCTCCCGATCGTCGACGGCAATGATGAAGTGGCCTTCCTTGATCTTCAGGTAGTCGCGATCGGCGGGGCCGTCCTTGTAGAGGCGCCCGACCTTGTAGAAACCGGACGCATCGGCGACCACGTCGAAGCCGGGGTAGCGCGTCTGCCCTGGGCGCGCGCCGCCGCCCTGGCCCGCGTTCACGCCCGTGTGCGAGGCGTTGAGCTGGCCGATCATCATCATCATCACGCTGTGCAGCTCGTCGTCATCAACGAGGTAGTCCAGCAGCGGCTCGTAGGCGGCCTTGGCCGCGTCCCAGTTGGCGCCGTGCATCTTCGCGTCGTAGAAGCGGTGCTTCATGATGCGCCAGCCTTCGTTGAAGACCTGCGCGCGCAGCGCCTTGCGGTCGACCTCGATGTTGGCGGTATAGGTGACGCGGCGAGCCGTCGCGTTGCCGGCCGCCGGCTCGGCGGTTTCCGTGGGCGCGTTGCCGCCACGAGCGGCGCCGCGCCCGGCGCCGCCAGCAGTGGCGCCGGCGTTGAGATTCACCGTGGCGGCAAACAGGCCGCGGCCCGATCGGAAGTAGAGCGTGCGGCCGTCGCGCGCAAAGACGAACCCGGGGCCGCCCCCGAAGCCGCCGCCGCCCCCGGCATTCCCCCGGTTGTCGTCGGTACTCGCCGCGGCTCGAGGCACGCGGGTGAGCTGTCCGCTCTCGACGTTGATGATGAACATCCCGGGATCGGCGCCGCCGCCGCCGGGGCCGCCGCCGGCCACGCGCGTCGACGCGGTCAGCGCCACCGAGGGACCTTCGGGCGCGGGCGTGAGGCCGCCAATGGCGTTGCCGGGCACGGTCAGCTGCTTCGCCCGGCGGGCCAGCCCGCTCCAGTCGATGCGGACGTCCGGCGCCGCGGCTGCGCCGGCGCGACCGCCGTTCGGCCGGGCTTCGGCCTGCGCGGCCAGGCCCTGCGCTTCGTTGTCGATGTCGCGATTCATCGGATCCCGATCGCGATCGCGCAGCGACAGCACCCACAGCTCCATCGTCGCGTTGAGCCCGCCCTGCGACGCGATGCCGTTGTTGGTGCCTTCGGTGGAGGTGAAGACGAGATACTGCCCGTCCGCCGTCCACACGGCGTCGTTCTCCGCATAAAGCAGGCTGTCGTCCGAGACGTGGCGTTCTTCCCCGCCGCCGACCGGCGCAATGTAGACGTGATAGCGCAGGGTGCGATCCTGCTTCGAGAACGCAACCCACTGGCTGTCGGGCGACACGCTGACCGACCCGATGCGGCCGAGGTCGTTCGCGGTCACCACGGTCGTCTTGCCGTCGGCGACGGTGTAGTTGTACAGCCGCTTGCCCGCGGCCACGTAGAGCAGCGACTTCGAATCCGGCGTCCAGACGGGCGCGGCCTTCTCGTTGTCGAGGTCGGTGATCTTCTTCGGGCTGCGGCCCTCGGGATCGGCGATCCAGATCTCGTCACGGCCCGACCGATCCGACACGAACGCGATGTGCTTGCCGTCGAACGACCACTTCGGCAGCTGGTTGCGCGACGCCATCTTGTCGGGGCTGACCCTGGTGATGTCGCCGCGCTCGGTGGCGATGGTGAGGATCTGCCCGCGCACGGAGATGACGGCGCGGCGGCCCGACGGCGAGATGTCGTAGGCGTCGACTTCGTCGGTCACGGTCCTGACCTCGACCTCGTTCTCTTTTTCATCGGAGCTGATGTCGATCTTGATTTCGCTGGTCCGGCCGCTCGCCACGTCCAGCTTCCAGATGCCGAAGTTGTCTTCGTAGACGATCACCTTGCCGTCGCTCGACATCGAGGGCCAGAACAGGCTGCCGTCGGTGTGCCTGGTGACCTGCACCGGCGACCCGCCCCTGACCGGAATCCGGTAGATGTTGTTGACGCTCGCCCGCACCTCGGGACTGCCCGGCCTGACGTTCTTCTCGTTCGGCAGCGGATCGGCGACGTAGTAGATCGCTTCGTCCGCGCCCCACATCGGCCAATAGCGGTTGTATTTCTCGTCGGCCAGCAACTTCGTATACGACTTCTCGGCGAGGTTGGTCACCCACAGGTCCGCGGCAAAGCTCCCGCGATAGTGGCGCCGCGACCACGTCGACGGATGCCGATTGAAGACCAGCGACTTGCCGTCGGGCGACAGGCTGCCCGAGTAGCCCCAGTCGACGGGGAGCGGCTGCTCCTGGCCGCCGGCCACGGCGATCTGGTGCAGGGTGGCGACGTTGGGGAACGCGCCGACGCCGCGCGAGGCGCGGAAGATCACCGACTTCGAGTCGCGCGCCCAGCCGACGACCTCGTCGTTGCCGGAATGGAACGTCAGCCGCTTCGGCGCGCCGCCGTCGACCGGCACGATGAAGATGTCGTTGTTGCCGTAGCGATTCGACGAGAACGCGATCCAGCGGCCGTCGGGCGAGAACCGCGGGTAGGTTTCCCGCGCCACGTGGTCGGTGAGTCGCCGGACGCCCGTGCCGTCCTCGCCGGCGATCCAGATGTCACCGAGATAGCTGAAGGTGATCCGGCCCCCGTGGTAGTCGGGATGCCGCGCCAGGCGAATGGGCGACGCGGCGGCCACGCCGGACGTCACCAGGACGATTGCGAGAGCCGCTGCAAAAGACACGCGTCGAACCATGGCTGCACCTCAGGTCGGTGAATCCTATCGCTATTTCCCCGGCAGCGCGAACGCCACGATGCTGCTGCCCGATGGCGCCCCGTTCTTGCCGCCGCCGCACGCGATCACCACGAACTGCCGTCCCTTGATCTGATACACCGACGGCGTGGCGTTGCCCGCCGCCGGCAGCACCGTCTCCCACAGCAACGCCCCGGTCAGCTTGTCGTAGGCGCGGAACTTCCGGTCGAAGTTGGTCGCGCCGATGAACAGCAGGCCGCCGGCCGTGACCACCGGGCCGCCGTAGTTGTCGCTGCCCGTGTTGGTCAGGCCCTTGGCCGCCAGCTCGGGAAACTCCCCGAACGGAATCTTCCAACGGATGGCGCCCTCGTTGAGATCGATCGCGTTCAGCGTGCCCCACGGCGGCGTGATCGCGGGGTAGCCATCCGGGTCGAGGAAGATCGACTCACCGTCGCTCCGGTACTTCAGCCGGCTGGGGTCGTTCTCGAGCGCCGGATCCGCGCCCTTGTCCTTGCCGCTGATCAGGAATTCGGCCACATCGGTGATGTTGCGCGCGCCCATGTCGGGAAAGGCCGGCATGCGGCCCGTGCCCTGGCGGACGATGGTCGCGATCTCGTCGCGCGTGCGCCGCAGGCCGATGTCGACGAGCGAGGGCGCCACCGTCGTGCCCGCGCGATCTTCCCGATGGCAGGTCGCGCACTTGGAGTTGTAGAGCGAGGTGTCGTTGTTCGGGATCAGCTTGATGATCCACGGCATCTCGTTCGAGTTGACGTAGAGCAGGCCGGTGTCCGAATCGAAGGCGGCGCCACCCCACTCGGCGCCGCCGTCGAAGCCGGGAAACACGATGGTGCCCTCGAAGGATGGCGGCGTGAAGAAGCCGGACTTCATCTTGCGGAACCGTTCGAGCACGGCGGCGTGCGCTTCGGGCGTGCGCCGTGTCAGCATGTCCTCGGTGAGGCCCTGCTGCGCGAACGGCGGCGGCTTCAGGGGCCGCGGCTGCGTCGTGGCCACCAGTTCGCCGTCCACCGTCGAGGGCGGCGTCTTGCGGTATTCGATCGGGAACAGCGAAACGCCGGTGCGGCGATCGAGCACGAACACATCGCCCTGCTTGGTAATCTGCGCGACTGCCTCAACGGGCCGTCCGTCACGCTTGACCGTGACGAGGCTCGGCGGCGCGGGAAAGTCCCAGTCCCAGACGTCGTGCTTGATCGCCTGGAAGTGCCAGACGCGCCGGCCCGTCCGCGCGTCGAGCGCGAGCACGCAGTTCGCAAACAGGTTGTCGCCGTGCCGCGTCGTCCCGTAGAAGTCGAACGATGCCGATCCGGTGGCGGCAAACACCATCGCCAGCTTCGGATCCACGGTGACGCCCGCCCATGCGTTGGCGCCGCCCGAGAGCTTGTAGGCGTCCTTGGGCCAGGTGTCGTAGCCGAGCTCGCCCGGTTGGGGAATCGTGTGGAAGATCCATCGCTGCCTGCCGGTCTTCACGTCGAACGCGCGGATGTGGCCCGGCGTGCCGGGCAACGTCTCGGGCACGCTGCTCGGCAGGATGAGCAGGTCCTCGAACACGACGCCGGGCGTGCTGGCACTGACGCTGAGGCCCGCTGGCGGTTTGCCCAGTCCTTCACGCAAGTCGATGCGGCCCTGCGCGCCAAACGACGCGATCGGTTGTCCGGTGGTCTTGTCGAGCGCCCACAGGAAGTTTCGATAAGTGACGAACACGCGATCCGCATGCACGGCAACGCCGCGATGGCGGAACCGCGTGCGCGCGCCGGCGCCGCCGCTCGGATCGAACTTCCAGATCTCCTGCCCCGTCTCGGCGTTGACGGCCACCACCTGCATGGTCGGCGTGGTGGCGAACAGCACCCCGTCGACGATGATCGGGTTGCTCTGCATTTCCGAGTCCTTGAAGGCGTCGTGGCTGTCGTAGGTCCACGCTACCTGCAGACTGCGGACGTTGGTGCGATCGATCTGGGTGAGAGGGGAATAGCGGATGTTCCCCACTCCCCCGTTGACCGGCCAGTTGACGTCGCCGGCCTGCGCGTAGGCCAGGGCGCCGGCGAGCGCGGCCAGGCAGAGGAGGGCGCCGGAGATGCGTGTCGTCACATGCGGATTCTACGCTGTTACGACAAACCCAGCGAGGCGAGACCTCTGACGGCCGAGCATGGCGGTCAGCAGGTGTGGCCGTGGGCATTGACGATGGCCAATTGACCGATTGCGCGATTGTTGGGTGATCGAAAATGTGGCGATTGGGTGATTCGATTTGTGGGATGGCAGAGGGAGTGATTGGTCGGCCATCAATCCGCCGATCGCCAATCCGAATCCCCAAGTCGCGAAATCACCCGACCACCCAACAATCGCAGAATCGGTCGATCGCCAATCGGCAATGTGCCACCCCTCGACGTCCGACGTGCCACACGCAGATGGCGGGGCGGGGCGACGCCGTGTCTTGAACGGTTCGGCGGTCGCAGATTCAATTGGCGTTAATCTGCGTCAAATCTGCGGCTGCATTTGATCGGCGTCATCTGCGTCATCTGCGGCCTTGGATTGGATCGCTCGGCAAGCTCGTCAACTCAAGCGCCTTCAGGGGTTAAAGGTCTGTCGCCACGCATCTCGGACTTACCGTCCCGATATCCCCAGGCGCTGGCCGCCGCCGGACGGCACGCCCAGGCCGTCGCCCGGCTCCCACGCCGGGCCGTCGGTCGTCGACGTGGTCGGCAAACCGTCGAGCACGGAGGTCGCGTACTCGAGCGCTTCGTTCTCGCGCTCCTGGTGGTCGGAGAGCCACTCGAGCCGATCGCCGAGGTCGACACCGGTCGCCGCGTCGATGCCGTCGCGATAGTGGTCGCGGTCTTCGAGCTCGTCCACTGAATCGGCGTCGCCGGTGGTGGTCGCGGCATCGCCGCGATCGCGGTAGAACTCGTAGCGCTCGTGAATCTCCTGCGCCTGCTCACCGCGCTCGAACCAGCGATCCCACCAGTCCTGCACGAGCGTGTACGAGGCGCGCACCACGCGCATCACCGGCGTGTGCTGTGGCGACAAACCTCGAGGTTGGTCCATCGCCCGGCGGTTCCGCGGCTGCGACCGCTGGAACGTCCAGCCCTTATCGTGGATCTCCAACACCTCCGGCTTCCCGTTGGCGCCGCGCTTGGTGAAGCGGACGGTCTTGAACGGGTACGCCTTCAACCGCGAATCCTGCGGATGCGGGCGCGGCGCGAGGGCGTCGTTGTACACGGTCTCGGTCCTGCCACCGCGGCTGTCTTCGATCGAAATGATGCGGTTCAGCCGATCCCGGGTGACAACCACGCGGCCGGGCACGAGGATCTGGACGCGGGTCTTCATAAACGAATCCGGGAAATAGCGGATGTAGTACCCGCCCGGATGCCGCGACCACTGCCCGCGGCGAATCTTGTTGGCGTTGTCTTCGGGAGCGACGCCGCTCAGCACGGCGATGCGCTCGATCTCCGCGTAATTGACGTTGGCACGGTAGAACCGGTACCGGAGATCGGATTCGACCTCGAGCACCTTCCTGATGGGCGCCGGCAGCCCGCGGAACAACCGCGTGCGTTCGGCGGCGCCGATCACTTCGAGCGCGTCGGCGTCGATGGCGCGAATCTCGCTCGCGGGCAACAACACGCGCGCCACCGCCTGCATTTTCGGCGGCATCTTCGACACGTTGACGCGCGACAGCACCGCCCAGAGCAGCATCTGGATGTCGCTCTGCACGATCTCGGGGTGATTGACCGACGCGGCCAGGATGGCGCGGATGGCGGCCGCCCGCGATCCCTTCGCGGGCGCGTAGAGGTAGCCGTCGCCTTGACCGGGCGCGTAAGTGCCCGCGCGCAGGCAGTAACTTTGCAACGTCTGTTCCCAGAGGCCCGGCTGGAGGATGAACGCGCCGTTGCCCGTGCGCGCGAGGCTGCGCATCGAACGCGGCTGGCGCGTGGTTTCCTTCCGATCGAGGATGGGCTGCTGACCGATGGTGTCGTCGAAGTCGGTCGACAGCGGCGGCGTGCCCTTGAGCAGCCCGCCGAGCGACGGCACCTTGCGCGCGATCGCACCCAGGTCCCGCGGCAATTGGGCCACGGCGACGACCGGCAACGCGGCAACCAGCACGAGCGTCAACACTGCGCGCATGACGGGCTCCTGGGAGGGAGGAATGTCATTGTATCAGCGGGGCCGGACGATGCGCGGGACCTTGAGCCTGGCGATCTCGTCGTTGAGCGCGGTCAACTCCGGCCCGAGCACCCGATCGAGGTCGGCCGCGAGCGCGAGGTGATCCTTGCGCGCGGCCTCGAGCCGTTGCCGCTGGCCGGCCGTCGGGCCCGAGAGCGTGCCCTGATGGATGCCAGAGCCGTCGAGCTCCGAGAACAGGCCGCCGACCCGGCCCCGCAGGCCACCCCCGCCCCCGCCGCCGCCTTCCTCGCCGCCCCCGCCACCGCCGCCGCCCACGCGCGACTGCAGATCGGCGAGCCCCTTGGCGAGGCGCGCGGCCGCATCGACGACCGAGGGTGGCGATGACGGCTGGCGCTTCAACTGATCCTGCAGCGGTGCCAGCTGGTCGCGCACCGCGCGCAGGTCGCTTCCGGCCCGCGCAAGATCGGCCTGAAGCTTGAGCACGTCGGTGAGGTGCGTGAAGCGCGACGCGCGCTCGGCATCGGTCATTGGAAACAGCGGGTCGGGGTCAACCTTCACGGTGGCCGTGGACTCGCGTCCGCCCGCGCGCACCGTCACCGAATAGACGCCGGGGACGACGAACGGCCCGCGTTGTCCCGCCAGGACCGCCGGCGCGGCGCTGCGCAGGTCCCAGACGACGCGATTGAGGCCGGCGTCGGCCGGGCCCTCGAGCTCGCGCACGACGCGGCTCGCGGCGTCGCGGATGGCGATCGACGCACGGGCCTTGTCGGCCGTCTTCATGTGATACGTGAGGATGGCGCCGGCCGGAGCATTGGGTCCGGCAAACACGCGCTGCGCGCTGTAGCTCTCGTGTTTCCAGCGCTGCAGAATCGTCGCCGGACGCGGAGGGAACAGGTGCAGCTCCGCCGCCGCAATCTCACCGGTCATGCCGCCGAGCGGCGAGATGTCGTCGAGCACGTAGATGGCGCGGCCGTGGGTCGCCACCACCAGGTCGTTGTCGCGCGGATGAATCACGAGGTCGTCCACGGGCACGGTCGGGAACCCGTGTGTGAAGCGCGTCCAGTCGGTCCCGGTAGTGAACGAAACGAAGAGCCCGGTTTCGGTGCCGGCAAACAGCACGGCGGGGTTCTTCGGATGTTCTTTCAGCACGTTGATCCAACCGACCGCCGGCAACCCGCCGCCAATCGACGTCCAGGTTTCGCCGAAGTCGCGCGACATGAACGCATACGGCGCAAAGTCGTCGTCCTGGTGACGATCCAGGGACACGTAGACCGTGCGCGCATCGCGATGGGACGGCTCGACGCGGCTGATGCGGCCCTTCTGCGCCGGGCCGGGCAGGCGATCGGTGACGTTCCTCCACGTCTGGCCGCCGTCCCGCGACACCTGCACGAGGCCATCGTCGGTGCCGGCCCACAGCAGCGCCGCCTGCACGGGCGATTCGGCCAGCGACGTGATGGTGCCCCAGGCGCTCACGCCGTCGTTTCGCGACAGCATCTCGGGGCCGGGCTTCATCCCCATGATCGCCAACGTGTTGCGATCCTCGCCGCGCGTGATGTCGGGGCCCGCCGTCCACGTGTCGCCGCGATCGGTCGAGCGGAACACGCGGTTGCCGCCGAAGTACAGCGTCTTCGAGTCGTGCGGCGAGATCACGAGCGGTGACGTCCAGTTGAAGCGGTACGGCGATTCACCGGGCGGCGGCGTCGGGCGAATCGGCTTGCGGTCGCCGGTCGGGCGATGAAAGCGCGAGAGGTTGCCGTCCTGCGACTCGGTGTAGATCGTGTCGGGGTCGTTGGGATCCGCCTGGGCGTACATGCCGTCGCCGGTATTGATCTGCACCCAGTCGGCGTTGAGGATGCCAAGGTAGTGCCGCGTCGCGCTCGGGCCGCCGAACGAGTGCGTGTCCTGCAGGCCGCCGTAGATGTTGTACGGCGTCGCCATGTCGACGCTGATGCCGTAGAACTGGCCGATCGGGATGTTGTTGACCTTGTCCCACGTGAGGCTCGCGTCGAACGAGACGTACAACCCGCCGTCGTTGCCGAGGATCAAGTGCTTCGGGTTGGCGGGATCGATCCAGAGCGCGTGGTGATCGCCGTGCACCCCGACGTCGTAGGTCGGGGTCATCACCTCGTTGGCGCCGGGGCGGCCCGTCGCTGGGTCGGCGAAGGTGCGGCCGCCGTCGTCCGAGACGAACAGCGACGCGCCGAGGATGAAGATGCGCCGGTCGTTGGTGGGGTCGATGTGGATCTTGCTGTAGTACATCGGTCGCGGGTTCACGGCGCTCATCTTCCGCCAGGTATCGCCGCCGTCGTCGGAGCGGAAGGTGCCGCCGCCCTCACGGTGCTCGACCGTCGCATAGAGAACGCGCGGATCCTTACGCCACAGAGCAAGGCCGATGCGGCCGATGATGCCTTCCGGCAGCCCGCGTGTGAGCTTCACCCAGGTGCGCCCGCCGTCGCCCGTCTTGTAGATGCCGCCGCCGGCGCCACCGCCGCTGAAGCCCCACGGCGTTCGCCGCCGCTGATAGGCGGCGGCATAGATGACGTTGCGGTTGTTCGGGTCCATCACCATGTCGACGAAGCCAGTGTCCTGGTCGATGAACTTGACGTTGGTCCAGGTCCGCCCGCCGTCGGTGGTCTTGTAGACGCCGCGCTCCGCGCTCGGACCCCACAGCTTCCCGAGCGCCGCCACGTAGACCGTTTCCGAATCCACCGGATCGACGATCACGCGGCCGATGTGCTGCGTGTCGCGAAGCCCCATGTGGCTCCACGTGCGGCCGCCGTCGAGCGACTTGTAGACGCCGTCGCCGAACGAGGAGCTCTGGCGGTTGTTCGGCTCGCCCGTGCCGACCCAGACCAGGTCGGGATTCGACGCGCTCAACGCGATGTCGCCGATGGAGGCGACGCCCTCGCGATCGAACATCGGCGTCCACGTCGTCCCGGCATTGATCGTCTTCCACACGCCGCCGGAGGCCGCGCCGACGTAGATCGTCGACGGGTTCCGCTCGTCGACCGCCAGGTCGTCGATGCGGCCCCCCATGACGGCGGGGCCGATGGCGCGCCATTCGAGCTGGCCGAGCGCCGCCTCATTCAGCCGCTGCGCGGACGGGACCGCCAGGGCCAGAAGCACGAGCAGCAGCGACGCAAGGCGGGTTCGCCTCATGGCCTGCGCGCGACCGCCTCGAACACCGGCGGCGCCTGCGGCATGGCGGCGCCGTCGTGGCGCGGCTCCGAGGCGCCGAAGTGCACGCCGCCGGGCCCGCTCATCACCGCCTGGCCGTAGCCGAAGCTGCCGCTCCGCGGCTGGACGACACGGAGATCGTGCCCGCGCGCCTTCAGTTCAGCGCGCGTCGTCTCGGGCACCAGCGACTCGATCTGCACGTCGCAGCCCTCGAAGCTGCCCTTGGTGAACCGGCCGGCCTCGAGCGCCTGCTGGATCGTCATCCCGTAGTCGGCGATGTTGGCCACGAACTGCGCGTGCGCCTGGCCCTGGTTCCATCCGCCCATGATGCCGAAGCCGATCCGCTGCTCGCCTTTCTCCATGAACGCGGGAATGATGGTGTGCAGCGGACGCTTGTGCGGCGCGAGGGTGTTCGGCTGGCTCTTCTCGAGCGAGAAGAGGCCGCCGCGATTCTGCAGCATGAAACCCGCGCCCGGCGGGACCAGGCCCGAGCCGAATCCGCTGTAGTTGCTCTGAATCAGCGACACGATGTTGCCGTCCTTGTCGATCGCGGACATGTAGATGGTGTCGTTGCCCTGCGCGTCGGTGATGCCTGGCAACTTGGCCGGCTCGACCTGGCAGGCCGCCTTGGCCTTGTCGATCAGCTTGGCGCGGTCCAATGCGCGCGGCTTGCTCAGGAGCGCGTCCACCGGGTTGCGCGAGAAGCGCGGGTCGCCGATGTAGCGGAGCATGTCGGCATAGGCGAGCTTCTTGGCCTCGATCATCACGTGCAGGGCGTCGGTGCTGTGAAAGCCGTAGTCCGCCATCGGATACGGCTCCATCAGGTTCAGCATCATGAGCGCGGAGATCCCCTGCGTCTGCGGGCCGATCTCGTAGACGTTCCATCCGCGATAGCTGGTCTTGATCGGCGTGACCCATTCGGGCTGGAACTCGCCGAGGTCGGCGGCGGTGAAGGTGCCGCCCTGCTCACGCGAGATCGCCAGAATCGCTTCAGCCGTCTTCCCCTTGTAGTAGCCATCGCGGCCTTTCTCCGCGATGAGACGAAGCGATCCGGCCAGATCGGGATTGCGGAACACCTCGCCCGCCTTGGGGGCGCGCTTCCCGTCGATCAGATACGTGTGCGCCGAGTTCGGGTGCGCGCTGAGCATCTTCTCCGACCGTCCCCATCCCGCGGCAATGGTCTCCGAGAGCGGGAATCCGTTCTCCGCGTAGTAGATGGCGGGCGCCAGGAGCTCCGAGAACGGCTTGGTGCCGAACCGTGTGCGCATCGCGTCCCAGCCCGCCGCCACCCCCGGCACGGTGACCGAGTAGATGCCGCGCTGCGGCATCGTCTTGTGGCCTTTCGCCGCAAGGAAGTCGGTGGTCAGGCCGGTCGGCGCCCATCCGCTCGAGTTGAGGCCGTAGACCGTGCCCGACTTGGCCTCGTAATAGATGATGAAGAGATCGCCGCCGAGCCCATTGCCGGTCGGCTCCATCAGGCCGATGGTGGCGTTGGCGGCAATCGCCGCGTCGATGGCGTTACCGCCGCGCTCGAGAATCTGCACGCCCGCGCGTGCCGCCAGCGGCTGGCTGGCCGCGACGATGCCGAAGGTGGTCGCGACCACCGATCGGCCGACGACCGGCACCCGCGGGCGCGACGTGTCTTGTGATTCCTGCGCGGTGACACCGCCCAGGTCGCCCGCAAACGCCAGCCCGAGGAGAACGACGACGACAGGTCGGAACTTCATAGGCCCCCTCCGATGCGACAGATTCTACCTCCGCGCCAGCGCGCTTGATATACAGGCGTGTTGAAGCTCCAGGCGCGTTCGACATTTCGGCGGTGATTGGGCCGAATCGGTTACATACAAGTCAGGCCTGTTTGACATCTGACAAGCATACAAATTACTGTATTCATATGCGCACGACATTGGATTTGCCGGACACCCTGGTAGAAGACGCCCGCGACGTGCTGGGCTTCAAGTCCAAGACCGACACGGTGGTCTACGCTCTCAGGGAAGTGGTGCGGCGCGGCCGCGTCGAGGGCCTGAAAGCGCTCTTCGGCAAGGTCCACATCGATCTCGATCTGGACAAGACCCGAGGCCGGACAAAAGCCCGCCCGTGATCATCGTCGACACGTCGGTCTGGATCCTCGCGCTTCGATCGGCGTCGGGGCCCGAGGCCATCACGCTGCGGTCCCTCCTCGACGCCGACGAAGTCGCGCTGGCAGTTCCCGTTCGCACCGAGTTGCTGATGGGCGCCCGCGCCAGCGATCGGGCGAAGCTGGCAAGAGAGCTGAAAGGCCTGCCGCTGCTCTATCCCACCGACGAATCGTGGCGGACCATCGACAGATGGACCGAGCGCGCCGCGCGCGCCGGCACGACGTTTTCGATTGGCGATCTGCTGATCGGGGTGCTCGCCGCGGACATCGGCGGGCTGGTGTGGTCGCTCGATGGCGACTTCCAGCGGATGGAAAAGCTGAAGCTGATTGAGCGCTTCGTTCGATCTTAACTCTGCACTCTTAACTCTGCACTCTGGCTAGGCTTCCTTGCCCTGGGCGACTTCGACGACGGCGTCGCCGCCGTACTGCTGGAAGAGCGAGAGCATGCCGGTGTAGAGGAAGCCGACCTGGAAGAGCATCAGGAAGGGTACCGTGCCGTAGATGCCGTTGGCCAGGGCGTAGAACAGCGTGGCGGTGAAATAGAGGCCGAGCGCCAGCTCGATCATCGGCTGCACGGCCACCGACTGTCGATACTTCTTGCCGCTCCACTCGTCTGACTGCCCTTCGACGCAGTACTTCGGCGTGCGGACGAACTCGCTCGGCTTGTGGAACAGCGCCTCGAAGACCGCCCGCGTGTTGTTGACGGCGAGGCCGATACCGATCGACATCAGGAGCGGCAGGTACTTCAGCCGCTCGGTCCACGTCTGCGGATAGAGCTCGCGCTGGCACACCATGTAGAAGTTCGCCACCGACGCCGTCGCCGCGAAGAACAGCGGGATGTCGATCAGCAGCATCTCGTACCAGCCCATGTTGTAGCGGATGACCATCGACGGGGCCATCAACAGCGACAAGACGCACATCAGCGGATAGTTGAAGTTCGCGGACAGGTGGAAGAACGCTTCGGCCTTCACCTTGAACGGCTGATCCGATCGCAGGATCCGCGGCATCAGCTTGAGGAAGGTCTGGATCGATCCCTTCGCCCAGCGGTGCTGCTGCGACTTGAACGCGTTCATCTCCACGGGGAGCTCCGCCGGCGCCACGTGATCCTGCACGAAGACGAACTGCCAGCCCCGCAGTTGCGTGCGGTAGCTGAGGTCGAGGTCTTCGGTCAGCGTGTCGTGCTGCCAGCCGCCGCCGTCGTCGATCGCGTCCCGGCGCCAGACGCCGGCGGTGCCGTTGAAGTTGAAGAAGCACCCGCCGCGGTTGCGGCTGCCGTGCTCGAGCACGAAATGCGCGTCGAGCAGCACGGCCTGGATCTTCGTCAACAGTGAGTAGTCCTCGTTGACGTGGCCCCAGCGCGCCTGCACCAGCGCCACCTTGGGATCGGTGAAGTAGTGCACCGACCGCATCAGGAAGTCGGATTTGGGAATGAAATCGGCGTCGAAGATCGCCACGAACTCGCCGCTGGCCACCCTCAGGCCCTCGTCGAGCGCGCCGGCCTTGTAGCCGATGCGGTCGTCGCGATGGATGTACTTGATGTCGATGCCCTGCAACGCATGACGGCGGACGGCGAGCACGGCGATCTGCTGGGTCTCGTCGGTCGAGTCATCGAGCACCTGGATCTCGAGCTTCTCGCGCGGGTAGTCGATCTGGCAGACCGCATCGAGCAGCCGATCGACGACGTACATTTCGTTGTAGAGCGGGAGCTGGATGGTGACTGCCGGCAGCTCGTCGAACGTGCTCTTGGGCACCGGCTGCTCGTGCTTGTGCTTCATGTAGACGTACACCAGGTAGTACCGGTGCCATCCATAGACCGCCAGGATCAGGAGGACAAAAAAATACGAGGCGAGTATGAGGGTTTCGACGGCGCTCATCTAGTGGTATGTATGCTCGATAAGTACAGGGGCCGTTCCGTTGGAACGGCCCGAAGCCGTTGGCCGAGCGACGCTGCTCGTTCCTTCGGACTCGTTGACACGCTCCACTGAAATGGGGGTTTCGGCCCCGTAGTCCAGTCCATCATTATAGTCCATTGTAGGTAAAGTCAACGAAACACGGACGATAGCGGCACATGACACCGGCAGAACTTCGCAGCATTCTCGAGCAGGTCCGCGACGGCCGCACCGACACGGCAACCGCCGTGGAGCGGCTGCTGGCCGCGCTTCGCGACCAACCCTTTGAGGATCTGGGGTTTGCGAAGCTCGATCACCATCGCAGCATCCGACAGGGCTTTCCCGAGGTCGTTCTTGGGATCGGGAAGACATCGGCTCAGATCGCGGCGATTGCGGCGCAGATTATCAGCCGGGGGCATCCGCTGCTGGTCACTCGTGCGGATGAGGCGGCATGGTCGGCCGTGAAGGCCGTGGTGCCGGAGGCCGAGTATCACGAGCTCGCGCGCGCCATCACGGTGAAGCGTGAGGTGCCGCCCGGCATCGGCACGATCGCGCTCGCGTCGGCGGGGACCTCAGATCTGCCGGTGGCGGAGGAAGCAGCCGTCACCGCCGAGCTGATGGGCAACACCGTCGATCGGATGTACGACATCGGCGTGGCCGGCATCCACCGGCTGTTGACGCACCGGTCGCGCCTCGAATCGGCGCGCGTGATCGTCGCCGTGGCGGGCATGGAAGGCGCCCTGCCGAGCGTGATCGCGGGCATGGTCGGCGTGCCGGTGATCGCCGTGCCGACCAGCGTCGGCTACGGCGCCAGCTTCGGCGGCATCACCGCGCTGCTCGGCATGCTGAACTCGTGCGCCAACGGCGTGTCGGTGGTGAACATCGACAACGGCTACGGCGCCGGCTGTATTGCGAGCATGATCAACCACTTGCAGCCTTCAGCCGTCAGCCTTCAGCCGTCAGCCATCAGCGCATCCCCAATGCCGAAGGCTGAAGGCTGAAGGCCGAAAGCTGAAGGCCGAAGGCCGAAGGCTGAAGGCTGATCCATGCTGGCAACACGAACCCTGGAATTCGATCGCATCGTCGAGGCCGTCACCGCGCTGGCGTTGACGCCGCTCGGTACGGCTGCGCTATCGGAGCTCGAGCCGTCGACGGATCCGAAGATCGTCGTCGCCTCCCAGGCCGGCACCAGCGAGACCGTTTCCTTCCTCGAGCGCCACCCGCTCTTTCCGCTGCGCGCGGGCGAGCACCTGCCGGACGCCCTCGAGGGGCTCGCGATCCCCGGCCGGCCGCTCGAGCCGCTGCAGCTGCGCCTGCTCGCGGACTTCATCGACTCGGTCGATCAGACGCGCGCGAGCGTGATGCGCGCGGGCGCGGACTTCCCCATTCTCAGCGGGCTGGTCACCGCGGTCGCCTCGTTCAAGGGCGAAGTGGGCGCCGTGCGGCAGGCAATCGATCCGGGCGGCGAGGTGCTCGACCAGGCCAGTCCGGAGCTCAAACGCCTCCGCGGCGAGCTGCGCCAGAAGCGGCAGAAGCTCCGCGGCACGCTGGAGCAGTTCACGCGCGGCAAGGACTCGGCGAAGTACCTGCAAGACGAGGTGGTCACCGAGCGCAACGGCCGCTTCGTGCTGATGGTGCGTGCCGAGCATCGCGGCAACGTGCCCGGCATCGTGCACGGCAGCTCCGCCAGCGGCGCGACGCTGTTTCTCGAGCCCGCCGCCACCGTCGAAATCAACAACGACATCGTCGAGCTCGAAGACCGCGAGCGCGAGGAGGTCCTCCGCATCCTGCTGGAGCTGACCGATCGCTTCCGGCACCGGCCCGCGGACCTGGCGGTGATCGAGCAGGTGGCCCGCGACATCGACGTGCTGCAGGCCCGCGCCCGCTACAGCTCCAGGGTGAACGGCATCGAACCGGTGTTCACGGCCGACACCAGCCTGGAGCTGAAAGGCGCGCGCCACCCCATGCTCGAGCGGCCGGTGCCGGTGGACGTGCTGCTCGATCCGCCCAACCGCGTGTTGTTGATCACCGGCCCCAACACCGGCGGCAAGACCGTGGCGCTGAAGACGGCCGGCCTGTTCGCGTTGATGGCCCAGGCCGGCCTCCACGTGCCGGCGGCCGCCGCCCGGTTGCCCGTGTTCCGCGCGGTCTTCGCCGACATCGGCGACGAACAGTCGATCGAGGCGAGCCTGAGCACGTTTTCGTCGCACATCACGAACCTGGTGGCGATGGACCGCGAGCTCGCGCTGCCGGCGCTCGTGCTGCTCGACGAAGTCGGCACGGGCACCGATCCGAACGAAGGCGGCGCGCTCGCCACCGCGATCGTTCAGCACTTCCGCCAGCGCGGCGCGCTGGTGATCGCGACGACGCACTTTGATTCGGTGAAGACGTGGGGCATCGGCACGGCGGGCGTGACGGTGGCGGCGTTCGCGTTCGATCCGCTGAACTTCGCGCCCACCTACCGGCTCGTCTACGGCGCGCCCGGGCGCAGCCTCGCGATCGAGATGGCGCAGCGGCTGGGCATGCCGCAGGCGGTGATCGCCGCCGCGCGCGGGTACCTGAGCGACGATCAGAAGCGACTGCAGGCCCACCTGTCGCGCCTGGACGCGCAGGCGCGGGCGCTCGAGGCCGAGCGCACGAAGCTCGAACGCGACCAGCGCGCGTTCAACGAGACCAACGCCGAGCTGACCAGGCGCGAGCGCAGCCTGGCCGAGCGTGAAGAGGTGTTCAAGAAGCGCCTGAACGAACGGCTCGACGAGCGTCTGCGGCAGGCCCGGCGCGACGTCGACGCGGTGATCGATCAGCTGAAGGAGAAGTCTGAGGCGCTCGCGGAAAAGGCGTCGCTGCGGGCGGCGATCAACACGGGCGAATCCGGCGCGGCGAGAACGGAGGCGCGGGCGCAGATCGATCGCATCGTCGAGGATCTGCGGCACCCCGGCACAGGCGGGTCTTTAGACCCGCCTGAATCAGGCCCGCCTGAGGTCGGTTCGCGAGTCGCTGCCGGCATGGGACTCGAAGGCACGGTCATCGCCATCGACGGCAACCAGGCGGAGATCGACGTGCGCGGCAAGCGCATGCGGGCGAAGGTGAAGGACCTGCGGGTCATCGACAAACCTTCCGCCTTCGCGCCCGGCGCTTCGGCGGACAAGAAAGGTTTGTCCCCACCTGGGAGGGTCCGCGTCAGCGTCGACCTCAAGCCGCGCGAAGGCCTGCTGAGCGAGCTGAACGTGATTGGCTGCACCGTGGACGAAGCCGTCGATCGCGTGTCGCGTGTTCTCGACGACACGATGCTAACCGACGTCCAGC